>NZ_SHKL01000001.1:1095000-1395000 GCF_004217185.1 Pseudonocardia sediminis | reverse complement strand
GACGCCGCTGCAGGAGATCACCGAGTCCGGCATCCGGACCTCGGAGGCGGAGTACGAGGTGGACGCGATCGTGTTCGCCACCGGCTTCGACGCGATGACCGGCGCGCTCACCGCGGTCGACATCCGTGGCAGGGGCGGGGTGGCGCTGAAGGAGAAGTGGGGCGAGGGACCGCGCTCCTACCTGGGGCTGGCCGTGGCCGGGTTCCCGAACCTGTTCACGATCACCGGGCCGTCGAGCCCGTCGGTGCTCTCGAACATGATCGTTTCGATCGAGCAGCACGTCGAGTGGGTCACCGACGCCATCGCCTACCTGCGCGAGCACGGCCACACCGAGATCGACGCGACGACCGAGGCCGAGGACGGCTGGGTCGCCCACGTCGAGGAGGTCGGCAACCACACGCTCTACCCGACCGCGGACTCCTGGTACATGGGCTCCAACGTGCCGGGCAAGCCGCGCGTGTTCATGGCCTACATCGGCGGCGTCGGACCGTACGCGGACCGCATCACCGAGATCGCGGACAACGGCTACGAGGGCTTCACCCTGAGCTCCTGAGGCCGCCACGATCCCACCGCCGGTCGGGTACAGCGCCGTACCCGACCGGCGGTGCACCACATCGATGCACGGATGTGCATCTCCGTCGCGCGCGATGACCGGGCCGCTGCGACGATCGGCCACGATGACTATTCAGACGACCGGCTACGCCCACGTCCGCATCACCGTCCGCGACATCGCCCGTTCCCGGGAGTTCTACGACTCCGTCTTCGGGTTCCCGGTCGCGGTCGAGCTGCCCGCCGATGCCGACGAGGCCACGCGCGAGCAGATGTGGTTCCTGTTCGGCGGCGTGATCTACCAGATCCCGGGCGGGGCGTTGTTCGGCCTACGCCCGATGGCGCCCGAGTCCGACACCTTCGACGAGAACCGCGTCGGGCTCGACCACCTCAGCTTCTCCGTGGGCACCGTGGCCGACCTCGAGGCCGCCTCCGCCCACCTCGACTCGTTGTCGATCAAGCACGAAGGCGTGAAGGACATCGGCATGGGCCACCTGCTGGAGTTCCGCGACCCCGACGGCATCGCCCTGGAGCTCTTCGCCCCGGCCCAGTAGCCACCTGCTCTCCAACGAGCGGCACGTTCGTCGCAACCTTTTCGACGAGCGTGCCGTTCGCCGGTTTTCTGGGGGTCAGATGGAGAGGGCGGCGTCGGCGCCGGTGTTGATCGCGCGGACGAAGTCGCCCGGTGCGTCGGCGTCGCCGAGGATCCGGACCTCGATCCCGGCTTCGACGAGCGGTCCGGAGAACGTCTTCCCGGACGGACGCCACCCGATCGCCAGCGCGACGACGTCGGCGGGCAGCTCCTGCTCCCCGCCCTCGGCGTCGGTGAAGCGCACCAGCCCCGGCTCGATCCCGACCACCGTGGCGTTCGTGAGCACCTGCACACCGTCGTGGCGCAGCGAGCGCACCATCTGCCGGCGGGTGATCGCCTCGATGCCACGTCCGATGCTGCGCGCCATCTCCACGATCGCCACCTCGGCGCCCCGCTCGCGCAGCAGCTCCGCGGTCTCGCAGCCGGTGGCGCTGCCGCCGACCACGACGACGCGGGCCCCGGTCGGCACGTCCACGTCGCCGCGCAGCAGCCGCTGCGCGTCGTGCACGTGCGCGCCGTCGATGCCGGGGATCGGCGGCACCAGCGGGTCGGCCCCGGTCGCGACCACCACGACGTCCGGCTTCTCCGACGCGACCGTAGAGGCGTCCACCTCGGCGCCGGTGTGGATCTCGACGCCGAGCGTGCGCAGCCGCGCCGCCTGGAACGCCCTGTAGCGCAGCACCTCGTGCTTGCTGGGTGCGAGTCCGGCGACCTCGAGCTTGCCGCCGAGCTCGTCGTCGCGCTCCCAGATCGAGACCGTGTGTCCGCGCAGCCGTGCGATCCGGGCCGCCTCCATCCCGGACGGCCCGCTGCCCACGACCATCACCCGCCGCGGCGTCACTACCGGGTTCAGCGACCACTCCCGCTCGCGCCCGGCCTCCGGGTTCACCGCGCAGCGGGCCCGCTCGCCGCGCCCGACGAGGTCGACGCAGGCGTTGCAGGCGATGCAGGGACGTCGCTCGTCGAGACGTCCGGCGTGCACGAGGTCCGGCCAGTCCGGCTCGGCGATCAGCCCGCGTCCGATCAGGACCATGTCGGCCTCGCCGGAGGCGATCACCTCGGCGGCCATGTCCGGGTCGTCGAGGCGCCCGACGGCCATCACCGGCACGTCGACGGCGCTGCGCACGGCGGCCGCGAACCGCCGCATGTGCCCGCGCGGGGTCGACATCGGAGCGAGGGTGACCTGCAGCGACAGCCACGTCCCGGCCGTCACGCTGATGGCCGACGCGCCCGCGTCGACGATCGCCCGCGCCGCCGCGACGGACTCGTCCAGGCCCAGCCCGTCGCGTTCGGCGTCCTCGCCGTTGATCCGCCACACCAGCGGCATCCCCGGCCCGACGGCGCCGGTGATCGCGCCCGCCACCTCGGCGGAGAACCGCACCCGGCCGGCGAGGTCGCCGCCGTAGCCGTCGGTGCGGTGGTTGTGCTGCGGGGACAGGAAGTTCGACGGCAGGTAGCCGTGCGCGCCGTGCACCTCGACGAAGGAGAACCCGGCGTCGCGGGCGCGGCGGGCGGCGTCGGCGTAGTCGGCGACGATCGTCGCGATCTCGTCGGCGGTCAGCTCGTGCGGGACGGGCGCGTGCGAGTTCAGCGGCACCGGCGACGGCGCGACCGACGGCCCCTCGACGACCTGACGGCCCGGGTGCATGAGCTGGACGCCGACCGTCACGTCGTAGGGGGCGAGCGCGTCGACGAGCTTGCGCAGGCCGGGTAGGTAGTCGTCCGAGCAGATCTTCGGTTCGGGCCCGACGGTGTCGGCGGAGACCAGGCAGCCCTCGACGGTGATCGCGCCGACGCCGCCCTGGGAGCGCCGGACGTAGTAGGCGATCGTGTCGTCGGTGATGTGCCCGGACTCGTCGAGGCAGGTGCCCATCGGGGCCATCACCAGGCGGTTGCGCAGCGTCAGCGGGCCCAGCGCGACGGGGGTGAACAGGACGTCGTGCGCCCCGCCCGCCACCGGCTCGGCGCGGTGCGGCGCGACCGCGTTCACTCCTCCTCCAGCACCGACAGCGCCCGGACCGGGCAGGACTCGACGCCGATCTTCGCGACGTCCTCCTCGCCCTCGGGCACCGTCGCGTCCGGGCCGAGCGCGCTGTAGCCGTCGTCGTCGAGCGGGAAGAGGTCCATGTCGACGACGGAGCACTGCCCGTGCGCCTCGCAGACCTCGGAGTTCACCCCGATACGCATCAGTGCGTCACCACCAGCGTCTCCATCGACCGCGACGCCAGCGCGTCCTTCCACACCGGCTCGTGGGCCAGCGCGAGACCGGGCAGGCGCTCGACGATCCGGCCCACCGCGATCCGCGTCTCCATCCGCGCCAGCTGCGCACCGATGCACGCGTGGATCCCCTTGCCGAACGCGACATGCGGGTTCGGGCTGCGTGTCAGGTCGAGGGTGTCCGGGTCGGTGAACTTCTCCGGGTCCCGGTTGGCCGAGGCCAGCACCAGGTGCACCCGCTCCCCGGGCGAGATCGTCCGGCCGGCGAGCTCGGTCTCCGCGACCACCCACCGGTTGATCACCTTGATCGGGCCGTCGTAGCGCAGGAGCTCCTCGACGGCGGGGTTGAGCAGCGACGGGTCGGCCCGCAGCGCGGCGAGCGCGTCCGGGTTGCGCAGCAGCGCCAGCGTCGCGTTGGCGATCGAGTTCGTCGTCGTCTCGTGCCCGGCGAACAGCAGCAGCGCGCACATCGCGACGAGCTCGTCGTCACTGAGCTTGTCGTCGCTCTCGTCCGTCGACATCATCGCGCTCAGCATGTCCTCGCCGGGCTCCGCGCGACGCTGCGCGACGAGCCCGCGGAAATAGGCGTCCATCTCGTTGAGGCCGCGCAGGGCGCGCTCGTGACGCTCGGCGCGCGCGGCACCACCGGTGCCGAACGCGACCAGGGCCAGCTCGTCGGACCACTCGCGGAACAGGTCCCGGTCCGACGGCGGCGCGCCCAGCATCGTCGCGATCACCGTGGCGGGCAGCGGGTAGGCGACCTCGCTGATCAGATCCTGCTCGCCGGCGCCGGCGAGGAACCCGTCGAGCAGCTCGTCGACCAGGGCGGTGATCTGCGCGTCCATCACCGCGATCCGCTGGCCCTTGAACGCGCCGGCGGCGAGCTTGCGCAGGCGGGTGTGCACCGGCGGGTCGGACACGACCATCCAGCCCGACATCAACGCCAGCACCCGCTCGGACGCGGTCGCGGGACGGTCGGCGGCCTCGCCCGACTCCGCGCGCCGGGCCTGCTGCTTGGCCAGCACCGGACGCACCCGGTCGTTGGAGAACGCCTTGTTCGCGAACGCCGCGGAGACGTCGGCGTAGCGGGTGACCAGCCACGCGCGGTGGGTCTCGCTCCAGTGCACCGGGTCGTCGCGTCGCAGCGCGTCGAACACGGCGTACGGGTCGGCACTCGCCTGCGCGGTCAGCAGGTCGTCGGCGATCGCACCGGTCACAGGAGCCTCCCTCTTCGGTCGCGGGCGGGGACGGTCATCGGCTGCGGGCGGGGGCCGGCGACAGCGCGCGGGCCATGCCCAGACGGTCGCGCACAAGGTGCCCGGACGCGACCTGACCGTCGCGGACGTGCACGAGCCCGACCAGGTGGCACGTCGCGGGGGTGCCGGCGGGCGCGTCGGTGACGTCGTCCAGCCCCCCGGCGTAGCGGCCGTGGCAGGTCAGGCGGAACGCGACCGCGTCCCCGGCGGAGAACAGGTCGTCGATGACCGACGCCGCGTCGGCCAGCACCGCGTGCTCGCTGCCCGGGCCGCCGTCGTCCCAGGTCAGATCGGTGTTCACGGTCGAGGAGCGCGCTGCCGCCGGTCCTCCGGCGGCCACCCCGCGGGCGATCCAGGACCGCACCACGGCCTCGGCCGCCGGGTCCGCCGGACGGGCCGGGGTGTCCCACGGCGCGACGGCCGGGCCTCCGACCGCCGCCGGGGTCCCGGAGGCGAGCTGACGGCGCCGGGACAGGTAGTCCTGCTCGACGGAGTTGTCCTGCAGCCGGGTGCCGTTCCAGCGGTAGAGCCCGAGTCCGGTCCAGGCCGCGGCGGCCCCCTCGTGCCGCCGCGACGCGCCGTGCTCGGAGAACCGCAGCGCAAGGCGCTCGCCGTTGGTCACGACCTCGTGCACGGTCAGCCCGAGCCCGGGGAACTGCATGAACTGCTTGCGCGACGCCGGGATGTAGGCCTCGTCGCGCCCGGACACCTCGTGCGGGCCCATCCGGAGCGTGTAGTCCGGCTCCATGATCTCGGCGCAGACGCTCGTGTCCTGCCGGTTGGTGTAGTCGACGACGTAGCGGCGCATCAGCGCCACGAACGGATCCGGCCCCTGCCCGGTCACGGCCGTCACCGCCCCTCGAACCGCGGTGGGCGCTTGCCGACGAACGCGGCGATCCCCTCGGCGGCGTCGTGGGTGGAGTGCAGGACGGTCAGCGCGGCCGTGGAGTGGTCGAACTCGCCGCGCTCGACACGTGCGTTCACCAGGTTCTTGCCCGTCGCGACGGCCAGCGGCGCGGCGGCGGCCATCCGTTCGGCCAGCTTGCGGGCCTCGGCCATCAGCTCCGCGGCCGGGACGACCTTCTGCGCCAGCCCGATCCGGACGGCGGTCTCGGCGTCGACCTTCTCCCCGGCGAACATCATCAGCTTCGTCCAGTGCCGCCCGATCACCGAGGGCGCGCGCAGCACCCCGAACCCGGGCACCAGCCCGACCGCCGTCTCCGGCATCCCGAACCGCGCGGTGTCCGACGCCAGCACGACGTCGCAGGCCAGGGCCAGCTCGCAGCCCCCACCCATCGCGTAGCCGTTCACGGCGGCGATCACCGGCAGCGGGGACTCCTCGACCGCGGCGAATGTGCGCATGCAGTCCTGCTGGAACGCCCGCTTCGCGGTCGCGTCGCCCAGCTCGGCGAAGCTCGCGATGTCGCCCCCGGCGGAGAACGCCTTCTCCCCGGCGCCGGTGACCACCACTGCCCGCACCCGCTCGTCGGCCTCGCAGGTACTCAGGGCGTCGCGCAGCTCGGGCCAGAACGTCCGGCCCATGGCGTTGAGCTTCTCGGGTGCGTCGATCACGAAGAGCGCGACCGCACCGTCCACCTCGACCCGCAGGTTCGTCATGCCCGACCTCCCAGACCCGATCCACCCAGACCCGATCCACCCAGGGCTATCTCGATGCTGGTCGCCACGACGTGACGGGTGGACGCGGGCTCGATGACGTCGTCGAGCGAGAGGTGCGCCGCGGCCTCCCACGGCTCCGCCTCGCTGATCCACTCCGCAGTGAGCTCCTCGACCAGCGCCGCGTGCGCCTCCGGGCCCTGCTCCGCGAGCACGGTCTCCAGACGACGGCGGTAGATCGTGCGGATGCCCGTCTCCGGGGCCATGAACCCCAGCTCGGCGGTCGGCCAGGCGTAGAGGAAGTCCGGCTGCGTCGGGCGCCCGCCCATCGCGAAGTGCCCGCCGCCGTACGCCTTGCGCAGCACCACGCCGACCTTCGGCACGCTCGCCTCGGAGATCCGCGAGACGAGCGCCTCGTAGCCGTGCAGGATGCCCGCCTTCTCGGCCTGGGTGCCGATCATCAGGCCGGGCACGTCGTGCAGGAACACCAGCGGCAACCCGAACGTGTCGCAGAGGTCGACGAACGCACGCTCCTTCGCCAGCGCGGCGGGGTCCAGAGCGCCGGCGCGGACGATCGGCTGGTTGCCGACGAGACCGACCGGACGGCCCTCGATCCGGGCCAGCGCGGTGAGCAGGCTCGACCCCCAGCCGTCGGCCCAGGGCAGGACACTCGCCTCGTCGGCCAGGCAGGCGAAGACGTCGCGCATGTCGTAGCCGGCGCGCGAGCCGGTCGGCACGAGCGTCTCCAGCTCGGACGGGTCGCGGCCGGGCGGCCGGGCCGGCGCGATCGGTGCGGGCAGGCTCGAGTTCTGCGGGAGGTAGGACAGGAACGCCGCGATCGCGTCCATCGCGTCCGCCTCGGTCTCGACGACCAGGTGCGCGTTGCCGGCCTCGGTCGCCGCGGCGGGACCGCCCAGCTCGTCGTCGGTGACCTTCTCCCCGATCGCCGGCTCCACCACCGACGGCCCGGACAGCGCCAGCGACGCCGACCGGATCATCACCACGTAGTGCGCGGTCGAGGCGTGCAGGGCCGAGTCGCCGTAGCTGGGTCCGAGCACCGCGGCCGCACGCGGCACGACCGGCGCGCCGGGGGCCGGCTTGAGGAACGAGGTGAAGTCGAGCGGCAGGCCGGAGAACCGCCAGCCGGAGACGTCGGGCATCCGGCCGCCGTCGGCGTCGCAGAGCAGTACCAGCGGGAAACCGTGGCGCTGCGCGTGCTCGATCAGACGGCCCTGCTTGCGCATGCTGATCGGCGCCGTCGTGCCCGCGACGACACTCGCGTCGATCCCGATCACGCCGATCCGGCGGCCGTCGAGCAGCCCGAATCCGGTGACGACGGCGTCGCCCGGGATGTGCTTGGCGGTGCGGCGCTCGGGCAGTGCCAGTGCCCCGATCTCGAACCACGAGTCCGGGTCGACGAGCATGTCGACGCGCTCGCGGACCGGCAGGCGCCCGGACTCGCGATGCTTGCGCAGACCCTCGGGCCCACCCATCTCCAGTGCGCGGGCGCGCCGCTCGCGCAGAACCGCCAGCCGCCCGTCCATGCTGGTGTCACTCGCCGTCACGCGCCCTCCTCCGGTGAGCCGGTCGCTCGTCCCGCCGGTGACGCTAGACTATCAGACGGTCGGTTGGTAGACAGACCTCGAAGCGCACCTCACCGAACGGACAAGGAGCCCCCGTGGCCGACCGACTGGGTATCCGCACCGTCCTGGTGGCCAACCGCGGGGAGATCGCGGTGCGGATCGTCCGCGCGTGCCGTGAGCTGGGGTTACGTGCCGTCGCGGTGTACAGCGACGCCGACGCCGACGCCCTGCACGTGCGGCTCGCCGACGACGCCCACCGGATCGGTCCGGCACCCGCACGACAGTCCTACCTCGACATCGACGCGCTCCTCGACGCGGCCAAGACCGCCGGTGCGGACGCGGTGCACCCCGGGTACGGCCTGCTCTCCGAGGACGCCGGATTCGCCGCCGCCGTCGTCGCGGCCGGGATGGCGTTCGTGGGCCCCTCGCCCGAGGTGATCGCGCGGATGGGCGACAAGGTCGCGGCGCGTGCGGTCGCGGTCGCCTGCGACGTCCCGGTCCCGCCCGGCACCGGCGCGCTCGACGTCGACGACCGGGACGGGGTCATCGCGTCCGCCGAGGAGATCGGCTGGCCGCTGGTGGTCAAGGCGTCGTTCGGCGGCGGCGGGCGCGGCATGCGCGTCGTGCAGGGTCTCGACGGGCTGGACGACGCCCTGGCCGCCGCCGGTCGCGAGGCCGCCGCCGCCTTCGGTCGCTCCGAGGTGCATCTGGAGCGCTACCTGGAGCGTCCGCGGCACGTCGAGGTGCAGGTCCTGGGCGACACCCACGGCACGGTTCTCGCGCTCGGCGACCGCGACTGCTCGGTGCAGCGCCGCCACCAGAAGCTGATCGAGGAGGCGCCCGCACCGGATCTGTCCCCCGACCTGCGCGCCGCGATCACCGACGCCGCCCTCCGCATCGCACGCGACGTCGGCTACACCGGTGCCGGGACCGTCGAGTTCCTCGTCGCCGACGACGCCCATTACTTCCTCGAGATGAACACCCGCCTGCAGGTCGAGCACGGCGTCACGGAGCTGGTCACCGGCGTCGACCTCGTCGCCGAGCAGCTGCGCATCGCCGACGGCCGCGCGCTCACCCTCACCCCCGGCGACGTCACCGTCCGCGGCCACGCGATCGAGGCCCGGATCGCCGCCGAGGACCCGGCCCTGTCGTTCCGCCCCTCCCCCGGCCGCATCGGCACGCTCACCCTGCCCACCGGGCCGGGCCTGCGCGTGGACACCGGCCTGGAGTCCGGTGGCTCGGTCGCGGCCGAGTACGACTCGATGTTCGCGAAGGTCCTCGCCCACGGCCCCGACCGCGACACCGCCCGCCGCCGCCTGTCCGCCGCACTCGGCGAGCTCCGCGTCGACGGCATCGCGACGACCGCGCCCTACCTGCGCGCCGTCCTCGACCAGGACACCTTCACCACCGCGACGCACGACACCGGGTCGGTCGAACGCGAGTGGGACCCCGCCACGCTCCTCGCCAACGCCAACGACACCACGGCCACCACCGCCGCCGGGGCCGGTCCCGGAGCCACCGCGGGCGCCCCGTCGGGCGCCCGGTCCGGCGCCATGCCCGGCCACCCGGCGACCAACGGCTCCGGACCCGCGGCGGCCCCCGGACCCGGGGCGTCGAACGGCGCAGCGACCGGCGCCGACGGCGACATCCCGGCCCGACGCGTCCGCATCGCGACCGACCGCGGACCCGTCGAGATCGAGGTCTACGGCCGGCCGATCCCTGCCGGTCGACAGGCCGGGACCTCGACCCGCCGCTCCCGCACCGACGACGACCGCGCCGCCGCCACCGCGGGCGGCCCCGGCGGGCCTCCCACCGCGCCGATGGACGCCACGGTGATCGCCGTCCGGGTCGAGCCCGGCCAGGAGATCGCCGCGGGCGACGTGGTGGTCGTGCTGGAGGCGATGAAGATGGAGATGGAGATCCGCTCCGAGATCGCCGGCACCGTGCGCGCCGTCCCGGTCACGCCGGGCGCCTCGGTCCCCGCCGGCACAGTCCTGGTCGAGGTCGTCACCCGCTGACCGTGCGATCGGTCCGCCGCCCACCGTCGAGAAGACCGGCGACCCGACACCGGCACCCGTTCCCGTTCCCGTTCCCGGAGGGCGGGGCGGGCCCGCCGAGCAGACTCGCGGCAGGGCCGTCGCGGAAACTCCGTCACCGGTTCTGAGACTTCGTGAGCGAATTTCCACGGAGCACCACCCGGGGCCGGCGCTCCGATTCACAGTCGGGAAGCAGACCGCGGCGCGCGGTTCCGCACCGTCCCGGCGCGGCCGGCATCCGTGCGGCCTCGTGAGCGAATCACCACATGACCGGCTCCCACGATCACGACCGACACGCCCACGCCCACCACTCCGACGCCGACTCCGACTCCGACTCCGACTCCGACTCCGAGGAGATCACCGACGCCGAGGAGATCCTGGATCTCCTGGCGCGCCTGGAGATCGGTTCGATGCTGTTCCGGCAGGCCCTGACCCAACGGCTCGGGATCACCGGGACCGAGCATCTGATGCTGGACCTGCTGATCCAGCACGGCGACCTGACCGGGAGCCAGCTGGTCGGCATGACCGGCCTGACCAGTGGAGCGATCAGTGGTCTCGCCGACCGGTTGGAGCAGGAGGGGCTCCTCAGCCGCTCGCCGGACCCGTCCGACGGGCGTCGGCGTGTCCTACGGCCCACCGACGCCGCTCGCCGTCACATCGAGACGACGATCGAGAAGCTCCGGCTGCGGCGGAAGGAACGGGTCGCCGTCGAGTTGCTGCACGGGCTGGACGACGCCGACCTCGACGCCGTGACGATCTTCCTGTCCCGTGCGACGGACCGGGCCTTCCGGCAGGCGCGCGCGCT
Organism: Pseudonocardia sediminis; assembly: GCF_004217185.1. Lineage (NCBI taxonomy): Bacteria > Bacillati > Actinomycetota > Actinomycetes > Pseudonocardiales > Pseudonocardiaceae > Pseudonocardia > Pseudonocardia sediminis. Next base: position 1,384,348 of record NZ_SHKL01000001.1, on the reverse strand, counting down.
CAGGCTCTGGCAGCGAGAGCCTTCTCGGTGGCGATCCCGCGGATCGACATCTCGGCCAGCTCCGACCCGATCTGCTCCGGGGTGAACGCGCCGCCGGGACGGAACCAGCGGTACACCCAGTTCGTCGACCCCAGGACCGACAGCGCGGCCAGGCGGGGGTCGAGGTCGGCGCGGACGTCGCCCTGCCTCTGCGCCTGCTCGATCAGGTCGCGGAACACGCCCTGGTAGGCGTGCTCGCTGCCGAGGACCTCCTTGCGCCGGTCGATCGGCAGCGCGGAGAGCTCGTGCAGGAAGACCGCGGTCGGCACGAGGTTGCGGCAGGTGTGCTCGACGTGCCCGACGATCACCGACTCGAGCTTCTCCAGCGGTGAGCCCTCGACCTCGGCGCGGGCCCGGACGACGGCGAGGCCGTCGCGGTGCACGGTCGAGATGACGTCGAAGAGCAGGTCCTCCTTGGACTGGATGTAGTAGTAGAGGCTGCCCTTGAGCATCCCGAGACGGTCCGCGATGTCCTGCAGGGAGGCGCCGTCGTAGCCCTTCTCGTAGAACACCTGGGTGGCGACCTCGATGAGCTCGGCCCAGCGCTCCTCGCGGGGCTTGCGCTCCCCGCCGGACCGCCGGGCGCTGCGCCCTGCTGGCTGTCGCACCTGGCCACGACCCTTCGACGTTCGGTGAAGGAAGAAGTCTACCGTTTGGTAGGCGCGGTCCCCGTACTCGCGGTCCTCAGAGCCGGGTCGCGGCGTCGAGCCGCACCACCTCGCCGTTGATCAGCTCGTTCTCCATGAACGACGCCACGAGGGCGGCGAAGTCCGACGGCCGGCCGAGCCGCTTCGGGAACACGTGCAGGTCCATCAGCGCCTCGCGGCGTTGCTCGTCGGCCCCGGCCAGCATGCCGGTGTCCATGATGCCCGGGCACACCGTCATCACCCGCACGCCCCAGATGGCGAGGTCGCGGGCCAGCGGCAGGGTCAGCGCGACGATCCCGCCCTTGGACGCCGAGTAGGCGGCCTGCCCGGCCTGCCCCTCCAGCGCCGCGGCCGAGGACACGTTCACGATCAGGCCGCGCTCGCCGTCGGGGCCGGGCTCGTTGCGCGCCATGGCGGCCACCGCGTGCCGCAGCACGTCGAAGGTCCCGACCAGGTTGATCTCGACCGTCCGCCGGAACACGTCGAGCGGGTGCAGCTGCCCCTTGCGGGAGAGCACCCGCGCCGCCGGGCTGATCCCGGCCGCGTTCACGCACACGTCGATCCGCCCGAAGTGCTCCGCGACGGCGGCGACCCCGCTCTCGACCTGGCTCTCGTCGGCGACGTCGACCGGGACGAACAGCGCCCGCTCCCCCAGCTCGGCCGCGAACGCCTCCCCGGCCGAGGACGGCAGGTCGAGGATCCCGACACTGCCGCCTCGCTCGACCAGCATCCGGGCCGTCCCGCCACCCAGGCCGGACGCTCCGCCGGTGACCAGTCCGACCGCACCGTCGATCCGCATCCCGATCTCCCTACTTGACGTTCGCGCCGGCGTCGACGGGCAGTGCCACGCCGGTGACGTAGCGGGCCTCGTCGCTGGACAGGAACAGCACCGCGTTGCTGATGTCGACCGGGTCGACCCACGGCACCGGCAGCGCGTTGAGGGACATGAACCCGGCCATCGCCTTGTCCTGTGTGGGGTCCGGGTCGCCCGGGGCGAACATCCCGTACGTGCCGGGATTCTGGATCATGTGGGTGTCGACGTTGGTCGGGTGCACGGTGTTGACCCGGATGCGCTCGGCCGCGAGCTCGTTGGCCATCGTGCGCATCAGGCCGACCAGCCCGTGCTTCGCCGAGACGTAGTGCGCGACCTGCATGATCCCCTTCAGCCCGCCGATCGAGCTGGTGAACACCATCGAGCCGCCGCCACGGGCGCGCAGGTGCGGCACGGCCGCCTTCGCGGTGTGCCAGACGCCGGTGAGGTTGACGTCGAGCATGTCCTGCCACATCTGCTCGGTCAGGTCGACGCTCATGCCGTAGCTGGCGATCCCGGCGTTGGCGACGACGGTGTCCAGCCCCCCCAGCTCGGACACGCCCTCGTCGAGTGCGGCCTGCAGGCCGCCGGCGTCGCGGACGTCGGCGACCCGGGCGACGATCCGCCGGTCCAGCTTCTCGACCTCGGCGACGGTCTCGTCCAGGTCGGCCCGGGTGGCGCCCGGGTACTTGTCCACGCTGGCGATCGGGGCGCAGACGTCCACCGCGATGATGTCCGCGCCCTCCTGCGCCAGCCGCACCGCATGACTGCGGCCCTGCCCGCGCGCCGCGCCCGTGATGAACGCGACCTTGCCCTCCATCCGACCCGCCATGCTCGATCCCCTCGTCTCAGTAGCGCACGGTCCCGGCGAACGCCGGCAGCCGTCGTCCCAGCACCGACTCGGCCGTGGTGATCCCGGCCCGGGCCGCCTTGTCGATCCCGATCCCGCGCGAGCGGGTCGTGTCCCCGGTCAGCCACAGTCCCTCGACGCCGCGGACCTCGGTGTCCGGGCGCACCGGCCCGACCAGGCCCGGTTTGTTGATCACCCCGTAGTTGTTCACCACGTGCGGTTTCGTCCAGAGCGCGCCGCGGGCGGCCGGCATCATCTCCTCGATGTCGTCCCACAGCTCGGCGAACTTGCGGTCGATCCAGGGGCGGTCGCCATATCGCTCGGTGGCGTCGAACGAGGCTCCGACGCAGGTCAGGTACTCCCCCGTCGGTGAGACCGACGGGTCGTAGCCGGTGAAGTTGAGCGTGAACCCGGGCAGCCCGCAGCGCGGCGTCGACAGGAACGAGGCCATCTCCCGTTCGGTCATCGCGATCACCGGCTCCTCCGCGGCGATCCAGTAGCCGATCCAGCAGGCGCGGTTGCGGTTGTCGGCCAGCATCCGGATCCGGGCCAGCAGGTCCCACGGCAGGGCGCCGGAGTCGAACAGCCGCGGCAGATCCCACACCGGCGCGGACACCACGACCCGGTCGGCGTCGATCTCCTCGGCCGGGCCGCCGTCGAGGGACCGCAGCCGCACCCCGCGCACCGCCCCGTCGTGGACCCGGACCCGCGAGACCGGCGTCGAGAGCCGCAGCTCCCCGCCGAGGGCCTGGAACCGTTCGACCATGGCGTGCCAGAGCGCGTCCCAGCCGCCCATCGGCCAGAACGAGTACCCGGCCGTCCGCCGTGCCTCGTAGTGCATCTTGCGGGTGAAGAGGTTCTCCGACGCCGAGTGCTCGTGCGGGCGCAGCGTGATCTGCTCCAGCACCGAGATCGCCTCCCACACCGTGTAGACGCCCTCGTCGGAGGTGTGCTGGGCCATCCACTCCCGCAACGACGCGTGGTTCCAGTTCTCCAGCTCGGAGTACGGGGTGTCGGCCAGGGCCCGGATGCAGCGCTTGAGCCCGGCCTTGGCCGCGCCGGAGTACTGCTCCTGAATCGGCGCCCAGCCCTTCCCGTTCGTCCAGAACGGCATCGAGTCGCTGCGGCGGGAGTGCTCCAGCTCGTGCCCGAGCACCGCGCAGACCCGGGTCAGCGAGTCACCCGGGTCCTCGACGAGATGGCTGCCGAGCCCGATCTGATGCCCGCGGTAGCGGTACTCGCGTGCCCGTCCACCCAGGTGACCGTGCTTCTCCAGCAGCAGCACCCGCTGCCCCTGCTCGGCCAGCAGGCAGGCGGTGACCAGCCCGGACACCCCGGCGCCGAGCCCGATGACGTCCTGGGACATGGCCACCCCTTCCCACTACCGTTCGTTTGGTAGAACGTAGGCAGCAGACCCCCGTCACGGCAAGGGAGCACGTCATGGGCAGGCTCGACGGCAAGGCCACGCTCGTCACCGGCGCGGCGTCCGGGATCGGGCGGGCCGCCGCGACGATGTTCGCCCGCGAGGGCGCACGGGTGCTGTGCGCGGACCGCGATCCGGCCGTCGCCGACACCGCGGCCGCGATCCGTGCCGCCGGCGGGGAGTCGTTCGCGCGGGAGGCCGACCTCGCCGACCCGGACCAGGCGAGGGCCACCACCGAGGACGCGCTGGAGCGCTTCGGGCGGATCGACGTCGTCTACGCCTGCGCCGGGATCGCCGGGGCGGGCACCGCCGCCGACACCGACCTGCAGACGTGGGACCGGGTGATCGCGGGAAACCTGACCAGCAAGTGGCTCTCGTTCCGGTGGGCGCTGCCGTCGATGGTCGAGCAGGGGTCCGGGTCGGTGATCGTGCAGGCCAGCGTCGGCGGGCTGCGCGGCGTGCCGGGGATCTTCCCCTACGCCGCGGCCAAGGCCGGCTGCATCGGGATGGCCCGACAGGCCGCCGTCGACTACGGCCCGCACGGGATCCGGGTGAACGTCGTCGCCCCCGCGACGGTGCCGACGCCGCTGGTGCGCGACACCTACGCCTCCGGCGGAGGCGCGGGCGCCGGCATGGACCCGGACGAGGCGATGGCCCGGGTCGCGTCGGTCTACCCCGCCCGGCGCCTGGGCACCGAGGACGAGGTCGCCGCCCTCGCGCTCTACCTGGCCTCCGACGAGTCGCGCTGGACGACCGGGCAGACGTTCACCGTCGACGGCGGGATCACCGCGGCGCTGCCCCAGCCCCCTCGCTGAGGGCCGGACGCGAGTGCCGCGGGACCCGTCCGCCGGACCGGCTCAGGCGTGCGGGAACCGGTAGGGCTGGGTTCCGCCGGCGTCGACCACGTGCGTCGAGCCGGTGACGTAGCGGGCCTCGTCCGAGGCCAGGTACAGCACGGCGTTGGAGACGTCGACCGGCTCCACCCAGGGCACCGGCATCGCGTTGAGGCCCTTGAACGCCTCCATCGCCTGCTCGCGGGTCGCGTTCTCGTCGCCGGTGAACAGCGAGTAGATGGCCTGGTTGCCGAGCATGTCCGTGTCGACCGTCGTCGGGTTCACCGTGTTGACCCGGATCCCGTACTGCGCCAGCTCGACGGCGAGCACCCGCATCAGCCCGACCACCCCGTGCTTGGCCGAGGTGTAGTGCGCCAGGTTGCCGTAGGCGACCAGCCCGGCCGCGGAGCTGGTCAGGACGATCGAGCCGCCGGTGCCCTGGGAGATCATCTGCGGGATGGCGGCCTTGGTGGTCTTCCAGACGCCGGTCAGGTTGATGTCGATCATCTCCTGCCAGGTCTCCTCGGAGAGCTCCCAGGCCGGCGCGAACGAGCCGATGCCGGCGTTCGCCGAGACGATGTCGAGATGCCCGAACTCGGTCACCCCGTCGGCGACGGCCGACTCCAGCGCCCCGAGGTCGCGGACGTCGGCGACGCGGGTGAGCACCCGGCGGTCGAGCTCCTCGACCAGACGGGCCGTCTCGGCCAGGTCGTCACGGGTGCCGAGCGCGTAGGGCACCGTCTTCGCGTCGGCACACATGTCGACGGCGATGATGTCCGCGCCCTCCTGCGCCAGCCGGACCGCGTGACTGCGGCCCTGCCCCCGTGCGGCTCCGGTGATCAGTGCGACCTTGCCCTCGACACGCCCCATGGCGGACCTCCGGTGGAGTCGTGACCGGCCCCGTTGCCGGCCACGACCCCACCGTGGTTGCGGGACAGGAGGTCGGTCAACCGGCCGTTCGGGTCGCCGTCGGGGCCTCCCGTCTGTCCCCGACCGGGCCCAGGACCAGCAGCAGCGACGCCGCCGCGAGCGAGAACACGGCGAAGAACCAGAAGTTCCACGCGACCCCCACCCCGGAGGCGAGCACCAGCCCGGCCCCGGTCGGCCCGGCGATCCCGCCGAGGCGGCTGAACCCGACGACCCAGCCCAGACCGGTGGCCCGGATCCGTGCCGGGTAGGACGACGCGACGAACCCGTTGACCAGGATCTGCGCCCCCATCGCCCCGAACCCGACGAGCGCGACCAGCACGTAGAGCACCGCAGCCGGCGGTGCGAGCGCCATCAGCACCAGGCACACCGTCCCCAGCCCGAACGCCGCCGGGACGACCCGCCGGGAACCGATCCGGTCCGCCACCCGGGCGACCAGCAGGCTGCCCACGATGTTGCCCAGGTTCAGCACGAGCAGGAACGACAGCGCCGACCCGAGCTCGAACCCGGACTTGCGCATGATCTCCGGCAGCCAGGTCCCGACGCCGTAGGTGAGCAGCAGCCCGCAGAACCCGACGAGCGCGAACACGACCGACCGTCGCCGGTAGGTGGGCCCGAACAGTCCGCGGGCGACTCGGGCAGGTACCGGTAGGCGATCGGGAACAGCACCTGCACCGGCAGCGCGCCGATCAGGTACATCGACCGGAAGCCCAGCGCGGGCAGCACCGGGATCGCGATCAGCGCCGCCAGCACGCCACCGGTCGAGTAGCCGATGTGGACGATCGAGTTGTAGAGCTGCCGACGAGCATCCCGACCAGGGCGTAGCTCGCGATCGCCCCGCCCTCGGCCCCGCCGCGGGTGCGGCGGGGCCCGGAGGACGCGTCCATCAGCCGGGGGCCTGCACCGTCGCCCCGCCCGCGGTCACGAACACGAGCGGGTCGAAGTACTCGGTGAACGCGGCGAGCTTGTCCCCGCGCACCGTGAACGTGGCGATGTAGTCGTTGCGGTACGGGTTGCCGGTGGCGAGCATCGTGCAGTCGCTGCGGTAGGTGGCCAGGAACTCGCCCTCGCCCGGCAGCGGCGTGATCACCAGGTCGTGGAAGCCCAGCGGGCTGACCAGCGACGGGAACCCGCCGTAGAGCCCGACGACGCCGGCCTTGCCCTCGGTCACCTTCGGCACCGGGTCCGGCGCGTAGGGCAGCCGGACCACGACGTCGTCGGTCACCAGGTCGGCGAACGCGTCCAGGTCCAGCTTGTTCATGATGTCGATGTAGGTCCGGACGACCTCCTCGCCGCCGCTCACGCGTCGAAGCCGTCCATCTCGGGCGCCGTCAACGGCGTGATCTTGCGGCCGGAGATCTTCCAGACGCCGTCGACGCGGCGGTACTCGTCCTCGTTCAGCGCAATCGCCCGGATCGACGCGCCGGACTTCGTCTTCCCCTCGGAGAACACGTAGTTCGTGCCGTGCGCGTCGTCCGGGCCGTCGAAGTCGACGATGTGGTTGGTGATGATGTGGAACTGCTCGGCCATCGCGTCGGCGTCGGCCTGGAAGAACCCGAGGATCTCTTCCGAGCCCTCGAAGCGCTTGAGCCCCACGGGGGTGGCGTCCCAGTAGGCGTCGTCGGTGTAGGCCGAGAGCGCCTCCTTCGGGCGGAACAGGTCCAGCCCGCGGGCGTAGAGGTGGGTCGCGGCCACGATGCCGGCGACGTCGTCCGCACGGTTGTCGGTCATGTTCCCGCTCCTCAGTCGTCGTACATGATCACGCCACGCAGGTTCTTGCCCTCCTGCATGTCCGTGAACGCCTGGTTGATGTCCTCGAGCTTGTAGGTCTTCGTGATCAGCTCGTCGAGCTTGAGCTGGCCGGTCCGGTAGAGCTCCGTCATCAGCGGGATGTCGTTGCGCGAGTTCGTGGTCCCGTACAGCGAGCCCTGCAGGCGCTTGCCGGACATGGCGAAGGTGAACAGGTCGAACTCCATGTCGCGCTGCATGATCGGCGCGGCCGAGGTCAGCACCATGACGCCGCCTCGCCGGGTCATCTCCTGGGCGGGGTTGAGCAGGTTCCCGTACGCGACGCCGACGGTGATGATCACCCGGTCGGCGCCCTGGCCGTTCGTCATCTGCTCGACGAGCTTCGCGGCCTCCTCGTACGACCCCACGGCGTGCGTGGCCCCGAACGCCTGGGCCTGCTCCTGCTTGAACGGCACCGGGTCGATAGCGATGATGTTGCGCGCGCCCTTGTGCCGGGCGCCCTGCACGGCGTTGATCCCGACCCCGCCGATCCCGACGATCACCACGGTGTCGCCGAGCTGCATGTCCGCGGCGTAGACCGAGGAGCCCCACCCGGTGGGCACGCCGCAACCGATCAGCGCGGCCTTGTCCAGCGGGATGTCCTTCTCGATCTTGACGACGGCGTCGACCGGCACCGTCACGTACGGGGCGAACGTGCCCAGGTACGACATGCAGCCGACGCCCTTGCCGCGGGCGTGCACCCGGTGCGTGCCGTCCGGCGCGACACCGGCGAGCACCCCGTTGCCCAGGTCGCACATGTTCGACTTGCCCGAGACGCACATCTTGCAGCGCCCGCACGAGGGCAGGAACGACAGCACGACGTGGTCACCGACCTCGAGCCCCTCGGTCTCCGGGCCGAGCTCGGTGACGACGCCGGCACCCTCGTGCCCGCCCAGCACCGGCGACCACGGCAACGGGATGACGCCGTCGTCGAGGTGCTGGTCGGAGTGGCAGATGCCGGACGCGGCGAGCTTGACCATCACCTCGCGGCGCTTCGGCGGGTCGACCTCGATCTCCTCGACGCTCCAGCCGGAGTTCGTCCCCGGCTCCCAGAGCAGGGCTCCCTTGGTCTTCACTGCAGTCTCCTTCGACGTCGCGGGAATGGTCGGTGCCGCCGCGGAACGGGGGTCCGCGGCGGTGTCATGGGTCAGACGGAACGGTCGCGGTCGGCCCAGAAGGGCCTGCGGAGGTCGCGCTTGAGGATCTTCCCGGTGGGGGCCTTGGGCAGGGCGTCGACGAACTCCACCGAGCGCGGCTTCTGGTACGACGCCAGGTGCGCACGGGCGGTCTCGACGATCTCGGCCTCGGTCGCGGTGGTCTCGGGCTTGAGCACGACGAACGCCTTGACGCTCTCGCCCCACTCGTCGTCCGGGACGCCGATCACGGCACACTCCAGGACCGACGGGTGCTGGTTGACCGCCTCCTCGACCTGGATCGAGTAGATGTTCTCCCCGCCGGAGATGATCATGTCCTTGGAGCGGTCGACGATGAACACGTAGGACTCGGCGTCCCAGGTCGCGATGTCGCCTGTCCACATCCAGCCGTCGCGGATCGTGGCCCCGGTCAGGTCCGGGCGGCCCAGGTAGCCCAGCATGTTCGCCTCGGACCGCACGATGATCTGGCCCGCGGTCCTCCCGTCACGGGGGACCTCGTCGCCGTCCGGGTCGACGACGCGCACCCGCGTCACGAACCCCTCGCGCCCGCAGGACATCAGCCGCTCTGGGTGCACGCCGCGCACCGCGGCGGCGTGGTCCTCCTGGGACAGGAAGCACATCGTGGTTCCCTCGGTCTGCCCGTAGCCCTGGATCAGCGTGCAGGGGAAGTTGTCCAGCGCCGCCTTGACCACGCTCGACGGCATCGGCCCGCCGCCGTACTGGATGTTGCGCAGGCTGGAGATGTCGAACCCGGAGAAGCCGGGCACCGCCATCATCCAGTTGAGCATCGTGGTGATGCCCAGGAACGCCGAGACCTTCTCCGCCTCGATCAGCTCCAGCGCCGTGCGGGCCTCGAAGTTCATCAGCACCAGCGGGCAGCCGTGGCGCATGTAGTTCATCGAGAGCACCACCGGGATGTGGTACATCTGCCCGGTCAGCATGTAGACGTCGGTCGGGACGATCCGCTCCGCGACGGTCTGGTTGAGCATCCCGAACGACACGCTGGTGTGGCTGTGCAGCGCGCCCTTCGACTCCCCCGTCGTCCCTCCGGTGTAGAGGATGAAGAACGGGTCCGCGTCGCCGACCTGCGACGACCGCTCCGGCTCGTGGTCACCGCTGCGGGCGAGGAGGTCCTCGTAGCTGCCGTCGCCGCCGGGGCCGAACTGCAGCCAGTGCGGCACGTCGACCGCGGCCTGCAGCTCCTTGCCGGTCTCGAGCCACTCGTCGGAGGTGATCACGGCCTTCGGCGCCGCGTCCGCGACGATCTTCGCCAGCTCGCCGGCGCCGAGACGCCAGTTCAGCGGCTGCGCGACGAGCCCGGCCCGGCCCGCGGCGTAGTAGAGCTCCTGGTACTCGATCGAGTTCTTGGCCAGGATCGCGACGCGGTCGCCCTTGTCGAGTCCGAGCCCGCCATCACCACTGTGTCGATTTTTCGGGCTGCCGAGCCCGTTGGCCAGCCGCCGCACCCGCTCGTCGAGCGTGCGCCAGTCCATCCGCCGGCCGTTCGGGGCGTCGACGATCGCGTCCCGCCCCGGCGTCAGCGCAGCCCACTTGGACGGGATCTGGCCGATGTTGACCACGCGGATCTCCCTCGATCTGCTACACGGCCCGGACCCGGCGAGGGGGCACCCGGCGGCTCGCCAAACAGCCGTTTGGTAGCCGCGAGATTAGCATCACGCCCGGGGGCGGACAAGGGCTCTCACCTGGCGTTTCCCGGCCAGGACGACCCGACGGCCACCGACGTCGGGACGCCGGGCCCCGCGCGCTCCTAGTAGGGCAGGTCGAGATAGATGTGACGGGTCGCGATCCGCCAGGTGCCGCCGTCGCGGGTGAACTCGTCGCGGTAGTAGCCGCTGCTCAGGACCTTGATCGCGCCGTTCTCGATCGAGAGCAGCGTCAGGTTCGCCAGCGTCGACGCGGAGTCCGCCGACTCGGCGTCGATGATCACGTTGCTGACGTTGTGCCGGCGCTGGTCGGTCTGCGAGACGAGCGAGTCCGCGTGCAGCTTCCGGATCGCCTCCCGGCCGGAGAACGGGCCGATCGTGTCGCCGTCGCGGCCGATCTGCATGGTCAGCTCGGCGTTGTCGGCGAACTGGTCGGCGATGAGGTCGACGTCGTTCTCGTCGTAGCCCCACGCGGCGCGGTGGATGGCGTTCTCGATCTCCGGGCGGGCGGTCATCGCGGGTCCTCCGGTCGGGGGTTCTCAGGCGGTCGGGGGTTCTCAGGTGGTCGGGGGTTCTCAGGTGGTCGGGGGTTCTCAGGTGGTCGGGGTGAAGGTGAGACGCAGCTGCGACGGGGCGCGGGTGAACACGCCGTGCTCGGGCGGCGGGGCGCCGTCGGCGAAGGCGATGTCGTCCATCGCGTCGAGCAGGTGCGCGACGGCCGTCTCCAGCTCGGTGCGGGCCAGCAGCGCGCCGACGCAGAAGTGCCGCCCCAGCGCGAACGCCGTGTGGTTGGCACCGGCGGTGTAGGCGCGGCCCTGGTCCAGGTCGGGGCGGGCGATGTCGAACTCGTCGGGGCGCTCGTACTGCTCCGGGTCACGGTTCGCGGCGCCGATCAGGCAGGTGACGGTCCTCCCCGCCTCGACCGTGCCGCCGGAGAGCTCCACGTCCTCGGCCGGCTGGCGCATGATCATGTGGACCGGCGGGGAGTGGCGCAGCGTCTCGGCGAACGCGGCCGGGATCAGGGAGTGGTCGGCGCGGACGGCGGCGAGCTGGTCCGGGTGCGCGACCAGGTTGCTCATCACGCTGGCGATGGCCTTGTCGGTGGTCTCGCCGCCCGCGGTGAGCAGCAGGCTGCAGAACGCCTTGATCTCGTGGTCGGTCATCCGCTCACCGTCGATCTCGGCGGTGCACAGCGTGGAGAGCAGGTCGTCGCCGGGATTCTCCCGCCGCGCGGCGATGATCGGGACCATGTAGTCCTCGAACTCGCCCTTGGTCCGGATCCCGTCGGCCATCACCGTCTCGTCGCCGGAGAGGTTCGACAGGAACCCCATGATCGAGGTGTACCAGCGGTGGAAGTGCTCGTGGTCGGACTTCGGCAGTCCGAGCATGTCGACGATGACGTTGATCGGGAACCGGGTCGCGTACTGCGCGACCAGGTCGACCTCACCGTCGGCGGCGAAGGCCTCGATCAGCTCGGCGGAGTTCCGCTCGATCACCGGCACGAACTTCTCGGCCAGGTCGCGCCCGCGGAACGCCGGTGCGACCAGGTTGCGGTGCGTGGAGTGCTCGCGGCCGTCCATCTGCAGGATCGTGCGGCCGTGCACCGGTTCGAGCTGCCAGTCGTAGTTGCGGCTGGTGAACAGCGGGTCCTTGAACGCCCGGACGACGTCGGCGTAGCGGCTGATCACGTAGCTCTGCGTCGGCTCGTGCCAGATCAGCGGGTGGTCGTCGCGCATCACGCGGTACGCCGAGTACGGGTCGGCGGCGAACTCCGGGGAGAGGATGTCCGGGGCGGCGGTGGGAGCGGACACGGTCGGCGTACCTCCGGGGCGGGATGACGTCGTCGTCTAACGGCCGTTTGGTAGCGGTGAGATTAGCATCACACGCCGAGCACGGACAACCGACGGCCCGGTGCTCAGGAGGAGTGGCGGGCCCAGCCGAAGCTGCGGTCCACCGCGCGGCCCCAGTTCTCGTGCTCCCGGCGGCGCAGGCCCGGGTCCATGCCCGGTTCCCAGGCCGCGGCCCGGTGCCAGTTGCGGCGCAGCACCTCCAGGTCCGGCCAGTACCCGACGGCCAGGCCGGCCGCGTACGCCGCGCCGAGCGAGACCGCCTCGGACCCCAGCGGGCGCTCCACCGGCACGTCGAGCACGTCGGCCACGAACTGCATGAGCAGGTGGTTGGCCGTCATGCCGCCGTCGACCTTGAGCCGGGTCACCGGCAGGCCGGAGTCGCGGTTCATCGCGTCGAGTACCTCGCGGGTCTGCCAGGCGGTCGCCTCCAGCACGGCCCGGGCGAGGTGGCCGCGGTGGATGTAGGAGGTCAGCCCGACGATGACGCCGCGCGCGTCGGGGTGCCAGCGTGGGGCGTAGAGCCCGGAGAACGCGGGCACGACGTAGCACCCGCCGTTGTCCGGGACGGTCATGGCCAGGGTCTCGATCTGGGCCGCGGTGGAGATCATCCCGAGCGCGTCGCGGAACCACTGCACCAGCGACCCGGTCATCGCGATCGAGCCCTCGAGGGCGTAGACGGGGTCGTCGCCGAACAGGTAGCCGACGGTCGGGATCAGCCCGTCCTCGGAGCCGGCGATCCGGGAGCCGGTGTTCTTGAGCAGGAACCCGCCGGTGCCGTAGGTGCACTTGGCCTCGCCGGGGGCGAAGCAGGTCTGCCCGACGAGCGCGGCCTGCTGGTCACCGAGCGCCCCGGCCACCGGGACGCCGTCGAGGACGCCGGTGCAGTGCCCGTAGACCTCGGAGTTGGACCGGATCTCGGGCAGCATCCGGCGCGGCACCCGCAGCGCGTCGAGCAGCTCGTCGGACCACTGCAGGGTGCGTAGGTCCATCAGCATCGTGCGGCTGGCGTTGGTCACGTCGGTGACGTGCCGACCGCCGTCCGGGCCGCCGGTGAGCCGCCAGATCAGCCAGGTCTCGATGGTCCCGAACAGGACGTCGCCGGACTCGGCCCCCTCGCGGGCGCCGGGCACGTGGTCGAGCAGCCACTGCAGGCGCGGGCCGGCGAAGTAGGTGGCCGGGCCCAGCCCGCTGATCCCGGCGTAGAGCCCGGTCTGCCCCTCGGAGACCAGGCGTTCGACGATCGTGTCGGTGCGGGTGTCCTGCCAGGTGATCGCCCGGGCCAGCGGGATGCCGGTGTGCCGGTTCCACACCAGCGTCGTCTCGCGCTGGTTGGCGATGCCCAGCGCGACCACGTTCGACGGCTCCAGACCGGCCCGCCGCAGGGCCGCGGGGACGACGCGGCGCACGTTGCGCCAGATCTCCATCGCGTCGTGCTCGACCAGTCCCGGGCGGGGGTAGTGCTGGCGGTGCTCGCGCTGGGCGACCGCGACCATCCGCCCGGAGTGGGTGAACAGCAGGCAGCGGGTCGACGTCGTTCCCTGGTCGATGGCCGCGACGACGCGCTCGCCGGTCCCGGCGGCGCCGGTCATCGCTCCGCGTCCAGGCTCGCCGCGATCTCCGCGGCGGCCGACGTCAGCGCGACGAGCGGGTCCGGCCGGGCCCGGCCGTCCGGGGAGAACAGCTGCTCGGTCGGCGCCCCGACCCCGAGCGCGGCGACGGTGAGGCCGCCCCCGCTGCGCACCGGGACCGCGACCCCGCCGACGCCCGGCTCGTACCCGCCCATGTCGGCCGCCCAGCCGCGGCGACGGGTCTCGGCGAGGACGTCGGCGAGTCCCGCGGCGGTGGTGACGGTGCGGCGCGTGTAGCGCTCGAGCTCGGCCGGCGCCCGCGCCGCGACCGGGGCGAACGCGAGCAGGCACAGACCCCAGGCGGTCGCGTGCAACGGCTGGACGGCATTGGTGCGCAGCCGCTGCGGGGTCCCGTCGGGCCGGAACACGTGGTGCACCAGCCCGACCCCGCCGTCCTCCGGGACGCCGAGGAACACCGCGCAGCCGGTCGTCGCGGCGAGGGCGTCGGCCCAGTTCATCGCCCGCGAGCGCAGGTCGTGACGGTCCCAGGCGGAGCCGAGCCGGGTCAGGCCGCCGCCGAGGTGGTACCGCCCGGTCGCGGTGTCCTGGCCGACCAGCTCCTCGTCGCAGAGCGTGCGGACGATCCCGTGCGCGGTCGGGCGGGGCAGGTCCAGGGCGGCGGCCAGCTCGGCCAGCGCCAGCGGCCGCCCGGCCCCGCCGAGCAGGCGCAGCACGGCCGCCGCCCGCTCGATGGACTGGATCGGCTTGGCCACGGCCGCGAGCGTACTGAGGACGACGGTGCGCACCGCCGGGACGATCTTCTTTTCCGTCAGGACGAGGCAATCGGAGCCATACCGTTCGGCATTGCCGAACGGCGCACGTTGTCGCGCGACTCTGCCCCCCATAGCGTCCGCGTCCGACGGTGCCGCCCGGCCCCGTCGAGGGGGACCGAGAGGTGGGTTCGATGACGAGCTCCGACAAGGGCGAGCCCGGACTGCTGGCACAGCTCAGCGCCGAGTTCGCCGGCACCATGATTCTCATCCTGTTCGGCACCGGGGTCGTGGCCCAGGTGACCACCAGCTCCGACGGCAGTCTCGGTGACCACGACTCGATCGCCTGGGCGTGGGGCATCGGCGTGGCGCTGGGCGTCTACGTGGCGGGCCGGATCTCCGGCGCGCACCTCAACCCGGCGGTGACGATCGCGCTGGCCGCGTTCCAGGGCTTCTCCTGGCGCAAGGTCGGGCCGTTCATCGCCGCCCAGACCGTCGGTGCGTTCGTCGGCGCGCTGATCGTGCGCGCCACCTACTCCGACCTGATCCGCGCCGCCGACCCCGGCCTGACCTCGGCGAGCCAGGGCATCTTCTCCACCTCGCCCGGCAACGGCACGGCGCCGGTCAGCATCCCGATCGCGTTCCTGGACCAGATCGTGGGCACGGCGATCCTGGTCTTCGTGATCTTCGCCCTGACCAGCGCCCGGAACAACGGCCCGCTGGCCAACCTCGTCCCCGTCGTGATCGGCCTGCTGGTCGTCGCGATCGGCATGGCCTTCGGCGCGAACGCCGGCTACGCGATCAACCCGGCACGGGACTTCGGACCGCGGCTGGCCTCGTTCATCACCGGTTACGCGACGGCCTGGGTGGACCAGAACGGCACGATCTACTTCTGGTTGCCGATCATCGCGCCGATCGTCGGCGGGCTGATCGGTGGCGCCCTGTACAAGTACCTGATCGACCGCAACCTGCCGTCTGTGGACGCCCCGCAGCCGGTCGGCCGCGACTGATCCGCTCCCCACACACGCACCCCACCGAACAGGGAGAACTCAATGGCAGAGTTCGTCGGAGCCATCGACCAGGGCACCACCAGCACGCGATTCATGATCTTCGACCACGGCGGCAACGAGGTCGGGCGCCACCAGCTCGAGCACGAGCAGATCCTGCCGCAGGCCGGCTGGGTCGAGCACAACCCGGTGGAGATCATCGAGCGCACCAACGCCGTCTGCCAGACCGCGCTGAACAAGACCAAGCTCTCCTCGGACGACCTGGTCGGCCTGGGCATCACGAACCAGCGCGAGACCACCGTCGTCTGGGACCGCAAGACCGGGCGCCCGCTCTACAACGCGATCGTCTGGCAGGACACCCGTACCGACCGGATCGCCACCGCGCTGGACCGCGACGGCCGCGGCGACGTCATCCGCCGCAAGGCCGGCCTGCCGCCGGCGACCTACTTCTCCGGCGGCAAGATCCAGTGGATCCTGGAGAACGTCGACGGCGCCCGCGCCGCCGCCGAGCGCGGCGACGCCCTGTTCGGCAACACCGACACCTGGGTGATCTGGAACCTCACCGGCGGGGTGAACGGGGGCGTGCACGTCACCGACGTGACCAACGCCAGCCGCACGATGCTGATGAACCTCGAGACCCTCGACTGGGACGACGAGCTGCTCGGCTTCTTCGGCGTCCCGCGCTCGATGCTGCCCGAGATCAAGCCCAGCTCGCTGACCGAGGGCTACGGCACCACCCGCGCCGGGTCGCTCGGCGGCGAGGTGCTGATCACCGGCGACCTCGGCGACCAGCAGGCGGCGACGGTCGGCCAGGTCTGCTTCGCCCCCGGCGAGGCCAAGAACACCTACGGCACCGGCAACTTCATGCTGCTCAACACGGGCAACGAGCTGGTCCGCTCGGAGAACGGCCTGCTCTCCACGGTCTGCTACAAGTTCGGCGACGAGCCGGTCGTCTACGCCCTGGAGGGCTCGATCGCGGTCACCGGGTCGGCCGTGCAGTGGCTGCGCGACCAGCTCGGGATCATCTCCGGCGCGTCGCAGAGCGAGTCGCTGGCCCGGCAGGTCGAGGACAACGGAGGCGTCTACTTCGTCCCGGCGTTCTCCGGCCTGTTCGCCCCCTACTGGCGTAGCGACGCGCGCGGCGCGATCGTCGGGCTGTCGCGGTTCAACACCAACGCACACCTGGCCCGGGCCACGCTGGAGGCGATCTGCTACCAGAGCCGCGACGTCGCCGACGCGATGTCCGCGGACTCCGGGGTCCCGCTGGAGACCCTCAAGGTCGACGGCGGCGTGACGGCCAACGAGCTGTGCATGCAGATCCAGGCCGACGTGCTCGGCGTCCCGGTCTCGCGCCCGGTGGTGGCCGAGACGACGGCGCTGGGCGCGGCCTACGCGGCCGGTCTGGCCGTCGGGTTCTGGTCCTCGACCGACGAACTCCGCGAGAACTGGAACGAGGACCGCCGCTGGGAGCCGCACTGGAGCGAGGAGCAGCGCCAGGACGGCTACGGCCGGTGGAAGAAGGCGGTCGAGCGCACGCTCGACTGGGTGGACGTGGGGTAGAAGACAGCGCGATTCCGGGTGGGTACGTCCCACGAGGGGTATCCCGGAGTCAGACACCGTGCACGGCGGGACCCGCCGGACACGGCGCATCCATTCCCGGCCGGGCCGACCACGGCCCGGCCGGGACCAGCAGTCGGGAAGGTCAGATCATGAAGTCGGTCGCGCTCTCCCCGCAGGCCCGTACCGGGGCCCTGCGGGCCATGGGATCCGGTGAGCTGGACGTCCTCGTCGTCGGTGGTGGGGTCGTCGGCTCCGGTGCCGCGCTGGACGCCGCCACCCGCGGACTGTCGGTGGGGCTGGTCGACGCGCGGGACTTCGCGTCCGGCACGTCGAGCCGATCCTCCAAGCTGATCCACGGTGGCCTGCGCTACCTGGAGATGCTGGACTTCCGCCTCGTCGCCGAGGCACTGCAGGAGCGCGGGCTGCTGATCCAGCACCTCGCGCCGCACCTGGTGCGCCCGGTGCCGTTCGTCTACCCGCTCAAGCACCACGTGTGGGAGCGGTTCTACGCCGGTGCCGGCGTCGCGCTCTACGACACGCTCGGGCTGCTGTCCGGGCGCTCGCGCGGGCTGCCGCACCACCGTCACCTCACCCGCGCCGGAGCGCGCCGGGTCGTGCCGTCGCTGCGCAAGGACGCCCTGGTCGGCGCCCTGGAGTACTACGACGCGCAGGTCGACGACGCCCGCCACACGATGATGATCGCCCGCACCGCGGCCGCCTACGGCGCGCACGTGGCGACCCGGGCCCGCGTCGTCGGGCTGCTCAAGGACTCCGGCCGCGTCGTCGGCGCGACCGTGCAGGACCTCGAGTCCGGCGAGCGCATCGACGTCCGCGCCAAGCAGGTCATCAACGCCACCGGCGTCTGGACCGACGAGACCCAGGGCCTCGCCAACGAGCGCGGGCAGTTCAAGGTCCGCGCGTCGAAGGGCATCCACCTGGTCGTCCCGCGCGACCGGATCCGCGGCGACGCCGGGCTGATCCTGCGCACCGAGAAGTCGGTGCTGTTCGTGATCCCGTGGGGCCGGCACTGGATCATCGGCACCACCGACACCGACTGGGACCTGGACAAGGCCCACCCGGCGGCGAGCGCGGCCGACATCGAGTACCTGCTCAAGCACGTCAACGGGGTGCTGGAGCAGCCGCTCACGCACGAGGACGTCGAGGGCGTCTACGCCGGACTGCGGCCGCTGCTCTCGGGCGAGTCGGAGGCGACGTCGAAGCTCTCCCGCGAGCACGCCGTCGCGACGCCGGTGCCCGGGCTGGTCGTGGTGGCCGGCGGCAAGTACACGACCTACCGCGTGATGGCCAAGGACGCCGTCGACGCGGCCGTGCACTCGCTCGACGCCAAGGTGCCGGAGTCCTGCACCGAGGACGTCCCGCTGCTCGGCGCGGAGGGTTACTCGGCCCTGCGCAACTCGACGCAGCTGCTCGCGGCACGCAGCGGCCTGCACCCGGCCCGGATCGAGCACCTGCTCGGCCGGTACGGCTCGCTGATCGACGAGGTGCTCGACCTGCTGGTGGAGGACCCGACACTGGCCGAGCCGCTCACCGGGGCCGATGACTACCTGCGCGCCGAGGCCGTCTACGGCGCCTCGCACGAGGGTGCCCGGCACCTGGAGGACCTCCTGGCCCGCCGGACCCGGATCTCGATCGAGACGTTCGACCGGGGCGAGGGTGCGGCCGAGGAGGTCGCGCGCCTGGTCGCGCCGGTGCTCGGCTGGGACGACGAGCAGATCGCACGCGAGGTCGACCACTACCGCAAGCGCGTGCAGGCCGAGCGGGAGAGCCAGAAGATGCCCGACGACGCCACGGCCGACGCCGCCCGCCTGGGTGCACCGGACGTCGTGCCGGTCAGCGGCTGACGCGGGCCTCCCCATCGGCACCGAACCCGAGCGCACCCCCGACGGCCGCTACATCGTCGTCGGGGGTCGCCGGTGGCGTGCCACCGATCCCGAGATCCCCGACGACGTGCGGGCGACGCTGCAGCACCACCTCGGCGTCGCCCGTTCCGCCGTCCGGACGAGCAAGAAGGCCGGCGACGACGACGCCGTGGCCGCCGCCCGCGAGAGGGTCGGGATCGCGAAACGGGGACTCGGCGAGCGCGGCGACCCGTGGTGGGACCTGTCGACGGACGACCGTCGCACCCGCTGGGACGACGCCGTCGCCGAGCTCGACGCGCGCGAGGAATCCGGCTGAACTCCTCTTAATGCGGACAGAAGGTGTCCGCATCGGGTCGTAACGTTCTCCTCAACGGACCGAGATACCCGGTTCCGCTCGACGAGAGAGGCAGAACCCGATGAACGCTCCCTCCACCTCCGCCACGACCGGCTCTCAGCTCACCGGCGAGCGCGCCGAGCTGCTGACGACCCTCGAGCGACACCGCGGTTTCCTCCTGCAGACCGCGCAGGGGCTGACCGAGGAGCAGGCGCGCACGAAGAGCACGGTCAGCGCGCTGACGATCGCGTCGCTGCTCAAGCACGTCGCGGACACCGAGGAGCAGTGGTTCCGCTTCGCCGTCGAGGGCGCGGCCGCGTTCGAGGGTGGCGAGGGCTCGGACGTCGACTGGAACGCGATCGACGCCGACGACAGCTGGGGCGAGGTCGAGTGGGAGGACACCCGGTTCGTCCTCTCCGACGACGAGACCCTCGACGTTCTCCGCGCCCGGGTGGATCAGGTCGCGGCGCGGACCGAGGAGGTCCTGCGCACCGCCGACCTCGACAGCGCCCACGACCTCCCGGTCGCACCGTGGTTCGAGCCGGGCGCGCGCTGGTCGGTGCGCCGTGTGGCGATCCACATGCTCGCCGAGATCAGCCAGCACGCCGGACACGCGGACATCATCCGCGAGGCCATCGACGGTCAGAAGACCATGGGCTGAGCCCCCACCCGCTCGACCGACGCCCGCGCAGCCCCCGCTGCGCGGGCGTTCGCACGTCCGGACCACCTCACCACCCGAACCCGAGCGGGATCGGACGCACCCCGGCTGCGCACTCATGGAGCTTTCGTGCGGTGGCGCGACACGGAAGCGGCACGTGTGCGGCCGCAACAGCGTCCGACTCGATCTACCCGACGAGGACCGAAGGTGTCCTCATCGGGGCCTACCGTCGTTCTCATCAGGCCGGGGACGACCCGGGCGGGCTCCACGAGAGGCAGAGACCCATGAGCGACACGACGTCCGCCACCACCCTCGTCGACGCGTTCACCGACGCCGGAGGTGAACCGACCGGGGAGCGGGCCGTGCTGCTCGAGACCCTGGCCAAGCACCGCATGTTGCTGCGGTACACGGTGCGCGGACTCTCCGACGACGACGCCCGTCGCCGTCCGACCGCGAGCGCGCTGACCCTGGCCGGGCTGCTCAAGCACGTCGCCGAGTGCGAGGCGGGCTGGGTCGACTTCATCCTGACCGGGGTCGTGGCCGGCTCCGAAAGCTGGGCGGAGTGGTCGCCGGACACCGACGCGGAGCGTGACGACTTCACCCTCGACGACGGCGACACCCTGGAGCGTCTCCTCGCCCGCTACGACGAGGTCGCGGCGCGGACCGACGCGCTCGTCGCGACCGTCGACCTCGACGTCGCGTACCCGCTCCCGGACGCACCCTGGTTCCCGGCCGGCACGCGGTGGAGCGCCCGGCACGCGCTGTCCCACATCATCGGCGAGACCGCCCAGCACTCCGGCCACGCCGACATCCTCCGCGAGACCCTCGACGGCCAGAAGTCGATGGGCTGACCGCCTCACCCGGCCGGGCCGAGGTGGCGGGGCAGGGGCGGGCAGCGGGCTCAGAGGGCGGCGTCGGCGGTGCGGGTGATGGTCTGGAGGGGGCCTTCGAGGTCGCCCGGGACCGCGCCCGGGGTGAGCAGGACCGGGAGTTCGATTCCGGCCGTGCGCAGGTCCGCGGCCCGGCCGGCGACGTCGGACCCGTCGCTGACGGCGCAGAGGTGGTGCACGGCCGCGTCCGGGACCAGGGCCAGGGCGCCCGCCCGGTCTCCGGAGGTCCAGAGCGCGGTGGCGCGGTCCAGGTCGGCGAACGCGCCGGCGAAGGAGTCCCGGTGCGTCGGCACCATCGCGTACTGCAGGACGAGACGGCGCATCCGCGTCATCGCCTCGTCGGTGCGGTCACCGGCGTAGGCCCAGAACGACGCCATCGCCCAGACGCTGCCCGGCTCCCGCCCGGCCTCGCGCTCGCCCTCCCGGACGTACGCCAGCCGGGACTCGACCTCGTCCGGCGGGCACCAGGTCACGAACACGCCGTCGGCGATCCGTCCGGCGAGCCGCAGCATCCGGGGGTTCATCGCGGCCAGCACGATCGGCGGTGGTGCGGGCGGGAGCAGCGACGCGCGGAACCCGTGCGTGCGCGGGTGCTCGACGTGCACGCGCTCCCCCGCCCAGGCCGACCGCAGCGCGGCGACGTACCCCTCGATCGTCGCCAGCGGTGCGTCGAAGTCCCGGCCGTGCCAGTCGCGGACGATCATCGGGCTGCTCGCGCCGATCCCGGCCAGGATCCGTCCCGGAGCGGCCGACGCCAGCGTCGCGAAACCCATCGCGGCCAGTGCGGGCGAGCGCGGGTAGACCGACGCGATCCCGGTCCCGAGCCGTACCCGCGCCGTCGACGCCGCCAGAACCCCGAGCAGGGAGAACACCTCCGGCCCGGCCACCTCACCGGCCCAGACGGAGTCGTAGCCGCAGTCCTCCGCGGCCCGGGCGAGCCGCACGTACTCCGGAACCCCCAACCCGTCGTCGATCGGCATGGTGACCCCGAGCTTCACCGGTCCCCACCCCGCCCGAGCAAGCGAGCGGCACTGTCGTCGGAAAGGTTGCGACGACAGTGCCGTTCGCTGGATCCGGCCGGGCGTGGCCCGGGGAGGGGGCCCCGATCGCCGGGCGCGCCCGTCCCGGGTGGGCGAGCGGCACGTTCGTCGCACAGGTTGCGACGAAAGTGCCGGTCGCTGGGGTGGGACGGGGTCATCCTCGGACCTGGCGGGCCACCAGGCGGGTGTCGTACCAGGTGGTGACGCGGGTGATCAGGCCGTCGTGGACGTCGAACACGTCGAGGGCGTCGAAGCGGATCTCGCGGCCGTCGGTGAGGGTCCCGGAGAAGGCGATGTCGCAGACGATGGCGTCGGCGCTGCCGTCGTCGACACCGGAGATCCAGCGGGTGACGTGGTCGTCGTGGGTGGCGTAGCCGGACAGGACCACCGGGAAGTGCGCCAGCGCGGCCTCGCGGCCGACGACCGGCTCCGCACCGACGGTGTGGATCTCCACCTCGGGCGCGAACACGTCGGCGAGGTCGGCGAAGGAGTCGGAGTTGATCGCGGCGAAGTACCCCTCGACCGCGGCCCGGCTCACGAGCCCACCAGCTTCTTCAGCTCGGCCATGGCCTGGAACGACCACTTGGCCAGCGACGGGTCGCCGAACGCGGTGATGTTCCACATGACCAGGTGCTCCAGCCCCGCCTCGCGGTACTCGTAGAGCTCCTCGGCCACCTGCTCCGGCGTCCCGCAGAACGCGTAGTGCCGCACCACCTCGGGCGGGATCGCGTCGATGATCCGCAACGACTCGGCGCGCTCGATCGTCGACGGGATGAAGTCGTGGAAGCCCGACCCGCCCGGCCCGCCGTCCAGCGGCGGCTCGACGCCCAGGTCGCGGAACACCTGCGAGGGCAGCAACACGCACAGCGCGCGCACCAGCGGGGCCTCGGTGAGCCGGCGGACCGTCTCCTCGTCGGGTCCCATCAGGATGTAGCCGAGCATGCCGGGCGTGATCTTCGCGGGGTCCCGGTCCGCGTCCTGCGCGGCCTGGTGGATCGTCGTCAACGCCTTGCCGTAGTCCGGCGCGGTCATCTTGGTGGGCAGCCAGCCGTCGCCCTTGGTGCCGGTCAGGCGCAACATCCGCGGGCCGTGCGCGGCCGTCCAGATCTCCGGCGGCTCCGCGCCGTAGGGCTGCAGGCCCAGCACGGCGGAGTCGAGGGTGTGGAACTGCCCGTCGAAGCTCACCGGGCCGTCGGCCTCCCAGAGCAGGCGCATCACGTCGATGCCCTCGGAGAGTTTGGCGACGGGCTTGTCGAAGCTCATCCCGTACGGCGTCACGTTGAGCTTCTCGCCGCTGCCCAGACCGATGATCGCCCGGCCCTGCGTGACGTGGTCGAGCGTCAGTGCCGTCGACGCCGCCATCGCCGGGTTGCGGCGGATCAGGTCCGTCACGACGACGCCCACCTTGATGCGTGACGTCTGTGCCCCGACCACACCCATCATGATCATGGGGTCGAAGTAGGTGTGCGGGTTGGCCTGGACCTCGGCCAGCGGTGTGAGGTCCGGCGTCCACATCGTGTCGGCGTGCCAGCCCATCAGGTGGTCCGGCCACCAGACGGCGTCGTAGCCGTCGGCCTCACTGCGCTGCGCGAACTTCACCGCGCGGTCGGCCGGCGGCATGATCTGCCCCGGCACCCCCAGCTGCAGGCGCTCCACGTCTAGTACCTCCACCCGTCGCCGAAGGTCGGGATCCGAGCGCCGAGGTAGTCCTCGACGCAGGTCAGGGCCGCGCGGGCGGCGCGGTCGGTGCCGATGCCGCGGCTGCGGAACGTCTCGGAGGCGAACCACAGCCCCTCGACGTTCGGGGCCCGCCAGTGCGGGCGGTACTTCCCGACCAGCCCGGGCATCTGGATCACGCCGAAGCTGGGCTCGAACACCAGGTGCCGGCGGCGCCAGATCGGCTTCGCGAAGCCCGGCCACATCGTCTCGACGTCGTTCTCGAAGGCCTGCATCGTGTCGCGGCACCACTGGGCGTCGCGGCCCTTCGCGCCGGGGATGATCGCGCCCATCACGTGCAGGTGGGTGCCCTCCGGCGAGCACGACGGGTCCATCGCGGACTGGTCGAACATGAACCCGGAGCAGTCCGTGGACGGCGTGGCGGTCCAGGTCGCGAGCTCGCGCGGGTCGAACTGCGTGACCGGCTCCTCGGTGGCCAGGTAAAGGCCCAGCCAGGCGATCCGGAACTTGTCCTGGGCCAGGAACTCGATCTGGCTGGCGTACCACTCGGGCAGCTCGCGCCGCGGGACCACGTTGAGCACGCTCCACACCGGCAGCGTCGAGATCACCGCATCGGCGGTGAGGATCTCCTCCTCGAAGAACTCGTTCGGCAGCACCTTCGGCTCGCGGCCGACCGCGACGCCCTTGACGGCGCCGTTCTCGATCACGACCCGCTCGACCGACGTCCCGAGCCGCAGCTCCCCGCCGTTCTCGGTGATCGCGTCCGCGAGGTCGCGCCAGATCCCGTCCCAGCCCTGACCCGGCCAGCACGAGTAGGCGGCGGTGTTGCGCTCCTCGAAGTGCATCTTGCGGACGTAGAGGTTGTCGCTGGCCGAGTGGTCGTACCAGTTGTCGGTCATGCACTCGAGCACCGAGATGAACTCGAACAGGTCCACGACGCCCTGGTCGTCGGTGTACTGGTGGATCCACTCGCGCAGGGACCGGTCGTCCCAGTCGTCGAGATCCTCGTACGGCGTCTCGACGAGGGCCTTGATGACCTTCTTCAGCTCGTCCTTGTCCGTGTAACGGTCCCGGATCGAGCCCCAGCCCTTGCCGTTCTCCCAGATCGGCATGTCGTTGCTGACCTCGCCGTGGATCAGCTTCTTGCCGACGTGCTCGAACACCTTGGTGATGCCCGACCCGCCGTCCTCGATGAGGTGCCCGCCCAGGTTCACGGTGAAGCCCTCGTCCGGGACGGCCATCGCGCGCCCGCCGAGGTAGGGGCTGCGGTCGAGCACGACGACGCGCTTGCCCTCCTTGGCCAGCAGCGCACCGGCGGTCAGCCCGGCGGCCCCGGCTCCGATCACCACGACGTCGTAGCTGGGCATGATGCTCCGATCCGTGCGTCTACCAAACGACCGTTTTACACTGTCACGGCGCCGGCGGCGGCGCAAGTAACGTCGCCGTCCCGGACAGTGCCCGAGCCCCGCCGGTGACGTCCAGCCACACCTCGCAGTCGACCTCGCCGTCCCGGACGGCGGTGACCCGCCCGCCCGCGACGACCCGGTCGCCGGCGTGGACGTTGGCCAGGAACCGGAACGCCGTCGCGCGGACCCGGTCCACCCCGCCGGCGGCGTGGGCGAGCATCGTCTGGACGTAGCCCATGTTGATCGGGCCCTGGTTCACCACCCGGTCGCCGAGGCCGTGCCGGGCCGCCTCGGCCGGCTCCAGATGGATCATGTTCGGGTCGCGGAGCAGGGCCGCCATCGTCTTCATCCGCTCCGGGTCCACCGACTCGACGACGAGGTCGAGGAGCGCGTCGCCGACGTTCACGAGCGCCGCGGGAAGACGTAGGTCGGACGGACGGTGGCGTGCCGAGCCCCGTCCGGGCCGTCGAGCCCGATCTCGACGGTGGCGAGGTCGAACACGCCGGTCCGCGCCCCGCGCTTGCGCCTCACCCGGTCCACCCGGCAGGTCACGTCGTAGTCGACGCCGGTGCGCAGCGGTCGGGCGAAGTCCACCGACCACTCCCCCAGCATCGGACCGTCCTGCGACCGTGCACCGAACAGCGCGAACACCTCCTCCAGCTCGAGCCCGACGTTGCCCTGGGCCACGAGGAACGCGACGGCCGGATGCACGGTGTCGTCGCCGGGCGCGCGCTGCGGAGCCCCGACGACGTCACGAGTCAGCCAGTCGACGTACGGCTCGATCCGCGCCCGCCCCCCGGGCATCCGGTGCCCGACCAGCGCCGACAGCTCGTCCTCGGTGATCACTGCCCGCGGGCCTCCTCGACGTCGGTCTTGTCCACCTTCGGCGGACCTCGGTAGCTTGTCAAACGACCGTTAGACAGGCTGGAAGGACGCGCGACGATGCCGGACCCCACCGTCCCCGATCTGCTCGACGCGCGGGCCGCCGACACCCCCGGCCAGGGCGTGGTGTTCCCGGACGGCCGGGCCTCCTACCCGGAGCTGCACGCGCAGGTCGAGCGGGTCGCACGCGGCCTGTGGGCGCTCGGTGTCCGCCCCGGCGACCCGGTCGGGTTGCTGCTGCACGGCGGCATCGACAGCCTGCGGTTCTGGCTCGCGGCGAGCGCGGTCGGCGCCGTCGCGGTGCCGCTCAACGTCCGCCTGCGCTCCCGCGAGATCGCCTACGTGATCTCCGACGCGCAGCTGCGCGTGCTGATCACGACCTCGGCGTTCGAGCCGGTGCTCACCGGGCACCTCCCGGGCGACGACGGCGCGCAGCTGGACACCGTCGTCACCCTCGACCGCGACACCGACGCCGGCGGACGGCTGGGCCGGAGGAGCTTCGACGCGGCCGCGGACGGCACCGACCCGGCCGGCCCGGCGGCGGCCCGCGCCGCCCTGACCGCCGACGACCCGAACCTCATGCTCTACACCTCTGGGACCACCTCGCGTCCGCGCGGCTGCGTGCACACCCACTCCTCGCTCGTCACCGAGGGCGAGGCCGTCGCCGAACGCCTGCAGCTCACCCCGGACGACCGGTTCTGGACGCCGCTGCCGATGTTCCACTGCGGAGGGTTCGACGTCGCGCTGGCCGCACTGGCCGGGCACTGCGGGTTCGTGCACGTCGGGACGTTCGAGCCGGGGCACGCGCTGCGCCAGCTCGTCGACGAGCGCTGCACGGTCGGGTTCCCCGCGTTCGAGACGATCTGGCTGCCGGTGCTCGACCACCCGGACTTCGCCGCCGCGGACCTGTCCGCGCTCCGGATGGTGATCAACGTGGGCGCGCCGGAGCGGATGCGGTCGATGCAGGCCCGGCTGCCGCAGGCGGTGCAGCTGTCGTGCCTGGGCATGACCGAGTCGTTCGGGTTCTGCTGCGTGGGCTCGCCGGACGACCCGGCCGAGGTCCGCGCGACGACGAGCGGGCGGCCGTTGCGTCACATGGAGGCGAGGGTCGTCGACCCGGAGACCGGGGCCGAGGTCGCGCCGGGTGTGCCGGGCGAGTTCCGGTTCCGCGGCGGGTCACGCCTGTCGCACTACCACCGCGACCCCGAGCTGACCGCGCAGCGGATCGACGCCGACGGCTGGTTCGCCTCCGGGGACCAGGTCGTCGCCGACGCCGAGGGCCGGCTGCGGTTCCTGACCCGGCTCGGAGACATCCTCAAGGTGGGCGGGGAGAACGTGGCCGCCGCGGAGATCGAGGGGTTCCTCTCCGAGCACCCGGCGGCCGGGATCGTGCAGGTCGTGGGCGCCCCGGACGCGCGCTACGGAGAGGTGGCGTGCGCGTTCGTGCAGCTCCGGCCCGGCGCCGCCGCCTCGGAGGAGGAACTGATCAGGTTCTGCCTCGGCGCGGTGGCCACCTACAAGGTGCCCCGCTACGTGCGGTTCGTCGAGGACTGGCCGATGTCCGGGACGAAGGTGCAGAAGTTCCGCCTCCGGGCGCTGATCACCGAGGAGCTCGAACGGCGCGGGATCACCGAGGCGCCGCGGATGGTGGCACCGCCCGTGTCCGCGGGTCCCTAGTCCCCGGCCCCGACGGCCACCGGCTCCGGCGTCGTCACCGGCGCGGTCCGAGCCTGGCGACGGCGGCGCAGCAGCCACACCGCGGTCCCGATCACCCCGAGCGAGCCGAGGACGACCCACCCCGCGATGCCGAACGTCCGCTCGAACCACAGCGCCGAGCCGCGGGCGCCGAAGCCGACCGCGACGTGCGTGGCCGACCACAGGAACGCACCGGCGAGGCTCGCCGGGAGGAAGCGGCGCAGCGGCAGCCCGGAGGCGCCGGCCGCGGCGGGGGTCAGCGTGCGGACGACGGGCAGGAAGCGCGCGCCCAGGACGGCCCAGGCGCCGTGGCGTCGCAGGATATCGCCGGTGCGGTCCCACTGGTCGCGCCCGACCTTGCCGACCAGCTTCGACGCCCGCAGTCGCGGTCCGAAGCGGCGGCCGAGAAGGTAGCCGATCGCGTCACCGCAGGCGGCCGCGAACCCCACGACGAACACGGCCACGACGGCCGCGCCCAGGTTCGGCAGTGCGATCGCGGCGGCGACGAGGACCGACTCGCCGGGAAGGACGAGGCCGAGCCCGATCGTGGTCTCACCGAGCGCGGCCAGCGCCGCCACCAGGACGACGATCCAGGTGGGGATACCGGCCAGCATGTCGAGGATGTGGGCGAGCAGGGGATGCTCCTTCGTCGGCCTGCCGGGGGCAGCAGGGCACGTCGCTGGGGACTGTTCCGACGGTACCGAGACCCCGGACCATTCCGGCATTTCGGGTCCGGTTCCGGGGGTATGCCCTACCCGGCCGGAACGCGCACGCGGGGCGCCTCGGTGATCCCCGCCGCGGCGAGCTCGGCCGCGATCCGCTCGCGCAGCACGAACTTCTTGATCTTCGTTCCGGACATGGGGTACTCGGTCACGAACCGCACGTAGCGCGGCACGCGGTAGGTCGCGATCCGGCCCAGACAGAAGTCGACCAGCTCCCGTTCCGTCGCCTGCGCGCCCGCCTTGAGCACGACGTACGCGGCCGGGACCTCGACGTAGCGGGCGTCCGGCGCGGCGACGACCGCGACCATGTCCACCGCCGGGTGCCCGAGCAGGAACCCCTCGACCTCGGCCGCGGCGACGTTCTCGCCGCCGACCTTGAGCATGTCCTTGAGCCGCGAGCGGAACGACAGCCGCCCCTCGGCGTCGGCGACGACGAGGTCCCCGCTGTGGAACCAGCCCTCGTGGTCGAACACCGCGGCGGTCTGCTCCGGGTCTCGGAAGTAGCCGTCGAAGGCGTTGGGGCCGCGGAAGAGCAGCTCGCCGAGCGTTCCGGGCGCGACGTCGAGCCCGGTCTCCGGGTCGACGACGCGGCAGCGCATGCCGGGCATCGGGTGCCCGCCGGTCGTGGCGCGGGCCTCCGGCGGGTCGTCGAGGCGGTTCAGGGTCAGGAACGCCGACGACTCGGTCATCGCCACGCAGGACACGTGCGTCGCGCCCGGCAGCCGCGAGGCCATGTCGCGCAGCCGTTCCGGCACGCCGACGGCCATCACGACCCGGATCCCGGACAGGTCGAACGCCGCGAAGTCGGACCGGTTGAGCACCGGCATCCATATCGTCTCGAACGCGGCGAGCGCGACGGTGACGCGCTCGTCGCGCAGGTACTCGAGCGTCGTCGACGGGTCGAAGAAGCCCGGGTGCACGAACGTCGCACCGGCGGCCAGGCAGCTCAGCGCGAACGTGATACCGCCGCCGTGGAACAGCGGGATCGCGGTCCAGACGCGGTCGGAGGGGGTGTAGCCGAGGCGGTCCCCGATGCCGGTCGCGAGCCGCACCAGGGCCTCGTGCGAGAGCATCGCGCCCTTCGGCGCGGCCGTCGTGCCCGAGGTGTAGACGATCACCGCGGTGTCCCGGACCCGTACCGACTCCTGCTCGGACCGGACGTCGGCGCCGGGCACCGCTCCCGCCTCGAGCCGGTCCGCGCCGGTGCAGCCGGGGTGCTCGCCGGAGAGCAGCAGCACGTGCCGCAGCTCCGGGGCCGACGCGCAGGCCAGATCGCCCGGCGTCTGCGCGGCCAGGTCCGGCAGCGTGCCGGTCACCAGCGGGAGATGGTCGGGTGCCGTCACCAGAACCGCCATCCCGGAGTGGGCGACGATCTGGCCCAGCTCGGTGCTGCGGAACCGCGCGTTGACCGGCACCGCGACCGCGCCCAGCTTCACCGCGGCCAGCAGGACCGCGACGAGGTCCACCGAGGCCGGCAGCAGGATCCCGACTCGGTCGCCCCGGCCGACCCCGAGCCCGGCCAGGCCCCGCGCGAGCTCGTGCGAACGTGCGGAGAGATCGGGGTAGGTGGCCCGCCGGTCGGGGAAGACGAGCGCCTCGCCGTCCGGGCGCTCGGCGGCGCGGCGGTCCACGAGGTCGCCGAGCGTCGAGACCTCGATCCAGCGGCGCTCCCCCGGTGCGTTCGTCGGTGCCACGGTGGAGCCTCCTCGGGGTGGACCGGACGGGACGTCCCGGCGCCGGGGATTCTCGCCACCCGTTTCCCGCAACGTCTACCCGCCGTTTGGTGGTTGCTTCCCCCGGGCCTGCGACGACCCGTTGTGCGGCGTTCGATCGTGCTGGTAGCAAGGGGGAGCCGGGCGACCCGACGGTGGCAGCGTGGCCACCGTCGTCCGGCACATCCGAGGGGTCTTCTCATGGGACGCATGGACGGCAAGGTCGCACTGGTCACCGGGGCGGCACGGGGACAGGGACGCTCGCACGCGCTGCGGCTGGCCCAGGAGGGCGCCGACATCATCGGCGTCGACCTGTGCAAGCAGATCGACACGGTGCCGTACCCGATGTCGTCGCCGGGGGACCTCGAGCAGACGGTCTCCCAGATCGAGGAGCTGGACCGCCGGATCGTCGCCCGCGAGGCCGACGTCCGCAGCAGCGCCCAGCTCACGGCCGCCGTCGACGAGGGCCTGTCGCAGTTCGGGCACATCGACGTCGTCTGCGCGAACGCCGGGATCTTCTCCACCGCGCCCTACACCGAGATCACCGACGAGCTGTGGGACGACATGATCGCGGTCAACCTGACCGGTGTCTTCCGCACCGTGCAGGCCGTCCTGCCGCACATGATCGAGCGCCGCAGCGGATCGATCATCATGACCAGCTCCACGGCCGGGATCATGGGCTTCGGCAACTTCGCGCACTACACCGCGGCCAAGCACGGCGTCGTCGGCCTGATGCGCACGCTCGTGCAGGAGGTCTCGCAGCACGGCATCCGGGCGAACACGATCCACCCGACGTCGGTGGACACCGACATGATCCAGAACCCCACGCTGTACTCGCTGATGAGCCCGGACGACCCGAGCAAGGAGGGGTTCGCGGCGGCCTTCGCCTCGATGAACGCCCTGCCGGTCGCGTGGGTGGAGCCGGTGGACATCTCCAACGCCGTGCTCTTCCTCGCCTCCGACGAGTCCCGCTACATCACCGGCCAGCAGCTCAAGGTCGACGCCGGTTTCTGCGAGAAGACAGGATGAGTGCGTGACGCCGACCTCCACGGGAATCTCCACCGGCCGGGCCCGGCGTGACGGAATCGCCGAGAGCCTGGTCGGGCGGCGCCGCGAGCTCGACCTCGTCCTCGCCGCGGTGACGGCCGGGCGCGACATCCTCCTGGAGGGCCCGCCGGGCACCGGCAAGTCCACCGTGCTGCGCGCGATCACCGGCAACTGGGGCATCCCGTTCGTGCTGGTCGAGGGCAACGCGGAGCTGACGCCGGCGCGCCTGGTCGGACACCACAACCCGGCGCGGGTGCTGCGCGAGGACTACAGCGAGGACAACTTCGTCGCCGGCCCGCTGGTCGAGGCGATGCGCTCGGGCGGGTTCCTCTACATCGAGGAGCTCAACCGGGCGCCGGAGGACACGCTCAACGTGCTGCTGGCCTCGATGGCCGAGCGCGAGGTCGCCGTCCCCCGGGTCGGAACGATCCGCGCCGAGCCGACGTTCCGCGTGCTGGCCTCGATGAACCCGTTCGACAACGTCGGCACCGCGCGGATCTCGGACTCGGTCTACGACCGCTGGTGCCGCCTCGCCGTCGGCTACCAGGACGAGGCCGAGGAGGTCGGCATCGTCGGCGTCCGCACCGGGAGCGAGGACGCGACGCTGATCGGCGACGCGGTCGCGATCACCCGGGCCACGCGCTCGCACCCGGAGCTGCGCCGCGGCTCCAGCGTGCGCGGGGCGATCGACATGGTCGCGATCGCCGTCGAGCTGGAGAAGCTGGACACGTACTCGTCGCGGGAGAACCTGGTCCTCGACGCGGCGCTGCTGTCGCTCTCGGCGCGGGTCGGGGTGGACGAGGCGTCGGAGGCGAGCCCGGAACAGGTGGTCACCGAGATCTGGGAGAACCATTTTTTCTCCTCCCCCGGCGGGCAGCGCCGGGTCCGCACCGCCTGAACGTCGACAACGCCGTCTCGCTGCCCACCGCCGACAGCGGTGAGAGACGCACACTGGAGCCGTTGCGCCGCAAGCCCAAGCAGCTGCGCGAGGCGCCGTCGCTGTTCCAGGACGGGCCGGGGCCGCCGGTCGTCGTCGAGCTCGGGGACACCCGTGGCGACGGCGGCGCCGACGTCGAGGCCGCGGGCGGTCAGGGCCTGCTGGTCACCTCGCAGTCGGCGACGGTCCGCGGGCTCGACGAGCTGCTCGAAGATCGCACGCCCGACCGCGAGGTATCCCGGATGGCGCAGCGGATCGCCCGGCGCCTGGCGATCCGGCGGCGTCCGCGCGACCCGCGGGCCGAGCGCGGCGCCGGAAAGCTCGCCTCGGTCCCCTACCGCTACCGCAGCGACGACATCGATCTCGACCGCACGATCGAGATCCTCGCCGAACGCCCGGTGCCCGAGGACACCGACATCGTCGTCCGCGAGCGGATGCGGTCCCGGCGCGCCGCGGTGCTGATCGTCGACGTGTCCGGGTCGATGCGCGGGGAGAAGGTGCGGATCGCCGCGGCGACCGTCGCCGCCCTGTCCGCTGATCTGGGCGGCGGAGAAGGTGGCGACCAGCTCGCCCTGGTCGCGTTCTGGTCCGACGCGGCGCTGCTCAAGCCGCTCCAGACACGGGTGGCGCCGTCGAAGCTGCTCGACCAGCTGCTGCGGATCCCGGCCCGGGGACTGACCAACGTCGGCTTCGGGCTGTCCGTCGCGCACTCCGAGCTCAACCGCTCCTCGGCGCGCCGGCGGACCGCGGTGCTGCTCACCGACGCCGTGCACAACGCGGGGCCGGACCCCCGCGAGATCGCGCGCCGGTTCGGCGAGCTGCACGTGCTGTGCGAGACCGACGGCGAGCACGACGCCCCGCTGGCCCAGGACATGGCCCGCCTCGGCCACGGCCGCTACGCCCCGGTCGCCACCCACCGCGACGTCGCGCCCGCCCTGAACCGCCTCCTCGCCGGGTGACCCGAACCGCGCCATCGGCGGTGATCGCGGCGGTGGGAGCGGAAGCGACCCAGGTGGTCGGTCCCGCTCCCACCGTGACGATCACCGGCGCCGTGAACCGGGCCCGCCGCACCGGGCTAGCGTGCGGGAGTGGCGGAACTGATCGGGCTCGACGACATCACGACGGCGGCCGAACGGATCGCGGGGCAGGTGGTGCGCACCCCGACGGTGCACAGCCCGGGGCTCTCCGCGCTGCTCGGGGCACCGGTGACGGCGAAGCTGGAGCTGCTGCAGCGTTCCGGGTCGTTCAAGCCGCGCGGCGTGCTGGCCAAGATCGCGACGCTGTCCCCGGCCGAGCGCGACGCCGGCCTGGTCGCGGTCAGCGGGGGCAACCACGGGATCGCGCTCGCCGACGTCGCCGGGTCGCTGGGGATCGCCGCGACCGTCGTCATGCCGGAGTCGGCGCCGGCCCGGTCGGTGCAGATCGCCCGCGACGCCGGGGCCGACGTCCGCCTCACCCCGGACATGGCGGGCGCGTTCGCACTGACCGCCGAGCTGCAGGCCGCCGGCGTGACGCTGGTGCACCCGTTCGACGACCCGGTCGTGCTGGCCGGGCAGGCCACCGTCGGTCTGGAGATGGTCCGGGACCTCCCCGCGCCGGTCACCGACGTGCTCGTGAGCATCGGTGGCGGCGCGCTGATCTCCGGCGTGGCCGCGGCGGTGCGGGCGCTCGTCCCGGGCGTGCGGGTGTGGGGTGTGGAGACGGTCGGCGCCGAGGCCATGTCGACCGCCCTGCGCGTCGGCGGCCCGACGCCGGTGTCGCTGAGCTCGATCGTCTCGACGCTCAGCGCGCCGTCGGTGTCGCAGCTGACCTACGACCACGTCCGCGAGCTGGTGCACGACGTGCTCGTGGTCTCCGACGCCGAGGCCGTCCAGGGGGCCGTCGACCTCGCCGAGCACGGCAAGGTCTGGGGCGAGCCGGCCGCGGGATGCCTACTCCCGGCGGCGCGCCGCGTCCTGGCCCAGGTCGACGACGCCCGCCTCGGCCTCGTCGTCTGCGGCGGGAACACCACCGTCGCCGACCTCGCCGACCGGATCGCCCATCCCTGATCCACGAGTGGACGGCCCGGCGATCCGGGGTCCGGCCACCCACCCCGGTGACCGGGATCCGGCAACGGCAGATCCGGGCCAGCGGTGGCCCGACCTCGACCTCGACCGTCGATCACCGCCGCCGGGACTGCACGGGCGGCCCACCGCGTTGTAGCCGACATGCGCACGGACGTGGTGGTGATCGGAGCCGGGCAGGCGGGTCTGTCCGCCGCGAGCGGCTTGCGGCGCGGCGGGCTGGAACCCGGGGCGGGGTTCGTCGTCCTCGACGGCGACGACGGCCCGGGCGGGGCATGGCGGCACCGCTGGCCGACGTTGCGGGTCGACGACGCGCACCGGATCCACGACCTGCCCGGCATGGTCTTCTCCCCCGACGACCCGCAGCGCCCGGCGAAGGAGGTCGTCCCGGAGTACTTCGCCGCCTACGAGGACGCGTTCGACCTGCAGGTCCGCCGCCCGGTGCACGTCACGGCCGTCCACGACGACGCACCGGACCTGCGTGTCGAGACCGACGCCGGGACCTGGACGGCCCGTGCACTGATCAACGCCACCGGCACGTGGACGCGCCCGTTCCTCCCGCACTACCCGGGCGCGGAGACGTTCCGTGGCCGGCAGCTGCACGCCGTGGACTACCCCGGGCCGGGCGACTTCGCCGGGAAGCGCGTCGTGGTCGTCGGCGGCGGGACGACGGCGGTGCAGCTGCTGCTGGAGATCGCGCCGCACGCGTCGTCGACGACGTGGGTGACCCGGCGCGAACCGCAGTTCTTCGACGGGCCGTTCGACGCCGAGCACGGACGGGCCGCGGTGGCGAGGGTCGAGGAACGGGTCCGCGCCGGGCTGGCGCCGGAGAGCGTCGTGAGCGTGACCGGGCTCGCCCGCACCGACGCCGTCGCCGAGGGGCTGCGCACCGGCGTCCTGGACCGGCACCCGATGTTCGACCGGATCACCCCGGACGGCGTGGCCTGGGAGGACGGCAGCACCGAGGACGCGGACGTGATCCTCTGGGCCACCGGCTGGCGGCCGGCCGTCGGGCACCTGGCGCCGCTGGGACTGCGCGGCCCCGGCGGTGGGATCGCGCTGGAGGGCACCCGGGCGGTCGCCGACCCGCGCGTGCACCTCGTCGGCTACGGCCCGTCGGCCAGCACGATCGGCGCCAACCGCGCCGGGCGGGCCGCGGCCCGGGAGGTCCTGGCCCTGCTGCGCACCTCAGCCGCCGCCTGATCCCGCTCGTTCGACCCGCAGCGCCCGGTACTCCCGGATGACGATCACGATGATCGCGACGTCGAGTGCGGCCAGGAACGGCAGCAGCACCGAGCCCGTCGTGAACGCGCGGTAGACCTCGTAGACCACGAACAGGCCGAGCACCACGACCGCCACCGGGTACATCGGCACCCACCTGCGCAGCAGCGCGGCGACCAGCAGCAGCTTCACCACCCCGTGCAGGGCGAGGTAGACGATCGCGAACGTCCGGTTCCCGGACGCGAACTCGGCGGTGCCGGACACGAAGTGCCGGGCCAGCGACCCGTCCGGCGGGCCGAGCAGGTCCCGGGCCAGGACGTCGGTGACCAGCCGGTTCACCAGGTCCCCGGAGATCAGCAGCAGCGCGACCGCGCCGAGCAGCTCCGCGGCCCCGTCGACGCCCTTGACCAACAGCGCGATCCTGAACAGCTGCTCGGTGCGCCGCGATCCGCGCGTGGTGATCGGGTCTCGGCTCGGCACGGGATCCGAGACTAGACCCCGCCGATCGTTGCGGCGTAACATCATTAGCGATGCTCAACAAATCCGCCGCACCGCACCCGACCCGCTACAAGTGGATCGCGCTGTCGAACACGACCATCGGCGTGCTGATCGTGACGATCAACATGTCGATCCTGCTGATCGCCCTGCCGGACATCTTCCGCGGCATCGGGATCAACCCGCTGTCCCCGGACAACATCGACTACCTGCTCTGGCTGATCATGGGCTACCTCGTGGTGACGGCCGTGCTGGTGGTCAGCTTCGGCCGGCTCGGCGACATGTTCGGCCGGACCCGGATGTACAACCTGGGCTTCGCGGTGTTCACCGTGTTCTCGGTGCTGCTCGCCGCGACCTGGATGCAGGGCGACGCGGCGGCGATCTGGCTGATCGTGATGCGCGTGCTGCAGGGCGTCGGCGGCGCGCTCCTGCTGGCGAACTCGACGGCGATCCTCACCGACGCCTTCCCCACCCACCAGCGCGGGCTCGCGCTGGGCATCAACTCGGTCGCGGCCATCGCCGGCTCGTTCATGGGCCTGGTCGTCGGCGGCGTGCTGGCACCGATCAACTGGCATCTGGTGTTCCTGGTGTCGGTGCCGGTCGGGGTGTTCGGCACGGTCTGGGCCTATCTCAAGCTCCACGACACCGGCGTCCGCAGGGCCGCCCGGATCGACTGGTGGGGCAACGCGACGTTCGCGGTCGGGCTGGTCGCGGTCCTGATGGGCATCACCTACGGCATCCAGCCCTACGGCGGCGAGGTGATGGGCTGGACCAGTCCCCTGGTCCTGACGCTGATCATCGGCGGGATCCTGGTCCTGGGCGTGTTCGCCCGGATCGAGCGCCGGGTCGCGGACCCGATGTTCCACATCGACCTGTTCCGGATCCGTGCGTTCACCGCGGGCAACGTCGCGAACCTGCTGGCCGCGCTCGGACGCGGCGGGCTGCAGTTCATCCTGATCATCTGGCTGCAGGGCATCTGGCTGCCCGAGCACGGTTACGCGTTCGAGTCGACGCCGCTGTGGGCCGGGATCTACATGGTGCCGCTGACGATCGGTTTCCTCGTCGCCGGACCGGTGTCCGGGGTGCTCTCGGACCGCTACGGGGCACGCGCGTTCGCCACGATCGGCATGGTCGTCGCGGCAGCGAGCTTCCTGGCCCTGCTGGCCGTGCCGGTGGACTTCGACTACCGACTGTTCGCCGGGATCCTGGCCGTGAACGGCCTGGCCATGGGCCTGTTCAGCTCGCCGAACCGTGCTGCGATCATGAACTCGCTGCCCGCGGACCAGCGCGGCGTCGGCGCCGGCATGACCTCGACGTTCCAGAACGCGGCGACGGTGCTCTCGATCGGCGTCTTCTTCTCGATGCTGATCCTGGGCCTGTCGACGTCGCTGCCGGAGACGATGTTCGCCGGGCTCACCGCGCAGGGCGTGCCGGCCGCGGCGGCGCAGCAGGTGGCGGACCTGCCGCCGGTCGGGACGCTGTTCGCGGCCCTGCTGGGCTACAACCCGATCGCCACCCTGCTCGGGCCGCAGGTGCTGGCCGGGCTCGGCCCGGCACAGGCGCAGTTCCTCACCGGACGGGAGTTCTTCCCGCAGCTGATCTCCGGCCCGTTCGCCGACGGCCTGACGTTCGCCCTCGGCTTCGCCGCGGTCGCCTGCCTGATCGCCGCGGTGTCGTCCCTGCTGCGCGGGGGCAGGTACCAGCACGAGGAGACCCCGGAGCCCACTCCCGCCCGCCCCGAGCCCGCCCGCACCTGAACGAGCGGCACCCTCGTCGCAAAGATTGCGACGAGGGTGCCGTTCGTTGACGCGGGGTGGGCTCAGTCGCCGGTACGGACCTCGGCACCGTCCTGCGCCCAGCGGGTGTGGAACGAGCCGTCGGCGTCGGTGCGGCGGTAACCGTGCGCGCCGAAGAAGTCGCGCAGGCCCTGGATCAGGTTCGCCGGGCCGCGCTCGCGCCGGTAGCCGTCGTAGTAGCTCAGGCTCGACGAGAACGCCGGGATCGCGACGCCCTGCTCGGTCGCCGTGGTCACCACCCGTCGCCACGAGTCCTGCGCGTTCGCGACGGCCTCGGTGAAGTACGGGACCATCAGCAGGTTGTCCAGGTCCGGGTGCTCGGCGTAGGCGTCGCGGATCCGGTTCAGGAACTGCGCCCGGATGATGCATCCACCGCGCCAGATCGTGGCCATCGAGCCCAGGTCGAGATCCCACCCCTGCTCGATCGACGCGGCGCGCATCTGCGCGAAGCCCTGCGCGTAGGCGACGACCTTCGACGCGTAGAGCGCCTGGCGGATGTCCTCCACCAGGTCGTCGCGGTTCTCGCCACCGCCCGGGGTCGGGCCGCCCAGCGTCGTCGACGCCTTCTGACGCTCGTCGGCCAGCGAGGACAGGGTCCGGGCGAACACGGCCTCGGTGATGCCGGTCAGCGGCACGCCCAGCTCGAGCGCGTTCATCGCCGTCCAGCGGCCGGTGCCCTTCTGTTCGGCCTGGTCGGCGATCACGTCGACGAGCGGGCCGCCGGTGGTGTCGTCGGTCTTGGCCAGCACCTTGGCGGTGATCTCGCAGAGGAACGACTCCAGGTCCCCGGAGTTCCACTCCTCGAAGATCTTCCCGATCTCCGGCGCGGAGAGCCCGGCGACGTGCGTGAGCAGGTCGTAGGCCTCGGCGATCAGCTGGATGTCGGCGTACTCGATGCCGTTGTGCACCATCTTGACGTAGTGCCCGGCCCCGCCCGCGCCGACGTGCGTGCAGCACGGGGTGCCGTCGACCTGCGCGGCGATCGTGGTCAGGATCTCCTCGACCTCGGAGTACGCCGCCACGTCACCGCCGGGCATGATGCTCGGCCCGAGCAGGGCGCCCTCCTCGCCACCGGAGACGCCGATGCCCATGAAGCGCAGGTTGCGCTCGGCACAGTAGGCGGTGCGACGGTCGGTGTCCGGGAAGTGCGAGTTCCCGGCGTCGATGATGATGTCGCCGGCGTCCAGCAACGGGGCGAGCTCGTCGATGACGGCGTCGACCGGCTTGCCGGCCTTGACCATGACGACGATCTTGCGCGGCGTCTCCAGGGCGTCCACGAACTCCTGCAGCGTCTCCGCGCCGGTGAACGGGCCCTCGTCGCCGAAGTCCTTCATGAACTCGGTGGTCTTCGAGGTGGTGCGGTTGTGCACGGCCACCGGGAACCCCCGGCGGGCCATGTTGCGGGCCAGGTTGGCCCCCATGACCGCCAGCCCGGTGACGCCGATCCGGCTCTTCTCCGCCATCGCGTTCCTTCCCTGTGCTCGGTGCTCTCGCAGGGGACGACTACCCGTTATGACGGGTGCGTCCACGTCCACCGTCCATCCTGGCCCGATGCGGTGGTGCCTGCGCGAGCAGGTGCACGTTCGGTTGGTCACCGTTCCGGGCTCCGGGACGCGCGGGCAGACCCGGACGCCCGGGCGCCGTAGCGTCGCGGAGGTCGTCGAGCGAGGGGGTAGCGGGTGGGTCACGCCGGGTACGAGGTCGTGCTGCTGCGGCACGGGCAGACCGTCGGCTACGAGAACGACCTGGGGCTGACCGACCTCGGCGAGCAGCAGGCGTCGGAGCGGGGCAAGGCGCTCGCCGCCGAGCTGGAGCCGGGAACGCGCGTCGTCCTGCCGCACGCGCGCAGTGCCCGGGCCACGGCCACGGCCGTCGTGCTGCGCCGGGAGCTCCTCGCCGCCCTGGGGGACGCGAGCGGGGTCGACGTCGGGACGCTGTACCCGGAGCCGTGGTTCGACAACCTGCGGATCAGCATCGAGGGCGAGTCCCTGGACGCGAACGTCGCGATGGCCCGGCGCCTGCGGCTGCCCGACGGCGAGCTGCCGGACTGGGCCCGTGAGCTGGACCGTTTCGACACCGACCACCGCGCGATCGCCGCGGCCGGCGGGCCGATCGAGTTCTGGGTCTCCACGCCGACGACGTTCTTCGAGCCGCCGAACCTGACCGTGCACCGGCTGTGGGCCGGCATCACCGCGCTCGCCCCGGACGACGCCGACGAGCGCCGCGTCGCGCTGGTCGCCACCCACTCCGCACCGATGCGGGCGTTCCTCAACGCCGTCCTGGGCCGGGATCCCGGGGAGCCGGAGAACCTGGAGGACGTCCGCATCCGCGTGGCCCCGGACGGCGCGGCGACCGTCACCTACCGCGGCGAGCAGACCGCCTTCACCGGTCCGCCCCCGATCCCCCCGTGGTTCGACGCCGCGTTCCTCGCCGCCCACGGCCGCCCCTGACCTCTAGCCGGCGAGGAAGTCCAGGAGCAGCTCGGTGGTGCGCTCCGGGGCCTCGACCGGGATCCAGTGCCCGACGCCGTCGATGCGCTCGTAGGTGAACCCGCCGTCGACGAACTCCGCCGACCCGGTCATCTGCGCCTCGGTCAGCGCCATGTCGCGGCTGCTCCACACCCCGAGGACGGGACGGTCGATCCGCGGCAGCGCCGGCGGGGCGACGCCGGCGAACGTGGCCGGGTCGAGGTTGGCGCGGTACCAGTTCAGCGACGCCGTCAGCGCGCCCGGTCGGGACAGGTCGGCGATCTGGCGGGCGAGCGCCGGGTCGTCGGGGCTCGTGTCCGGGTGCGCCCACGTGCGCAGGAACGCCCAGTCGTCGGCCGGCAGGACCGACTCGGCGACGCCCGGGAACTGGAACCAGAGCATGTACCAGGACAGCTGCCTCTGCTCCAGGCCGGCGCCCAGGAACGAAGCGGTGTGCCCGACCGAGAACGCGGCGTAGCGGGTCACCCGCGGCGAGAAGATCGTCAGCGCCCATCCGAGGGAGGCGCCCCAGTCGTGCCCGGCGAGGGCGAAGCGGTCGACGCCGAGCGCGTCGGCCAGGCCCAGGACGTCGGCCGAGGTCTTGTCGAACGTGTAGTTCTCGACGCCCTCGGGACGGTCGCTGTCGCCGAAGCCGCGCAGGTCCGGCGCGATCACCCGGTACCCGGACTCGGCCAGGCCGCGGATCTGGTGCGACCACATCGACGCCCGGTCCGGCCAGCCGTGCAGCAGGACCACCGCCGGTCCGGTGCCCCCGGTGTCGATCACGGACAGGGTGATGCCGGGCAGCTCCACCCGGGTCGGTGCGAACGCGTCCATGGGATGTGACCGTAGCCCCGGCGGCGTCGGCGCCGCGGAGCGACAATCGCCTCATGATCAGTCGTGACACGGCGGAGCGGACCGACGGCTCGCGAGGCCTGATCGCGGTCATCGGCGTGGTCGGGGGCGTCGTCGGCGGGCTGATCGGGGGCGGCAGCGGGGTGCTCTACGTCCCCGCGCTGGACCGGTTCACGTCGATGTCGCGGATCCGCATCCACGGCACGTCCACGATCGCGGCCATCGGGGTCTGCGGGGCCGGCGCCGCGGCCTACGCCGTCGCCGGTGGCGCGCTGGACCTGCGCATCGGGGCCGGGATGACGGTCGGCGGGATCATCGGTGGCGCCATCGGGCCGAAGCTGCTGGCCCGGGCGTCGGAGACGCTGCTGCGGGTGCTGCTGGTGGTGATCCTGCTGCTCACCGCGGCCAAGTTCTTCGTCGACGCGCTCGGCATCGGGCTGTTCACCCACGCCGTCGTGCCGCCGGGCCTGATCGAGAACCTGTGGTTCGTCGTCCCCGCGACGGTCGTCGTCGGCGTCGTGATCGGTGCCTGGGCCGGAGCGATGGGACTGGGCGGTGGGCTGCTCGCGGTCCCGGCGCTGGTGCTGCTCTTCGGTGTCGAGCTGCACGTCGCGGCCGGGACGTCGTTGCTCATGTTCGTCCCGAACTCGATCGTGGGCGGCGTGGTCCACCTGCGTCAGGGCACCGCGTCGTCACGGTGGGGATGGCTGCTCGGCCTGACCGCGGTCCCCGGCGTCGTCGTCGGGGCGCTGATCGGTCTGGCGCTCGACGCCGTCGTGCTCGGCGTCGTGTTCGGGACGTTCGCGCTCGCGATGGCCGTCCGCGAGATCGTCCAGCTCGCCCGCGGGCGTCACTGACGGCCGGTCAGAACGCCGGCCACGGGATCGCGGGCCCGTACCCGTTCGGCTCCGGGAACCGCGGCTCGTCGATCAGACGGTCGATCCGCGAGCGCAGGGCCGCGACCTCGCGCCGGGTCACGTGCTCGCCGATCTCGTCGCCGAAGTCGCCGGACAGCTTGCGGCGCAGCGTCTTCAACGGCTCGATCAGGTCCTGGCGCAGCTCGTCGCCGACCCAGCCCCACAGCACCGTGCGCAGCTTGTCCTCGGTGTGCAGGGTCAGGCCGTGGTCGACGCCGTAGACGCGCTCGTCGCCGCCGACCAGGACGTGCCCGCCCTTGCGGTCGGCGTTGTTCACCACGACGTCGAACAGCGCCATCCGGCGCAGCTGGGGGTCGTTCGCGTGCACCAGGACGACCGGCGCGCCGCCACCGTCGCGGGCGCGCAGCACCGGCAGCCAGCCGTCGGGCACGTCGGTCGGCTCGCACAGCTCGACCAGCGACGCCGCGGCCAGCGTGATCGTGTCCTCGTCGAGGTCGCCGTCGAGGTCGTCGTCGTCCGGGTCGCTGATCGCGGTGTCGTCACCGGCGGAGACCCAGGCCTGCACCATGCCGGGGCCGAACGGCCCGTCGCGCAGACATGTCGGTGGCACGACACGCAGCCCGGACGCCTCGGAGATCAGGTAGCTGGCCACCTCGCGTCCGGCCAGGGTGCCGTCCGGGAAGTCCCAGAGCGGGCGTTCGCCGCGGACCGGCTTGTAGACGCAGCGCATCTCCACCCCGTCGGCACTCACGGTGCCGAACAGGGTCGCGTTGGAGGCGTCGACGAGACGCCCGGTGATGTCGATCCGGCCGTTGGCGAGCACGGTGTGCACGGCGGGGTCGCGAAGGTCGAGATCGCTCAACGCGCCGACCTCGTACGCAGGGTCATTCGGCCTCGGTCACGGGGTTGCGCTCGTGGTAGCCGTTGAGGCGCACGCAGACGTGGCCCTCCGGGTCCAGCGGCTCCGCGCACAAGGGGCACGGCGCGCGTCCGGCGGAGACGACCTTCTCCGCGCGGTCGGCAAACGCCCGCGCCGCCGACGGGGACAGGAACACCCGCAGCGCGTCCGGACCCTCGTCGGTGTCGTCGAGGACGACCGACTCGTCGATCTCCTCCTCGCTCACCGCGAGCAGCTCCACGACGATCGAACTCGAGTCCGCGTCCCAGCCCAGACCCATCGTGCCGACCCGGAACTCCTCCTCCAGCGGCACCGCCAGCGGGTCCGAGTCGGACTCGCCGGCCGACGGCTCCGCGGCCACATCGGACCCGAAACGCTTGCCGACCTCGCCGAGCAGCGCCGTGATGCGTTCCGCGAGGACCGAGACCTGCTGTTTCTCCAGCAGGACGCTGATCGTCCGGGCGCTCTCCATCGCCTGCAGGTAGAAGGAGCGGTCGCCGGGCTCGCCGACGGTCCCGGCCACGAAACGGTCGGGCTGGCGGAAGACGTGGATGACGCGTGACATGACATCTCCAGGATAGTTCACCGCCCGCGCAGCGGCATCCCGCGGTCGTGCCCGGGGCTCCGGACCAGCACCGACGCCCGGTTCAGGCGTTGGTGGAGCCCCCGATGACGGCGTCCGACGGCGACGGGGCGGGGGTGTCGCCGTCCGCCTTGTGCCCGTCGGCGTTCTCGGCGTCCTCCGGCTTGGGCTCCGGCGGGATCAGGCTCGCCACGTCGCCGGACTGCTCGTTGACCCGGGCCACGAACGGGCGCAGCTCGGTGTAGAGCACGACGCTGACCGAGCAGGTGTCGACCATGATCCGCTGGAAGTTGTCCAGGTGGGTGGCCAGCGCGTCGGCCAGGACCGCCTTGATGACGTCCCCGTGGCTGCAGGCGACCCAGATCGCATTCTCGCCGTGCTCGGCCGCGATCCGCTTGGCCTGACGGCGGACGGCCGCGACGGCGCGGGCCTGCATCCCGGCCAGCCCCTCCCCCTCGGGGAAGACCGCGGCCGACGGGTGCCCCTGCACGACCTTCCAGAGCGGCTCCGCGAGGAGGTCCTTGATGGCCTGGCCGGTCCAGGTGCCGTAGTCGACCTCGGCCAGGTCGTCGTCGACGACCGGCTCCAGGCCGCGTGCCGCCGCGAGCGGGGCGACGGTCTGACGGCAGCGCGTCATCGGCGAGGTGACGATCTCCGAGATCGGCAGGTCGGACAGCCGCTCGACGACCTTGTCGGCCTGTTCGCGGCCCTTCTCGTCGAGCTCGACACCGGGGGTCCGTCCGGCGAGGACACCGGAGACGTTCGCCGTCGAGCGTCCGTGCCGGAGCAGGATCAGCGTGGTCACGGCCGCTGACCCTACGTGGCCCGCGGCCGGCCGGCCCGCGGACGGGTCAGGTCGCGGAGACGGCCCCGATCGCCAGCGCGGCCAGCAGCGCGACGCCGAGCGCGATCCGGTAGGCGACGAACACGTAGACGGTGTTGTTCTCCACGAACTTCAGCAGCCAGGCGATCACCGCGTAGCCGACGACGAACGCGATGACGACCGCGACCACCATCTGCACCGGGCTCGGCCCGTCGCCGGCAGCGATGTCGGGGAGCTGGAACAGACCGGCGCCGAACACCGACGGGATGGCCAGCAGGAACGAGTAGCGCACGATCGCCGGACGGGTCAGCCCCAGCGCGAGGCCGGCCGTGATCGTGCCGCCGGAGCGGGAGACGCCCGGGATCAGCGCCATCGCCTGGGCCAGGCCCAGCAGGATGCCGTCCTTGACCGTGATCTGTGTGATCTCGCGCTCCTGGCGGCCGAACCTCTCGGCCAGGCCGAGCAGCACGCCGAACA
The DNA here is from genome assembly GCF_004217185.1 of Pseudonocardia sediminis. Classification (NCBI taxonomy): domain Bacteria; kingdom Bacillati; phylum Actinomycetota; class Actinomycetes; order Pseudonocardiales; family Pseudonocardiaceae; genus Pseudonocardia; species Pseudonocardia sediminis. The sequence goes on along the minus strand of NZ_SHKL01000001.1, from coordinate 1,340,020 downwards.
CGATCAACGTCGTCGCGACCAGCCACAGGTTCCGCGCGACCGTCTCGATCTGGTCCTTGAACAGCACCCCGAGCACCGCGATCGGCACCGAACCGATGATCACCAGCCAGGCCATCCGGTAGTCGGGGTCGTCGCGGGCGTCGCGGTGCAGCAGACCCCGGACCCAGGCGGTGACCAGCCGCCAGATGTCGCGCGCGAAGTAGACGATCACCGCGGCCTCGGTACCGATCTGGGAGACGGCGGTGAACGCGGCCCCCGGGTCGTTGCCGAAGAACGCACCGGAGGCGATCCGCAGGTGCGCCGATGACGAGATCGGCAGGAACTCGGTCAGTCCCTGCAGGAGCCCGAGGACGATCACCTCGAGCCAGCTCATGGGCGGTTCCTGCGGTCGCGGACGTCACGGGAGCGGGTGATCACGGTCGGTCACGGTACCGGTGCCGGATGCGCGTTCCGTTACCGCTCCGCTCGCCGCGTATGCCCGTTCTCCGGCCTCCTCCGCCCGGGTGTCCGGGAAGGCTTCCGCGCGTGTCCGGACGCGGCTGCGGCCCACCGGATGCCTAGGCTCGCGCCGTGCAACGCAGAGCGGTCGGCGCGAGCGGGCTCCAGGTGTCCCGCATCGGCCTCGGCACCATGACATGGGGGGACGACACCGGCGTCGAGGCGGCCGGTGAGCAGCTGCGCGCGTTCACCGAGGAGGGCGGCACGCTCGTCGAGACCGCCGACGACTACGGCGGCGGCGTCGCGCAGCAGGTGCTGGGCGGCCTGCTCGGCGACGTGGTGCGCCGCGAGGACGTCGTCGTCGCCGGGCGGGGCTCCCCGCCGCCCGGGCCGCTGGGTGAGCACGCGTCGCGCGCCACGCTCCTGAGCTGCCTGGACGCGACGCTGCGGCGGCTGGGCACCGACCACCTCGACCTGTGGCAGATCCCCGGCTGGGACACCCGGGTCCCGCTGGAGGAGACGCTGTCCGCGGTGCAGATCGCGGTCTACTCCGGCCGGGTCCGCTACGCCGGGCTCGTCGCCCCGCGCGGCTGGCAGCTGGCCACCGTCGTCGAACGGTCGGCGCCGCTGGGCAACGTCGCGCGTCCGGTCTCGGCCCAGGTCGAGTACTCGCTGCTGGCACGCGACCCGGAGATCGAGCTGCTGCCGGCCGCCGAGCACCACGGGATCGGGCTGATCGCCTGGGCACCGCTCGGGCGCGGGGTGCTGACCGGCAAGTACAAGAGCGGCACCCCGGCCGACTCGCGCGCCGCCTCGGCGGTGCTGGCGGGGTACGTGGAGGCCCGGCGGACCGAACGGTCGGCGCGGATCGTGCAGGCCGTCCTGACCGCCGCCGACGGGCTCGGGACGTCGCCGCTGTCGGTGGCGCTGGCCTGGGTGCGCGACCGCCCGGGGGTGGCCGCGGCCGTCGTCGGGGCCCGGGACGCCGCACAGCTGCGGGCGTCGATGGCCGCCGAACGACTGATGCTCCCGGCCGAGATCCGCACCGCCCTCGACGACGTCAGCGAGCCCGTCTGAGATCTTGCGGCCTTCCCCGCCCGCCCGGGACGCACCTATGGTGGAGGTCGACACCCGGCGTTCACCCGGGTATCACCGGGCGAGCACCACCACTGCCATCGGGAGGCGCCGTGAGCGGAGACGTGACGGAGGATGCCGGCGAGGGGAATCCCTGGGCCGGGAGGCGGGACGGCGACGGCTGGACCGACGACCGGTGGGAGTACCGCCCGGTGCGGATCGACGGTGAGGTCTCCCGTGCGACCGCCGCCGTCCGGCTGGCGATCCAGGCGGAGTTCTCCGGCTGGGAGCTGTCCCGGGTGCGGCTCTACCCGGGCAACGTGCGCAAGATCGTCCTGCGACGCAAGCGCACGCACCCGCTGCAGCCGGAGCCCTCCTTCTAGGTGCTCAGCCGCCGTAGGGCACCGTGAGGATCTCCATCACGTGCCCGGACGGGTCGTCGAAGTACAGCCCGCGGCCGCCGTCGTGGGTGTTGATCGCGTTCTCGCCCTGGTGGCCGGGGCCGGCCCAATACGTCTGGCCGCGGGCGACGATCCGGGCGAACGCGGCGTCGAACTCGTCGTCGGTGACCAGGAACGCGTAGTGCTGGCTCGCGACGTCGCCGCCGAACTGGGCGTAGTCGAGGGTGACGCCGCCGACCTCGACGGCGAGGAACGGGCCGAACGAGGCCGGGGCCTTCAGGTCGAGGATCTCGGCGAGGTACGCCGCCCCGGCCCGCTTGTCGTGGGAGTGGACGATGGTGTGGTTCAGCTCAGCCATGCCGTCGATGGTGCGAGCTGAACCACACTCGAGGTCAAGACATTTCTAGTGGTCCGCCCACGTGACCTCGGGGGCCTTCGAGCCGCCCTTCGGTCCCGGGACGCCGCGGAAGCCGTACGGCGCGGGCTCGCGACCGGGCTGGACGAACCAGCACTCCCCCGGCTCGCCGCGCTCGATGATGTCCTGCACCGCACCGGCCACGTCGTCCGCGGTGAGCAGCGGGAACTCGCCGAACTGGGGCTTGGCGTTCGCGATCAGCGGGGTGTCGGCGAAGCCGGGGCACACGGCGTTGACCCGGATCCCCTCCGGCGCCAGCGTCGGGGCGGCGGCCCGGACGTAGCCGACGACGGCGTGCTTGGTCGCGGTGTAGAGCGCGTCCCCGGGCAGGGCGACGAGCCCGGCCAGCGACGCCGTCGCCACGACGTGGCCACCCCCGGCCCGGCGCAGGGCCGGCACGGCCGCGTTCAGCCCGAACACGACGTGGTCGACGTTCACGCCCACGATCCGGCGGTAGGCGTCGACGTCGAGGTCGGTGATGCCGGACTGCCCGGACGTGATCCCGGCGTTGAGCAGCACCACGTCGAGGCGTCCGAACCGCTCCTCGGTCGCGGCCACCACGGCCGGCATCGCCGCCGGGTCGGTGACGTCACCGGGCAGCGCGAGCCCGCCGAACCGCTCCGCGACGGCCGCCGTGCCGTCGGCGTCGCGGTCCGCGACCGCCACCTGCGCCCCGGCCGCGACGAGCCGCTCCACCGCCGCTGCACCGATCCCGGACGCTCCCCCGGTGACCAGCGCGACCTTGCCCGAAAGATCCATGCCGCCACCCTCTCACCCGGACCGGGCCCGCGACCACGGCCGTCGTCGCGCGATCCGACGTCAGGAGGTGCGCAGGAAGCGGTCCAGGACCCTGGTGCCGAAGGTCAGGGAGCTGACCGGGACGCGCTCGTCGATGCCGTGGAACAGGCTCGAGAAGTCCAGGTCCGGGGGCAGGCGCAGCGGCGCGAAGCCGTAGCAGTTCATCCCCAGGCTCGCGAAGGACTTCGCGTCGGTACCACCGGAGAGCATGTACGGGACGATCTCGGCGGTCGGGTCCTCGACGCGCAGCGCGGCCTGCATCGCCTCGGTCAGCGCGCCCTCGAACGGCGTCTCGACCGCGGGCAGGTCCATCACCCACTCCCGCGTGACGTCCGGGCCGAGCAGCTCGTCGACCTCGCGCAGGAACTCCTCGCGGCGCCCGGGCAGCACCCGGCAGTCGATCACCGCCTCCGCCGTCGACGGGATGACGTTGGCCTTGTAGCCGGCGGAGAGCATCGTCGGGTTGGCGGTGTCGCGGACGGTGGCGCCGACCATCCGGGCGATCGGGCCGAGCTTGGCCAGCGCACCCTCCAGGTCGTCGGACGGGAAGTCCTGCCCGGTCAGCTCCCGCATCCGCTCGACGAACGCGCCGACGGTGTCCGTCACGACCAGCGGGAACGTGTGGTTGCCCAGACGCGCGACGGCCTCGGCGACGCGGGTGACGGCGTTCTCGTCGTGCAGGAACGAGCCGTGCCCGGGCTTGCCGCGCGCCCGCAGCCGCATCCAGGCCATGCCCTTCTCCGCCGATTCGATCAGGTAGACCCGCTGGTCCTCGCCGTAGGTCAGGGAGAACCCGCCGACCTCGCCGACCGCCTCGGTGCACCCCTCGAACAGGTCGGGCCGGTTCTCGACGAGCCACTGTGCGCCGAACTTCCCGCCGGCCTCCTCGTCGGCGACGAAGGCGAACACGATGTCGCGCGGGGGGACCACGCCCTCGCGCTTGAAGCGGCGGGCGACCGCCAGCATCATCGCGTCCATGTCCTTCATGTCGATCGCGCCGCGGCCCCACACGTAGCCGTCCTGCACCGCACCGGAGAACGGGTGCACCGACCACTCCGACGGGTCGGCCGGGACGACGTCGAGGTGCCCGTGCAGCAGCAGCGCCCCGCGCGAGCGGTCGGCGCCCTCCAGCCGGGTGATCACGTTCATCCGCTTCGGCGCGCCGGACTCCAGGACCTCGACCTCGTAGCCGACCTCGCGCAGCTTGCCCGCGACGTAGTCGGCGGCCTCGGCCTCGCCGGCGAGGGTCTCCGGATCGGCGGTGTTGGTGGTGTCGATCCGGATCAGTTCGGAGCAGAGGTCGACGACCTCGGCCTCGGCGGTGCTGGGGTCGTCGTGCGTGGCCGTCATGCCCGTCTTCCTACCACCGGCCCGTGGGGTGCCACCGGTTGTCAACCCTCCGGAGGGCCTCCGGTACGCTGTGATCCACGGCGGCACGATGCGCCGTGAGCGAGTCCGAGTGGCGGAATGGCAGACGCGCTAGCTTGAGGTGCTAGTGCCCTTTAACGGGCGTGGGGGTTCAAGTCCCCCCTCGGACACCACATCATCCTCACCCCGATCAGGGTCCGGCTCCGGCCGACCGGTCGGGGTTCTTTTCCGTCCAGGGCCGTTCCAGCCGCGGTGAGCACGCGAGCCTCCCGGCCCGGCTGGGTGGAGACTCTGCCCATGCGCGATGCGAACTCCCCCGTGGCGGCCCCGTGAGCGGCCCGGACCTGCGCCTGGGCACGGCGGCCGGGCGGTGGGTGCTGACGGCGTGCGTGCTCGGGTCCGGCATGGCACTGCTGGACTCGACGGTGGTGAACATCGCGCTACCCCGGATCGGCACCGACTTCGGCGCCTCGTTCGCCGGGCTGCAGTGGACGGTCAACGCCTACACGCTGACGCTGGCCGGGCTGATCCTGCTCGGGGGCTCGCTGGGCGACCGGTTCGGCCGCCGGAGGGTGTTCCTGACCGGTGCGGTGTGGTTCGCCGTCGCGTCGCTGCTCTGCGGGCTGGCGCCGTCGATCGAGGTGCTGGTCGGGGCGCGGGCGCTGCAGGGCATCGGCGGCGCGCTGCTGACCCCGGGGAGCCTGGCGCTGATCTCGGCGTCGTTCCACGGGCGGGACCGGGCCGCGGCGATCGGCGCCTGGTCCGGGCTCGGCGGGGTGGCCGGCGCGCTCGGGCCGTTCGTCGGCGGCTGGCTCGTGGAGTGGAACTGGCGGGCGGTGTTCCTGATCAACCTGCCGCTGGCCGCCGTCGTCGTGGTGGTCGCGCTGCGCCACGTCCCGGAGTCGCGCGACGAGACCGCGGAGAAGCACCTCGACGTCCCCGGCACCGTCCTCGCCGTCTGCGGGCTCGGTGCACTCACCTGGTCGCTGACCGCGGCCGGGACCGACGGCGCGAGCATCGGGGTGATCGCATCCGGGCTGGCCGGCGTCGCCGCGCTGGTGGCGTTCGCGCTCGTCGAGCGCCGGGCACCCGCCCCGCTGGTGCCCGGCGACCTGTTCGCGGACCCCCGGTTCACCGCGGCGAACGTGATCACCCTGCTGATGTACGCCGCCCTCGGGCTGCTGTTCGTGCTCCTGGTGCTGCAGCTGCAGGTCGTCTCCGGGTTCAGCCCGCTGGCCTCCGGGACGGCCCTGCTGCCGGTGACGGCCCTGATGCTGCTGCTCTCGGCCCGGATGGGCGCCCTCGGCGCGCGGATCGGGCCACGGATCCCGATGACGGTCGGGCTGCTGGTGGCCGCCGCCGGCATCGGGCTGATGACCCGGATCGGCGCCGGGTCGTCCTACCTGTTCGACGTGCTGCCTGCGGTGATCGTGTTCGGTCTCGGCCTGTCCGGGGCGGTGGCCCCGCTGACCACCGCCGTGCTCGACGCCGCGGACGACCGGCACGCCGGCGTCGCCTCGGGCGTCAACAACGCCGTCGCCCGCGCCGCGGGACTGCTCGCGGTCGCGCTGGTCCCCGCGCTCGCCGGGATCTCCGGCGACGACTACACCGACCCGGTCGCGTTCGGCGCCGGGTTCCGGACCGCGATGACGGTCGCGGCGGGCCTGCTCGTCGGCGGCGCCGCGCTCTCGGCGACGCTGCTGCGCGCGCCCCGGACACCCCGGGCGCCCTCTCCGGTCGAGGACGGCCCGCACTGCGGCGTCGCCGGACCCCGGCCGGTCCCGCGCGGGCACCGGAGGACCCGCTGATCACCCGTAAGTGGGCGTTCGGAATCCCGATCGTGCACACTCTGTATTCGACAGGGAGATCAGTACCGCCACCCAGGTGATCATCATCGGGGGCGCCGAGCGTCCGGGGAGGCTCACATGCTGCGTGACTCCGACCCGGCACGTCGGTCCGCCCCGTCCGGCACCTCGCTACGCACGGTGACCAAACCACTGCTCATCGCGGCCTCGCACGCGATCGAGGAGTTCGCCCTCGCGACGGCCCGGGACGCCCCGATGGCCGTCGTCGCGCTGTTCCAGCGGTTGTCCTACTTCGAGCGGGAGGCCCATCTCTACGCCCGGATCGCCGAGGTGGCCGACGTGACGCTGGTCGGGCTCGTCGGCGACGTGCCGCCACGGCTCCCACCGGGCGTCTCGCACGTCGTCCTCTCCGAGAACGAGCCGCTGGCGCGGGAGTGGAGTGTCACCGTGCTGACGCCACGATCCGGGGCGACGCTCGTCGCCCGGGACCTCGAGCAGGTCGACGGCGCGGCACGCTCGCTGGAGCGCGGGCGACTGTTCTCCGGCTGGTGGTCGTTCCGGCGCGGTGACGCCTACGGCGAGCTAATGCGCCTGCGCACCACGATGGGCCCGCGCCTGACCACCGACCAGAACGGCGGGCTCGACGAGGTGCTCGCCCGCGTCGTCTCCGTCCCGGGGACCGAGAGCGACACCCGGCACGACGCCGCGACGACGCTGCTGCTCAACCGTCTCTCCGAAGAGCGCCGCCGCGCCGACCACACCGCGAACAAGCTCGACGAAGTCGCTCCCGGCGCCGAGCGGGACCCGCGCAGCGGTCTGCCGACGCGGGCGTTCCTGGAGCGTTGGACCGACCGGTCGGCCACCGGGACCCTGCCGGTCGGGCTGGTGCTGCTGCGCGTGCACGAGCTGGCCGCCACCCGTCACCGCTTCGGGTTCCGCGCCGAGCTGGCGGTCATGCAGTCGATCGCGCGGATCCTGCGTCATCGCACCGGCCCGGCCGACCGCGCGGTGCGCGTCGGGCGCGAGGAGTTCCTGCTCGTGCTCCCCTCCCGCGACATCGAGCTCCTCGCCGACGAGGCCGCACGGGTGCAGGCGACGATCAGCGCGCTGTCGGGCGCCTACCCGTTCGTCCCGACGCCGGCCACCGCGGTGATCACCCGGACCCGTGCGCGGCCGTTGCCGGTCGGCGAGCTGTGGGCGGCGCTGGACCGGGCGACCGAGGCCGGCATCCCGGTCACGCTGCTGCGCGGCTGACACCTCGCGGCCGATCGTCGTCCGGATCGTCCCGGACTGCACCACCCGTCCGGGTTGCACCTCTGACCTGCACGAATGCCGACCGGCAGGCCCCCGAGGGCTGTGCGAGGGTGGCGGTCATGTTGATGACCCTCGTCGCCGAACACGGCCCGGTTCTCGCCCAGTACGCCGACGCACACACCTCGCACGCGGTGCTCGCCGACGCGACGCAGCACGCCGAGGCGGCCAACTTCCTGCAGAAGGTCGGCAAGGCGATCTTCGGCGTCCTGGCCGGGATCTTCGTCGTCGGCGCGCTGGTCGGGCTCCTGATCGGTTTCCTCGTCGGCCGCGCCGTCGGCCGCAGGACCCCGGACAACGTCGGGGCCTGACGAATCGCGCCCCTCCCTCTAAGGTCAGCCTAAGCTGAGTCGGGGGGAACCGGCTCGACCGAGCCGAAGGGGGCACCCGTGCCGTTCCGTCTGCGGGCCGTGACCGGCCTGTTCGTCGTCCTGCTCGTCGCCGTCACCGCATGCGGGTCCGGCCAGGAGGCACCCGCCCCGGAGGCCTCGGGCGGTGGCGCCTTCCCGGTGACGGTGCCGGGCAAGCTGGGTGCGGCCGTCGTGCCGCGGGCGCCGCAGCGCGTGGTGGCGATGGACTGGACCAGCGCCGACATCGCACTGGCCCTCGGCGTCGTCCCGGTGGCGATGCAACGGGTGCGGATCGGCGCACCCACCGGCGTCCAGCCCTGGGCGCAGCCGCGCCTGAACGGCGCGGCGCCGACGCTGTTCGGCACCGACGGCGGCGATCCGATCGAGCAGGTCGCCGCGGCCCGGCCGGACCTGATCGTCGCGGCCAAGGACTACAACTTGACACGCAGCCACGCGGCGTTGTCGCAGATCGCCCCGGTCGTGCACTTCCGCGACGCCCCCAACTCCGACTCGTGGCAGGACACCACCCGCTCGGTCGCGACGGCGCTGGGCAAGCAGACCGAGGGCGATCGGCTGATCGCCGACACCGAGGCGCGGATCGCCCGGGCCGGCACCGACAACCCGCAGATCCGGGGGAAGTCGGTCACGTTCCTGGTCGCCCCGCAGGCCGAGGCGGTCTATGCGGTGAACTCGACGACGGACGTCTCGGCACGGTTCCTGACCGGGCTCGGGCTGACCCTGAACCCCGCGCTGAACGGTCTGCCCGACTCGACGATCCCGGGCCGCACGCTGCTGTCCTACGAGCGGATCGGCTCCGCGGACGCCGACGTCGTGCTCGTCACCGGGCCGGCGTCGTCGATCGCGTTGATCAAGGGCGTCGAGGGCTACACCGCCCTCCCCGCCGTGCGCGAGGGACGGTCGGTCGACCTCGATCCCACCGCCGCGCAGGCGATCGCGTTCCCGTCACCGATCAGCCTGCAGTGGGCGGCGGAGGAGGTGGTCCCCCGGATCGCCCGGGCCGTGGTGGCCCGCTGAGGGCCGGGGCGACGCTCAGCTGATCCCGTCGGCGGTGCGGCAGGCCATCGCGACCAGGGCCAGCGTCGGCCCGACCGCGCCGGACGACGGGAACACCGCGCTGCTCGCGACGTGGACGTTCGGGGTGCCGTGCACCCGGCACCGGGCGTCGACGACGCCCTCACGCGGCGAGTCCGCCATCCGCAGCAGGCCCATCTGGTGGGTCCCGTCGGTCATCGGAAGATCCCCGACGCGCTCCACGTCGGAGAGGTCGACGGTGGCCAGGCCCGTCCGCTCGAGCTCCTTGCCGATCAGCGTCAGCGACGTCGCGATGCTCTGCCGGTCGCTCGCCGAGACCGAGTAGTCGATCCGCAGGCGGCACTGTCCGAGGGCGTCGCGTTCCCGGTCCAGGGTGACCCGGTTGGTCGCGGACGGGGTCTGCTCGGCGTCGAAACGCAGCCGGCAGTGGCTCGAGTCCAGCGGCATGAACGACGGCAGGTGGCGCTCGCCGGTCAGCCGGGGCCGGGCCCAGCCGCGTGCGAAGCGGGCGACCCGGCGGGGGTCGCCGACGACGTTGCGCAGGTGCCGGGAGATCCCCGTCGTGGACGTATACTGGGCGTGCGTGCCGGCCGCCTTGAAGCCGGCGCGGACCCGCCCCATGCCCCAGTAGGTGAGCGCGAACGTCGAGAGCAGCGCGTCACGGTGCGACGGGTCCTTCGGGTCGGCGAACCAGACCGCCGCCTTGAGGTTGCCCAGCCCCTGCTCGGCCTGCACCGACGGGGCCAGCGAGAGCATCCGGCGGGCGTAGACGCCCTCCGGGGTGACGGCGTAGCCGAGCCCGAGCGCCTGCCCGGCGGGGGTCAGCCGCAGCCGGCCGACCTCGCCGACGGGGTGGGTCATGTAGTGGCGCCCGACCTGGTCGTGGGCGTTGCCGATGCCGGCACCGAGCCCGCTGCCGCCGTAGCCGTCGGAGGCGAGCAGGATCCGGGTCGACTCCAGACCGCCGGCCGCCAGCACGAACTCGCGCGCCCGGACCCGGACCTCCTGGCCACGGCGTGGGACGACGACGGCCTCGGTGGCGGCACCGCCGACCGGGTCGCGGTCCAGGCGGGTGACGGTGGCGTGGGTGAACAGCCGGATCCGCCCGGTCTGCGCGAGCGTGCGCATCCGCGGGGCGAACGTCGTCGGCGGGCTCCAGCGCCACAGGTCGTCCCAGCGCAGGGCGTCGGTCTCGGTGACCTCCGGCGACGGGTCCGGGAACCCGGAGGCGGCGGCGGAGTACTCGCACTCACCGGCGTCGAGGTGACGCTGGGCGCGGCCGTAGTAGCGGCGCAGCTCGTCGTGCGCGATCGGCCACCGAGCGTCCGGGATCCACTCGCGCTCGGAGAAGTCGACGTCGTCGAGCGGGGCGCAGCGACCGCCCCAGACCGCGCTCGTCCCGCCGAGACGCTTCTGCCGGACCGCCTCGACCGGGTCGTGGGCACCCTCGCCGGCGACACCGCGGTAGGTGTCGTCGGCGGTGCGGTCCCGACCGGTGCCGCCACCCTCCAGAACGATCACCCGCAGGCCTCGGTCGGCCAGCTCGGCGGCCACGGTCGCCCCGGCCGGCCCGCTGCCGATCACACAGACCTCGGCGTCGAAGCTGCTGCCGGGCAACGCACGTCGCGCGTCTATGATCATCGGGTGGTTGGTCCTTCCGCCTCGCGATGACCCGGACCGGGTGGCCGGTTCGGGGCGCTGAGGAAACGGTAGCTAACGTCTTCTTTGTCTGGTTCATGCGGTATGTGCAGTTCGTTCCGGCTCGCCGGCCGGCTCGGGAGGATGATCGAGTATGGGTCTCGCGGCGATGACCACGACCGCGCGGGGCATGGCCGCGACCGTCCGTGTTCTCGGGCGCGGTGAGCTGGGCCGGTACACCGGTGGGGGACGCTCCGAGGTCGCGAGCTTCGAGAACGAACTGCGCAGCGTGATCGGCGTCGAGCACGCCCTCGCCGTCAACAGCGGCACCAGCGCCCTGATCGCCGCCCTCGTCGGAGCCGGTATCGGGCCGGGCGACGAGGTCCTCGTCCCCGCCTACACCTGGGTCTCGACGGCCGCCGCGCCACTGGCCGTCGGCGCCGTGCCGGTGCTGGTCGAGGTCGACGAGACGCTGACCCTGGACCCGATCGACCTCAAGCGGAAGATCACCGAGCACAGCCGCGCGGTCATCCCGGTCCACATGCTGAACCTGGTGTGCGACATGGACGCGATCATGGAGGTCGCCGGCGAGCACGGGCTGACCGTGATCGAGGACGCCTGCCAGGCCGTCGGCGTGACGTACAGGGGCCGCCGGGTGGGCTCGATCGGGCACGCCGGGTGTTTCAGCTTCAACCAGCACAAGAACATCCGGAGCGGTGAGGGCGGCGCGGTCCTGACCAACGACCGTACGCTCGCCGAGCGGGCCTCGATGTACCACGACGTGGGCAGCTACGAGCGTCCGGGCTTCACCGGTGACGACGCCGGACTGATCGTCGGGGTCAACCTGCGGATGCCCGAGCTCTCCGCCGCCGTGCTCCGTCCGCAGCTCAAGGGCCTCGACGCCCAGCTCGCCCGCCGCCGCCGGCACCGCGAGATCATGGTCGACGCGCTGCGCGGCACGCTCGCGGCCGGACGCTCGCACCTTGTCCCGCACCACGACCCCGAGGCCGCGACCGGCCTGGCCGTCGCGTTCGCCGACACCCCCGACGCGGTGTCGTTCGGCGCCGCCCGCGGGGTGCACCGCCTCGCCGACACCGGCCGTCACGTCTACACGAACTGGCGCTCGCTGCACGCCCGTAACCCCGCGCACCCGGGCATGGACCCGTACGGCTGGGCCGCACGTGACGTCGACCACGGTCCGGACGCATGCCCCGAGACGCTCCGGATCCTCGACCGCACCTGCGCGGTCGATCTGGCCCCCGAGCTCCCCACCCCCGCCTTCCGCCTCCTGGCCTCCCGCACCTCCGGCCAGGCCTGACCGACCCCGCCGGACCCGGCCGGTCAGCGCCGGTCCGGTCCGGCGCGCACCGCGCCCGTCGGCGCGCACCGGCGACGTCGGCGCGCACCGCATGAACCGCGCGTCGGCCGCCGGAGTGCGCAGGACATGGCCGGGTGCGCGTCCGGTGCCCGGACCGGGTGGTCCCGGGGATCGTGATCGCCACAACCGGCCGAACGGCGTCATATTCGTCGCGCCGGCGCCGTTTGCGGCAATCATCCGGAACCACCACGGCCCGCGGCCCGGAATCGTAGGATCCTCCGCGTGCCGGAGATCGCGAACCCGCAACTACGCGGGGCAGTGGATCACCTGATCACCCAGGTGACCCCGGAGAACGTCCTCGACGTACGCCGGGTCCTCCTCCAGGAGGTGGTCGATCTCCAGACGACGATCGACCGTTACGACAAGCAGGGCGACTACCGCCCGACGGGCCCGGCTGCCACCGGTGGCATGGGCACCCCGGGCGTCGGGTTCCACGTCGGTCACTGCAGCGGTGACCCGATCTCCGGTCCGGCGGCCATCTCGTTCAACCGCAAGATCGACGGGATCGTGGACGGGTGCAAGGCTTACGTGGCCGATCTCAACACGGCCGCTGAGTCTCTGGCGGCCATCGCGCGCAACTACGACATCGCGGAGGACGCCATCCAGACCTCGTTCGCCTCCGTGTCATTGACGTGGTGACCAGGACCCTGGCGGTCTGCATCGGCGCAGCGCTGCTGCTGTCGGCCGGCTGCGGCGCACGCTCCGAGGCCGGCGCCGACGCTGCGGCTGATCCCTTTCCTCCCCGACCGAGGTCCTTCGACATCCGGTCGACGGACCCGTGCTCGACGCTCACGTCGTCCCAGGTGAAAGAGCTCGGCATCGTCGCCACCAGCAGGAGCGACCTCGTGCCAGATCTCCCGGGCTGCCTGCACGTAGCCTCCGGCGGCTCGTACCGGGTGCAACTGCTCGTGTTCACGGGAGCGCGCGCGCTACTGCCCGGCTACCCGGACCAGCAGGGTCTCGACGTCTTCCGGGATCCGGTCGAGACCGACATCGACGGCTTCGGCGCGGTCGAGGCCCGGTTGCTGAGGGGCAAGCCGGCCGATTGTGCCTTCACCGTGGACACCGGCGCGGACTCCAGCATGCAGTTCTACTACTCGACGACGGGCGACGATTCCGATTCGGCCGCCGGGTGCGACAAGGCCCGCGAGTTCGCGTCGATGAGCTTGTCCACCCTGTCCGCCGGATAGTGCTGCGCGGCTCAGTAGCTGCGCGGCAGGCCCAGTCCCTGGGTGGCGATGTGGGCCAGGACGAGTTCCTCGGCGACCGGGATGTTCTTCGCGATGCGCGCGTCGCGGTGCAGGCGGGCGATCGGGTACTCCTCGGAGAACGCCATACCGCCGTAGGTCTGGTAGGCGCGGTCGGCCGCGTCCCAGGCGGCGCCGGCGGCGGTCAGCTTCGCGATGTTGGCCTCGTCGCCCGACGGGCGGCCCTGGTCGTAGAGCCACGCGGCCTTGTGCGTCATCAGACGGGCCAGCTCGGTCTGGGCCTTGACCCGGGCCAGCGGGAAGGCCAGACCCTGGTTGGCGCCGATCGGGCGTCCGAAGACCTCACGCTCGCGGGCGTAGCCCACGGCCAGGCGCAGCGCCAGCTCGGCCGTCCCCACCCCGCCGGCCGCGGCGAGGACGCGTTCGGGGTTGAGGATGTCCCAGAGCACGGCGAACCCGGCGTCGATCTCGCCGAGGACGCGGTCGGCCGGAACCCGGACGTCGTCGAAGTGCACCTGGTTGGATTTCACGATCCGGTTCCCGGCCTTGTGGATCGGGGTGTACTGCAGGGTCCCGGCCGCCTCGGCCTCTCGGACGTCGACCAGCAGCACCGAGAACCCGGAGGTGCGCCCGGACGCCTCGGCGGCGGGAGTGGTCCGGCAGACGACCAGCATCCAGTCGGCGCGCTGCACGCCGGAGATCCAGATCTTCTGCCCGCGCAGCACCAGGTCGTCACCGTCGCGACGGGCCGTGGTGGAGATGGCCAGGGCGTTGCTGCCGGCGTCGGGCTCGGTGAGGGCGAAGCAGGTCTGGGTGGTGCCGGCGGCGATACCGGGCAGCAGGTCGCGTTTCTGCTGGTCGGTGCCGTGCCGGGTGACCGTCACCCCGCCGAAGCCGGGGGTGAGCAGGTAGAGGAACGCGCCCGCGGTGCCGGCGCCGGACGCGGCGAGCTCCTCCATCGCGACGGCCAGCTCGAGCAGGCCCAGCCCGCCGCCGCCGAACTCCTCCGGCACGGCGAGCCCGAGCCAGCCGCCGCGGCCGAGCTCGGTCCACAGCTCCTCCGGCCAGCGGTCCTCGGCGTCGCAGCGCGACCAGTAGTCGGTGCCGAAGTCCGCACACAGCTCGCGCATGCCCTTCTGCACGGCGGCCGCGGTCTCGGAGAGCTCGAAGTCCATGGATCGGATCGTCGCACGCGGTCCGGGGTGTGGTCGCGGGTCCGGGCGGGCCCATGATGGCCCGGTGACCGATCTCGACCCCACGGCCCTCGATCCTGCCGCCCACGACGCGGCCGACCCGCTGGCCTCGTTCCGGGACCGCTTCGTGCCGGCCCCGGACGTCGTCGCCTACCTCGACGGCAACTCGCTCGGCCGCCCACCGGCGCTCACCGCCGAACGGATCGAGCGCTTCGTACGCGAGGACTGGGGCACCCGGCTGATCCGCGGCTGGGACGAGGGCTGGTGGGAGCAGCCCGGGACGGTCGGCGACCGGATCGGCGCGCTCGCCCTCGGCGCGGCGCCCGGGCAGACGGTGGTCGCCGACTCGACGACGGTGCTGTTCTACAAACTGGCCCGCGCCACCGTCACCGCCCGGCCGGACCGCAGCGAGATCGTGCTCGACACCGACAACTTCCCCACCGATCGCTACGTGATCGAGGGCATCGCCGCCGAGCGCGGGCTCACCCTGCGTTGGGTCGAGACCGACCCGGCCGCCGGCATCACACCCGAGCAGGTCGCCGCCGTCGTCGGACCGGAGACGGCGCTGGTGACGTTCAGCCACGTCGCCTACCGCTCGGGCTGGATCGCCGACGCCGAAGCGATCACCGCGATCGCCCACGACGCCGGAGCCCTCGTGCTCTGGGACCTGAGCCACTCCGCCGGGTCGGTGCCGCTGCGCCTCGACGACTGGGGCGTCGACCTGGCGGTGGGCTGCACCTACAAGTACCTCTGCGGCGGGCCCGGGTCCCCCGCGTTCGGCTACGCCCGCCGCGACCTCCTCCCGTCGCTGGAGCAGCCGATCCAGGGCTGGACGGGCCGGCGCGACCCGTTCGCGATGGCCGCGGGCTACGAGCCGGAGCCGGGGGTGCGGCGGCTGCTGTCCGGGACGCCGCCGGTGCTGGGCATGCTCCCGCTGACGGTGTCGCTCGACCTGCTCGCCGAGGCCGGGATCGACGCGGTGCGGGAGAAATCGCTGCGCCTGACCGACTACGCCCTCGACCTGGCCGACGCCTGGCTGGTCCCGCGCGGCGTCACCGTCGCCTCACCGCGCGAGCACGACCGGCGCGGCGGGCACGTGACGCTCGTCCGTCCCGGCTTCGCCGACCTGCTCACCCCGCTGTGGGAACGCGGCGTGATCCCGGACTATCGCGCCCCGGACGGGCTGCGGATCGGCCTGTCCCCGCTGTCGACGAGCTTCGCCGAGGTGTACGCCGGGCTGGCGGCGTTGCGGGACCTCCTGGACTGAACGCTCAGGCCGCCTCACGCCGTCCGGAGGGGCGATCGGCGTGGGCGACAGCACCCGGCCCCGCGACCGGCCCGGACCAGGGCAGCACCGTGTCCGGCAGCACCGGCCCGAACCGCGGCGGCGCGACCGCGCGGCCGCCGTCGTCGCGCAGCACCCGGCGGTGCAGCAGCAACAGCACCAGCCCGACGACCAGCAGCAGGTGCGCGAGCAGCCGGACCGGGTCCACCCGGCCCGCGATCAGGTCGACGACGCTGAGCACGGCCAGCACCCCGACGAACGCTCCGATCACCGGCACCAGCCCGGCCACCAGCCGGGACCGTCCCAGCGCGACGGCGGCGAACCCGACCCCGATCGCCAGGTTCCACGCGGCGCTCTCGTGCGCGAAGTGCTCGGCGCTCGCCCCGCCCATGTGCATCTCGCCGGTCCCGGCGATCGCGGCGCCGAGGACGCCGGCCGCAGCCAGCGCGATCTGCCCGGCACCGACCATCCCCAGCCCGGCCCGCACGGCGACCCCGGCCCGGCGGCGGCGCTCGACCGGGCGCATCCCGGTGGCCGCGGTCAGTACCGAGGCGACGAGGTCCGGGCCCGGCTGCGCGGTCCCGGTGCGGGCGAGACGGGTCACCGTCGCCGCCCGGTCCGCGAAGGCCCGGCAGTCCGGGCAGCCCTGCAGGTGCGCGTCGACGGCGGGAAACGGGTCGTCCTCGCCGTCGAGGCGCGCAGAGACCCGCTCACGGCATTCCGTACACGGGACGGGGGCGTGCGTCATGTCCCTATGGTCGCCGCGACGGTCCGTCGAGTTCCCGGCCGGGGGTGATCGTGAACACCGGATCACAGCGTGTGTCGATGGTGCGTTTAGGCTAACGACCATGTCCCAGCGCCCCGACGACGCCACGGTCACGGCGTGGGCGCTCGCGGCGGGCCGTGGAGACACCGACGCGCTGGCCGCGTTCGTCCGCGCCACGCAGGCCGACGTGCACCGGTTCCTGGTGCACCTGTCCGGCCCCGCCGACGCCGAGGACCTCGCCCAGGAGACCTACCTGCGCGCCCTGCGCACGCTGCCGACGTTCGCCGCGCGGGCCTCGGCCCGCACCTGGCTGCTCTCGGTGGCCCGCCGGGTCTCGGTGGACGCGGTCCGCACGGCCGTGCGCCGTCCGCGCACCCAGGGCGCCGACGACTGGGAGGGCCTCCTCGACCGGGCCGCCGGGCCACGCACCGGCGCGCACGAGGCGGTCCTGCTCCGCGCGCTCGTCGACGAGCTGGGCGACGAGCGCCGTGAGGCGTTCGTCCTGACCCAGATGCTGGACCTGAGCTACGCCGAGGCCGCCGAGGTCTGTGACTGCCCGGTGGGCACGATCCGTTCCCGCGTCGCGCGGGCCCGGGAGGACCTGGTCGAGGCCCTGGACGCCGACCGCAGCGGCGGCGCGGCCACCGGGCGATGTCGTGACGGAGCCTGAACGCTCTCCGACCGCTCGACGCAGGACCGCATCCACGGCGATGAATTCGACCGTGCGCGGCAAGTCGTAGGAACCGGACGACCGTTCCGTACGACCACTGCCGTGCACCACGCGAAGGAGACGACGTGATCGCATCCCTGCCCCTGGCCCTGGCCCTGTCCGCGGTCTTCGTCCTGACCGGCGCCTACGCACTCGTGCGTTGGTCGGCGGCGATGACCGGTCCGCTGCCGCCGTCGCGGCGGATGGCGGAGCTGGCGCACCTGCTGATGAGCGTGGCCATGGTCGTGATGACCTGGACCTGGGCCGGCACGACCGGCGTCACGGTGCAGATCGTGCTGTTCACGGTGTTCGCCGGCTACTTCGTCGTGGACGCGGTGGCGCGCTACCGGACCGGCTCGCACGGCTGCGCCGGAGGCTCGGCGCACGCGCTGATGGCCGCGGCGATGGTGTGGATGCTGGCCGCGATGCCGCTGATCATGCCGACGCCGGTGGTCGCGGAGGCCGGAGGCCACGGTGCGCACTCCGGGCACGGCGGGGGTGACGGCGCCGCGATGGACATGACGGCGCACACCGGCCCGGTCGCCTGGGCCGTCGTCCTGACGATCGGTGCGTGCGCCGCGCTGCTCGCCACGTCCGCCTTCTGGGCGGTCCGCGCCCTGCGCGGGCGGACCGTCGTCGCCGGGGCGCCGCTGGTCACGGACGAGACCGCCGAGCCGGCGACCGAGGCGGCCGAGACCGGGCCGGGGGGCGGAGGAACCGCCGTCGCCACCGTCGCGCCCGCCGTCGCCGCTCCCGCGCCGCACCGCCTGCTCGGCCCACGCTCCGACGCGGGCTGTCACGCCCTCATGGGGCTGGGCATGATCGTGATGCTGCTGGGGATGGTCGCCGGCTGGTGACCCGCCGGCCCTGACCTCCCCGCACCACCACGTCCCGCTCCACCCCGCCCGGTGCCCCCGGGTCCCGTCCGCATGCCCGAACCCGCCCGACTCGAGGAGCGCCGCACCCCGATGTCCGAGACCACACGCACCCGGCCCCCGGTCGAGCCGGGCCCGCCGTCCGATCCCTCCCCCGGTGACCGGCCGCGATCCGCCGGCGCCACCTGGTGGGCCGGGCTGCGGCCGCTGCTGATGCGGCTGCACTTCTACGCCGGGTTGTTCGTGGGGCCGTTCCTGCTGGTCGCGGCCGTGACGGGCCTGCTCTACACGCTGACCCCGCAGATCGACCGGGCGCTCTACGCCGACGTCCTCACCGCCCCGGTCACCGGGCCGGCGGTGCCGGTGCGCGACCAGGTCGCGGCCGCGATGGCGTCGCAGCCGGGGCTTCCGGTGACCGAGGTCCGTCCCGCGCCCGGACCCGGCGACACCACCCGCGTCTCGTTCGACGCGGACCTGGAGCCGAGCTACTCGCGGACGGTGTTCGTCGACCCGTCGACGGGCGGGGTGCGCGCCACGATCGACACCTACGCCGAGTGGCTGCCGTTCCGGGCGACGATCGACAACCTGCACCGCTCGCTGCTGCTCGGTGACCCGGGCCGGATCTACACCGAGCTCGCCGCGTCCTGGCTGTGGGTGCTGACGCTGTCCGGGCTGGCGATCTGGGTGGTGCGGCGAGAGAAGCGCAGGCGGAACGAGAATGGGCACAGTCACAAGGCCCGTCGGGTCCGCCGGACCCTGCTGCCGCAGGACACCGGCCCGGGACGGGCGCGACTGCGGTCCTGGCACGGCTCGGTCGGTCTGTGGGCCGCGGTCGGCATGCTGTTCCTGTCCGCGACGGGCCTGACGTGGTCGCAGTTCGCCGGCGCCAACGTCGACACCATGCGCTCCGCGTTCGACTGGACCACCCCGTCGGTGAGCGACACCCTGCCCGCGACCTCGACGGCCGCACCGGTCGGCAGCGTCGCCGTGCAGACCGACCGTGTGCTCGCCGCGGCCCGCGGCGCCGGGGTCGCCGGTCCGGTCGAGGTCACCCCGGCCGACCCGGGCGGGGCCTGGACGGTCACCCAGACCACCCGGAGCTGGCCGACCCAGCAGGACTCGGTGGCCGTCGACCCGTCGACCGGGGCCGTCGTCGACCAGCTGCGGTTCGCGGACTGGCCGGTCGCGGCGAAGCTCGCCCGCTGGGGCATCGACGCCCACATGGGCATCCTGTTCGGGGTGGCGAACCAGATCGTGCTCGCCGCGCTGGCGCTCGCGATCATCTGCCTGGTCGTGTGGGGCTACCGGATGTGGTGGCTGCGCCGCCCCACCCGCGGAGGGTTCGCCGGGCCGCCGGGCGTGCGGTCGAAGCCGGCGTTCTCGGCGGTGCTGACGGTCGGGGCGGTCGCGGTCCTGGTCGGCCTGGCGCTGCCGGTGTTCGGGGTGTCGCTGATCGCGTTCCTGCTCATCGACGCCGTGGTGCAGTCGGTGCGCAGCGACGAGCCCGCGGAAGCCTGAGACCCGGGCCTCAGCGGCCGGCCGCCCAGGTCCAGGCGTAGGCGGGGTCCTCGCAGGCGCGGGCGCCCTCCCCCAGCTCCAGCGGGGCGAACGTGTCCACCATGACCGCGAGCTCGTCGAAGAACTCCGCGCCCAGCGACCGCTCCACCGCACCCGGCTGGGGGCCGTGTGAGTGCCCGCCGGGGTGCAGCGAGATCGATCCCTGCCCGATACCGGATCCCTTGCGCGCCTCGTAGTTCCCGCCGCAGTAGAACATGACCTCGTCGGAGTCGACGTTGGAGTGGTAGTAGGGCACGGGCACCGACAACGGGTGGTAGTCGACCTTGCGGGGCACGAAGTTGCAGATCACGAAGTTGCGCCCGGCGAACACCTGGTGCACCGGCGGCGGCTGGTGCACCCGCCCGGTGATCGGCTCGAAGTCGGCGACGTTGAACGTGTACGGGTAGAGGCACCCGTCCCAGCCGACGACGTCGAACGGGTGCGTCGGGTAGACGTAGCGGGTCCCGGTGATCCCCCGGCTGCCGCGGTGCTTGACCAGCACCTCGGTGTCCTGGTCGGCCTCCGGGCCCGCGACGAGCAGGGGTCCCTCCGGGCCGTGCAGGTCGCGCTCGCAGTAGGGCGCGTGCTCGAGGAGCTGACCGAACCGCGACAGGTAGCGCTCCGGCGGCGCGATGTGGGAGTTGGCCTCGATCACGTAGGCCCGCACCGGGTCGTCGCCGGTGGGCAGCCAGCGGTGCGTCGTCGAGCGCGGCAGCAGCACGTAGTCCCCGGCGACGGCGGTCAGCGTGCCGAACGCCGTCTCCACGGTGGCGGCGCCGGACTCGAGGTAGACGCACTCGTCGCCGACGGCGTTGCGGTAGAGCGGCGAGGATCCGGACGCGACGACGTAGGAGATCCGCACGTCGGCGTTGCCGAGCACCAGCCGCCGCCCCGACACGACGTCGGTGCGTTTTGCGGTGTCGTCGTCGAACAGCTCGTGCAGCCTCAGGTGCCGGGGCAGCAGTGGGCGGTTCTCGCTCGTGGAGACGTCGGGAAGCTCCCAGGGGGTCGCGTCGACGATGGCCGACGGCACCCCCGTGTGGTAGAGCAGCGACGAGTCCGAGGAGAACCCCTCCTCCCCCATCAGCTCCTCGTAGTAGAGCCCGCCGTTCGGTCCGCGGTGCTGGGTGTGTCGTTTGGGCGGAACCTCGCCGCACCGCCGGTAGTACGCCATGTCCGACCTCCTCGTCCCGTCCCGAGGGTGCACCCCCTCCGCCTGTGACGCACGTGCGGGACACGCGTCGGAACGGCGGGCTTCGGGTACATGTGGGGCATCCGCGGTCGCCGCCGCCCGCACCACCCCCGCCGAAGGAGCCCCATGTTCTCGTCCTCCCGCACCGCCTGGTCCGTCGCCGACATCCCGCCCCAGCAGGGACGCACGGCCGTCGTGACCGGGGCGAACAGCGGCCTGGGCCTGGCCACGGCCCGGGCCCTGGTGCACGCGGGCGCACGCGTCGTGCTGGCCGTGCGCAACGTCGAGAAGGGCGAGGCGGTCGCCGCGGAGCTGGGCGGCGCCGCGTCGGTGCACCGCCTCGACCTCGCCGACCTGACGTCGGTGCGCGAGTTCGCCGCCGGCATCGACGGCCCCATCGACGTGCTGGTCAACAACGCAGGGCTGATGGCGATCCCGCAGCAGCGGACCGCCGACGGGTTCGAGATGCAGCTCGGCACGAACTACCTGGGCCACTTCGCGCTGACCGGGCTGCTGCTGGACCGGATCACCGACCGGGTCGTGACGCTGTCGAGCCTCGCGCACGGCTTCGGGAGGATCCGCCTCGACGACCCGAACTTCGAGAAGGGACGCTACGAGCGCTGGACGGCCTACGGCCAGTCCAAGCTGGCGTGCCTGATGTTCGCCTACGAGCTGGAGTACCGCTTCACCGCGGCCGGGTCACCGCTGCGGTCGCTCGCCGCGCACCCGGGGTTCGCCTCGACGAACCTGCAGGGGCGCACGGAGTCGTTCCAGGACGGCCCGGTCGCGCTCGCCACCCGGCTGCTCGGGCAGTCCGGCGAGGCCGGCGCGCTGCCCACGCTCTACGCCGCGACCGTCACCGACCTGCCCGGCGGGATGTACATCGGCCCGGACGGGATCGGCGAGCTCACCGGCAGCCCGCGCCCGGTCGGCTCCAGCGCCGCCTCGCACGACCGCGACGTCCGCCGGAAGCTCTGGGACCTCTCCGAGGAGCTGACCAAGGTCGGCTTCCCGGTGATGCCCTCCTGACAGCACGACGGGGCCGGGTCCCGCGGTGTGCGCGGCCCGGCCCCGTCGAGGGCGGTCAGATCTTGGACGTGTTCCGGGTGAAGTTCTCCGGGATGATCAGGTCGTCGCGGGAGAGCTCGTGGATCGAGTTCTTCCCCAGGCCCAGCAGTGCCTCGTCGATCCCCTTGTAGAGGATCGAGATCACGTTGGTCACCCCGCGCTCGCCCTGCGCGGCCATGCCCCACAGGTAGGCGCGCCCGATCATGCAGGCGCGGGCGCCGAGCGCGAGCGCCTTCGCGACGTCGGCGCCGCGGCGGATGCCGCCGTCCTGCAGCACCTCGATCTGGTCACCGACGGCGTCGGCGATCGCCGGCAGCGCACGGATCGAGCCCGGCGTGCCGTCGAGGTTGTTGCCGCCGTGGTTGGAGACCGAGACGGCAGTGGCCCCGGCGTCGACGGCGCGGCGCGCGTCGTCGGGGTGCGTGATGCCCTTGATCATGAACGGGCCGCCCCACTGCTCGCGCAGCCAGGCCAGGTCCTCCCAGGTCGGCAGCGGAGAGGTCCACCACACGCCGTAGGCGCCGAAGAACGTGGGCGGGTCCTGACCCGGGGCCGCCATGTTCGGGGTGGTGAGGTCGGGCAGCTTGCCGGTCTTCACCCAGTCCAGCAGGTACTTCGGCTTGACGATGGCCTCCGGGCCGAACTGGAGCATCGCCTTGAGGTCCATCTTCTCCGGGATGGGCGGGCTGCCCCAGTCCCGGCGGGTGGCGAACGTCCAGTCCAGCGTCACGATCAGGGCCTTCGCCCCGGCCGCCTTGGCACGCATCGCACGGGCCAGGATGTCGTCGCGCGAGCCCGCCCAGTAGACCTGGAAGAACACCTTGTCGTTGACGGCGCAGACGTCCTCGATCGAGCGCGACGCGAACGACGAGAGCCCCATCGCGGTGGAGACGGTCTGGTCCGGGTTGAGCGGGTTCTGGATGTTCGAGCTCGCCGCGGCCTTCGCGACCGCGACCTCGCCCTCCGGGTCGACGGCCTGCACGCCGGTCGGCGAGATGACGACCGGGAAGTCGATCTCCTGGCCCATCACCGTGGTGCTCTGCGACCGGACGGCCGGCAGGTCCGCGATGTGCGGGCGGAACCCGAGCTCGTCGAACGCGGCGACGTTGTCGCTCAGCGTCAGACCCTGCTCGGCGCCGGCGACCAGCGCGTAGTAGACCGACTTCGGCAGGCGCTTCTTCGCCCGCCGCTGGGCCTCCGCGACGGTCTCGAACCAGTCCTTGGTGCTCGCCATACCTGCCCCTTCGCAGTGATGATGTTCGCTCTGCGGGTTCGCTGACGCAGGGTCGTCCCTGCCTCGATGAGCGGCACACTAGCGATTCGGCACCGGGTGCCACAGTTCATGACGCGCAGACCCGTCCGAAGGCAGGGGGCGGCCCCCTCCGCCCGGGCCGGGCGGAGGGGGCCACGGCTCAGCCGATGGTCAGGCCCGGCTCCGAGCTCACCATCCGGGCCGCGACGCGGTCGGCGTGGCTCGGCGGGTCCGAGGGCACCCCCAGCGGGCGGCGCGACTCGAACTCCGTGCGCATCGCCGGGAGGATCTCGCCGAGCAGGTCGAGCTGCTCGAGCACGGTCTTCAGCGGCAGGCCGGCGTGGTCGACGAGGAACAGCTGGCGCTGGTAGTCGCCGAAGTGCTCGCGGAACGTGAGCGTCTTCTCCAGCACCTGCTGCGGGCTCCCGACGGTCAGCGGCGTCTGCGACGTGAAGTCCTCCATCGACGGCCCGTGCCCGTAGACCGGGGCGTTGTCGAAGTAGGGCCGGAACTCGTTCCAGGCGTCCTGGGAGTTGCGGCGCATGAAGAACTGCCCGCCCAGCCCGACGACCGCGCTCTCGCCCGGGCCGTGCCCGTGGTGCTCCCAGCGCTCGCGGTAGAGCCCGATCAGGCGCTCGTAGTGCGAGGCCGGCCAGAAGATGTTGTTGGCGAAGAAGCCGTCACCGAAGTAGGCGGCGACCTCGGCCACCTCCGGCGTGCGGATCGAGCCGTGCCAGACGAACGGCGCGACGCCGTCGAGCGGGCGCGGCGTGGACGTGAAGTTCGACAGCGGCGTGCGGAACCGGCCCTCCCAGTTCACGACCTCGGAGTCCCACAGCCGTCGCAGCAGCTGGTAGTTCTCCACCGTCAGCGGCACCGAGTCGGCCGGGTTCTGCCCGAACCACGGGTAGACCGGGCCGGTGTTGCCGCGGCCCAGCATGAGGTCCACCCGGCCCCCGGCCAGGTGCTGCAGCATCGCGAAGTCCTCGGCGATCTTCACCGGGTCGTTCGTGGTGATCAGCGTGGTGGACGTGGACAGCGTCAGCGTCTGCGTCCGCGCGGCGATGTAGCCGAGCAGCGTCGTCGGCGAGGACGGCACGAACGGCTTGTTGTGGTGCTCGCCGGTGGCGAACACGTCCAGTCCGACCGCCTCGGCGTGCTCGGCGATAGTAGTCATCGAGCGGATCCGCTCGTTCTCGGTCGGCTCGCGCCCGGTCGTCGGGTCCGGGGTGACGTCGCCGACGCTGAAGATCCCGAACTGCACGGGGGCCTCCTCCTTCGATGGGGCGCAGATCCTGCACCCGGGGTATGTGCACGCTCAACAACTTTGTCGGCGTCAGTGTTCCCGCGGGCCGGACGGGTGATCACGGCGCGCTGTCGTCCACACCCGAACGGAGCACCCCGTTCAGGCGGACCGACGAGCCCGGACCGCCTGCAGGTGACGGCGCGCACGCTCGCTACGGTGTGCTGGCAGTCACCGGGCAGCGGGCAGGGTCCCGCGGCGAGGAGGAGCCGTGTACAGCCACGTGCGGGGTGGGCACGCTTCCGGCGGGCCGTCGCCCGTCTCGGGCAGGTTGGCGCCGAACGGGATCGCACCCGGCGGCCCGGCCCCGGCCGGTTACGGCCAGGGCGGACACCAGCCGGGCGGGTACGCGCCGGGAGGCTACGACCCGGGCAACCATCGCCCGATCGGGTCGGGTCCCTCGGACCGTCCCGCGTCGCCGCCACCGCCGCCCGCCCCGTCCGGCGCCCTGACGGCCCTGGCCGTGGACGACGAGGAGCCGGCGCTGCTGGAGCTGGCGCACCTGCTCGGCGAGGACCCCCGCGTCGGCACCGTGCACACCGCCGCGAACGCGACCGAGGCCCTGCGGATCCTGCACGGCAACCCGGCCGACGGCAGCGCCCCGGTCAAGGTGGACGTGGTCTTCCTCGACATCCGGATGCCCGGGCTCGACGGACTCGAGCTGGCGCGCGTGCTGTCGGCGATGGCCGACCCGCCGCCGATCGTCTTCGTCACCGCCCACGACGACCGCGCCGTCGACGCCTACGAGGTCGGCGCCGTCGACTACCTGCTCAAGCCGCTGCGCAGCGAGCGCCTGGCCGGGTCCCTGGACCGCACGATCGCCCTGCGCGGCTCGCGCGGGCCGGTGCCGCCGTCCGCGGTGGCCGCCCAGCAGAAGCGCGTCGCCCCGGAGACGACCGACGACGAGGTGATCCCGGTCGAGCTGGCCGGCACCACGAAGATCGTGCCGCGGTCGTCGATCCGGTTCGTCGAGGCGCAGGGCGACTACGCCCGGCTGCACACCACCGACGGCAGCCACCTGGTCCGGATCCCGGTCTCGGTGCTCGAGGACCGCTGGGGCGAGGCCGGCTTCGTCCGCATCCACCGGGCGTACCTGGTGGCGCTGCACCTGATCACCGAGCTGCGGATGTCGGGCTCCGGCTACGTCGTGCGCCTGGGTCAGGGCTCCACCGCGATCGAGCTCCCGGTCAGCCGCCGGCACACCGCCGGGCTCAAGCGGATCCTGCGTGGACGTCCACAGCGTCCGCCGCGAGGCCCCGAGGACGGACCGGACGGACCGATCCGTCCCTGAGCGCCGCTCCCGACCCCGGGAGCGGATGATCACGGTCCGCGATCTGCCGCCCGCGTGGCGTCACTGCGGAGAGCCCGGCCGTCACCTAACCTGGTGACCGGTGCTTACTTCCGGGTTGTCTCGCGCGTCCACTCTCCGTCACCTCTCCCGCCGCGGCGTCGCGGCGACCGCCCTGCTCGCCGTCGCCGCGCTGCTCTCCGCGTGCACGGCCTCGCAGGCCGAACCCCGGCGCCCGGACGGCGCGGCGCCGCCGACGCCCGCCGCAGCCGCTCCGCCGCCGGTCGCGCAGCTGCCCGGCGGCGGCACCCAGCTCTTCCCGGGACGGCGGATGGTCGCGCTCTACGGGCACCCGGACACCCCCGGGCTCGGCGTGCTGGGCGAGCAGGGCATCGCGCAGTCGATCGCCCGCGCGAAGGACCTCGCGGCCGACTTCGACCCGGTCAGCACCGAGCCGGTGATCCCGGCCTTCGAGCTGATCGCCACGGTCGCCGACTCCGCGGCGGGCGCCGACGGGGACTACTCCGCCGAGTCCACGGTGGCCGACCTCAAGCCCTGGGTGGACGAGGCGGCGAAGAACGGCGTCTACGTCGTACTGGACCTGCAGCCGGGCCGGGCCGACTTCCTGAGCCAGGCCCAGCTCTACGCACCGCTGCTGGCGCGACCGAACGTCGGCCTCGCGCTGGACCCGGAGTGGCGGCTCGGGCCGAACCAGCGCCACCGCGCCCAGATCGGCACCGTGACCGCCGCGGAGATCAACAAGACGTCGGCCTGGCTGGCCGCGCTGACCGAGCAGAAGAACCTTCCGCAGAAGGTCTTCATGATCCACCAGTTCCGCACGTCGATGATCTCGGACCGGCAGACGCTGGTCACCTCGCACCCCGAGCTGGCGACCGTCCTGCACGCCGACGGGTTCGGTGACCCCGGCACGAAGATGGGCACCTGGAACACGTTGCACACCGCGCCGGGGCCGAAGGGTCTGTGGTGGGGATGGAAGAACTTCCTCGACGAGGACACCCCGATGTTCACCCCCCAGCAGACGGTCAAGGTGGGCCCGACCTCGCCGGTGTTCGTCTCCTACCAGTGACCCACAGGGGTGGGTGGGGGGCGGCCGAGATCGTGATCACAGCAAGTACTCTCGACGGAACCGATGTCGGCGACACCGGCCGCGCGCTGATGCGACACCCCCACCGGCGGATCCGACGCCCCGGAGACGGGCGATGTCGTGCCGAGAGTGACAGGGGGTGCCCCGGGTGGACGACGAGCGACCACACGGCGGCGACCGCCAGGGCGGCCCGGTACAGGACCCCCCGCCGGGCGCCCCGCGGGGCCGGGAGGACACCGGCCGCGACCCCCGTGAGGCCGACCGTCCCGACTCCCAGCGCGTCCCCGGTCGCACGACCGGCCCGCAGCGCGCGCCCCGCCCCGAGGGGCCGGGCGGGTCGCAGGCTCCTGCCCGGCAGGAACCGGGAGACCGCCGAGGTCATGGGCGGCCGGGCGCACCGGTGAACGGCCCCGGGCCGTCCGGCCCGCCGCAGGCCGGCGGTCCCCCGGCCGGTGGGCCGGGGCCGTCGGGCCCGCCGCCCACCCGCGGCCCGCAGAACAACCCCGGGCAGAACGCTCCCGGCCAGAACGGCCCCGCTCAGAACGGCCCCGCTCAGAGCACCTCCGGCCCGAACGGCCCGGCCCGGAACGGCCCCGGACCGGCCGGGCCCGCCGGTTCCGCGGGCACCCGGCAGTCCGGCCCCGTCCGGGCCCCGCACACCGAGCAGCCGCCGGCCCGCGACGGCGGCGGCCCGTCCGGCCTCCGGCGCCCCGGTCCCCCGCCGCCGCCCGGTGGACCGGTCCCCCAGCCGCCGTGGCCGCGCCGCCACGAGCGCACCACCGACTCCGGACGGTTCTCCCAGGCCCCGCAGGGCGGCCCGGGACGGCGTCGCAACGGTCCGTCCGGCCCCGATGCCGCGCCCGGCCGCGCAGCGTCCGACGGCGCTCCCGGGCGTCCGGCGGGCCCGTCCGCCCGCCCGTCCGCGCCGGTGCGCGGCCACTCCGACAGCCGCCCCACCGACATCCGCTCGATCCGCGGCAGCGGTTCCGCCGGGCCGGGCGGCTCCTCGGGGCAGAACACGCCGTCCGGCCAGAACGCACCGTCCGAACAGATGGCACCGTCCGGCCAGAACGCACCGGCCGGCCAGAACGGCCCCTCGGGCCAGGGCCCGTCCTCCGCGCAGGGCGGCGCGCCCGGGCCGATCGACGACCGGCACGCCGCACCGCCCGCCCGGCACGAGCCGGACTCCGGCGGACCCACCGGCACACCGGACGGCTCCCGGGCCGAGCCGGGCCGTCCCTCCGCGGACCGCTCCGGCGCCGACCGCTCGGGCGGTCCCGGACCGGACCGGCCCGCCGGGACCGCTCCACGCCCACCGGGTCCCCCGCCCCCGGGCGGACCGACGGGGCCACCGCCGCGCCCGGGCGTCCCCGGACGTCCGGACACCGCCGCCGAGCACCGTCGTCGTCAGGCCTCCGGGGCCGGCGGCGCGGATGCACGCGACCGCGCCGCACGCCTGAGCGGCGAGATCCCGATCGTCCCCCGGCGCGAGCGCCCCGGCGGCGCCCGCGCGGGCGCCGGGACCGCCGTCGCGGCCTCCCGCGCCGCCACCGCGCCGGACCCGGACGCCACCGAGGCCGTCCGCGCGCCGGCGCGCGAGCCCGGCTCGGTGGACTCCACGACCGCCGCCACCGCACGTCCCCCGGGCCGGCGCGACACAGGACGGCCCGGCGGCAGGCCCGAGAAGACCTCCGGACAGCGGCTGCCCGATCCCGCGCGTTCCTCGCTGGGCGCCGCGCTCGGCCTGACCGCGGCGTCGACCGCCCTGCCCGGCAGCGGGCACCTCGCGATGCGCCGGCGCCGCACCGGCGGGCTGATCCTCGGCACCCTGCTGGCCGTCGTGGTCGCGCTCGTCGTGCTGGTGCTGGTCGTGCGCCGGTCCACCCTGCTGCAGAACCTGCTGTCGACCACCGCCCTGACCGGGCTGGCGATCGCGCTGGTCCTCGGCGGCATCGGGTGGATCGCCCAGATCGCCCGGACCTACGCACTGGCCCGTCCCCGCAACCTGACGACGGGCAGAAAGGTCGTCGGCACCGCGACGGCGGCCCTGCTGTGCCTCACCGTCGCCGTCCCGTTCGGCTACGGCGTCGAGCTCCTGAACTCCCAGCGCAGCCTGCTGAACTCGCTGTTCAAGGGCGGTGGCACCGACGCCGCGACGGCGCTGGGCAAGCCGCGCCTCAACGTCCTGCTCCTGGGCAGCGACGCCGGCCCGGACCGCACCGGCACCCGGACCGACTCGATGATGCTCTCCAGCATCGACACCACGACCGGCCGGACCACGCTGTTCAGCCTGCCGCGCAACATCCAGCGCGCCCAGTTCCCGCCGGGTTCGGCGATGGCCGCGAAGTTCCCGGACGGCTTCCACGACCCGTCGCAGCCGCTGTCCGGGGACTACCTGCTCAACGCCGTCTACGCCTACGGCGAGCGGGACCCGTCCGTCGCACCGTCCGGACCGACGCCCTACCCCGGCGTCAACCTGCTGCAGTCGACGATCTCGTACATGACCGGCCTGCCGATCGACTACTACCTCGAGGTCAACATGGCCGGGTTCTCGTCGATGATCGACGCGGTCGGCGGGGTGACGGTGAACGTCGGCGCGGAGCCGATCCCGATCGGTGGCGTCACCGCGGGCGGGACGTACGTGAGACCGGACGGCTACATCCAGCCCGGCATCCAGACGCTGAACGGCGAGGAGGCGCTCTGGTTCGCCCGCTCGCGCCGCAACGGCACCGACTACCAGCGGATGGGCCGTCAGCGCTGCCTGATCCAGGCGGTGATCAACGAGAAGAGCCCGGCCGAGCTGCTGACCCGGTTCCAGGCGATCGCGGCCGCGACGAAGGACACCGTCTACACCGACATGCCCCAGCAGGTGCTGCCCGCGCTCGCCGTCCTGGCCGACGACGGGTTCCGGCTGGAGAGCATCGCGTTCGACCCGACGCTGCCGGACCCGAACGCCTCCAGCGGCCAGTTCGACACGGCGAACCCGGACGTGAGCTACATGCAGGAGGTCGCGCAGAAGGCGATCGCGGACCCGCCGCCGCCTCCGGCGCCGGGTGCGGCCACGATGCCGGCACCGTCGTCGTCGGCGTCACCCACCTCGGAGTCGTCGTCCGCGGAGCCGTCCACCTCGGCGAGCCCCACACCGCCGGCCCAGTCGGCCGCTCCGGTCTCGGTGCAGGACGCCTGCGCCGGCGTGTCGGCTGCGCCCGCACCGGGCAGCACGGGCGCCGAGGAGTCCGGCGCCGGGTCCGTCGGCGGCACCACCGGTCTGCCCTCGGCGATCACCCGCGGCACCGGGAACTGAGCCCACCCGCCCCGGTGGGCGGCCCCGACGATCTTCACGGGGTGCCCGGCGTAGGCACCGGGAGCCGGGGGCCTCACACTGTCCCGATGCGGATCACCCTCGCCCAGCTGGACTCCCGACTCGGTGACGTCGACGCCAACGTCGACCGGGCCGAGAAGGTGATCACCGACGCCGCCGCGGACGGCTCGGACATCGTCGTCTTCCCGGAGCTGTTCCTGTCCGGGTTCGGCGTCGGCGAGGTCGACGAGGACGTCTCGATGACCCTGGACGACGAACGTCTCGGCCGCCTGGCCGACAAGACGCCCGGCGGGGTCCTGCTCTCCTTCCCGGAGGCGCAGGCGCACGGCCTGCACACCTACAACAGCGCCGCCTACTACGAGGGCGGGCAGCTGGTGCACGTGCACCGCAAGCTCTACCTGCCGAACTACTCGATCTTCGAGGAGCGCAAGCACTTCCTGCCCGGGCAGACCTCGCGGGCGTTCCCCGTGCGCGGCGGACGGCACCGCGCGGCCACCCTGATCTGCAACGACGCGTGGCAGCCGCAGCTGGCGTTCCTGGCCACCCAGGACGGCGCGATGGTCATGCTGGTGCCCGCGGCCAGCGCCCAGTCGATGTTCCCGGAGCGCTACGACAGCCGCGACTACTGGCGCGGCATCACCCAGTTCTTCGGCCGGATGTATCAGCTCTACGTGGTGTTCGTGAACCGCGTCGGCGACGAGGGCAAGCTGCGCTTCTGGGGCGGCAGCCACGTCGTCGACCCGTGGGGCGAGGTCGTCGCCGAGTGCGTCGAGAACGAGGAGCACGTGCTCAACGTCGACATCGACATCAACCAGGTCCGCCGCCGCCGCCGCGACATCCCGCTGGTCCGGGAGGCCCGCCTCGGCCTCATCCGCCGCGAGGTGGACCGACTCCTCGACGAGGGCGGCGACCTCTGATCGGCGCAGCGTCGCTCAGGCCGTGGCGAAGGCGCCGAGGGTGTGGTCGGG
The DNA here is from genome assembly GCF_004217185.1 of Pseudonocardia sediminis. Classification (NCBI taxonomy): domain Bacteria; kingdom Bacillati; phylum Actinomycetota; class Actinomycetes; order Pseudonocardiales; family Pseudonocardiaceae; genus Pseudonocardia; species Pseudonocardia sediminis. The sequence goes on along the minus strand of NZ_SHKL01000001.1, from coordinate 1,308,900 downwards.
CCTGATCCCCTCGAAGGTGCGGCGCCAGATCTCGTAGTAGAGGAACTCCTCGTCGCTGCGCAGGGCCCAGCTGTGCTCGGGCTGCTCCGGGATCGCGCCGGTGTCGGCCTCGCGTGCCTTGCCCTTCGCCAGCTCGGCGAGGACGGTACCGGCACCGGAGCCGTCGCCGAACTGCTCCTTGCCCCGCCAGAGCAGGTCCTCGGGCAGCCAGCCGGTGAACGCCTCGCGCAGGATCGCCTTCTCCGGGCGCCCGTCCGGGCGCTGCTTCCACTCCGGGGGCAGCGCCAGCGCCGTGCGGACCAGCGCGGAGTCCAGGAACGGCTCCCGGGCCTCGAGGCCGTAGTACATCGTCGTGCGGTCGCAGCGCTGCAGGTTCAGGTGGTGCAGCTGCTCGAGCGAGCGGACCAGCTCGGCGTGCAGGGCGTCCGGCTCGGCGTACTCCTCGCCGTGGATGTAGGAGTAGCCGGCGAACAGCTCGTCGGCGCCCTCGCCGGTGAGCACCACCTTGACCTTCTTCGACGCCTCCTGGGCCAGCAGCAGGTTCGGCACGGCGCTGCGGACCAGGGCCGGGTCGTAGTGCTCGATGACGGCGACGGCCTGGTCGAGGGCGGTGTTGATGTCCTCGGCGGTCACCAGGATCTCGTGGTGGTCCGAGCCGATGTGCGCGGCGACCTTACGGGCGGCGATCAGGTCCCCGGAGCCCTCGGTGCCGACGGCGAACGTGGGCAGCACCTCTCCCCTGGCCTGCGCCAGCGGGGCCGCGATCGCCGCGACCAGCGCCGAGTCCAGGCCGCCGGAGAGGAACACCCCGACCCCGACGTCGCTCATCATCCGGCGCTTCACCGCGGCGATGACCGCCTCGCGGACCTCGTCGAGCACGACGTTGTCCCAGGTCGGGTGCTCGGCGCGACGGGCCGGTCGGACCTCGACCGGGACCGCGTCGGCGTAGCGGACCAGGCCCGAGGACGGGCTCCACAGGCAGCCGGGCGGGAACGACTCGACGTACGGACGGTCCTCGACGTCGAAGGCGCGCAGCTCGCTGGCGAACAGCACCGTCGCGTCCGGGTCCGGCGAGGTGTAGGGCACGGACTCGTCGGTGACGTCGTTCGGCGGGATCCAGTACAGCGGCTTCACGCCCATCGGGTCCCGGGCGACGAGCCCGCTGCCGTCGGTGCGGGCCATCGCGACGGCGAACATGCCGTTGAGCGAGCCGACGGCGATCTGGCCGTCGCGCATCACCGCGTGCAGGGCGGCCTCGGTGTCCGACCCGGTGCGGACGGTGCCGTCCGGGAAGGCCGAGGAGATCCGCTCGTGGTTGTAGATCTCGCCGTTGCCGACGATCCAGGCCGACTCGGCCGCGTCGGCCATCGGCTGGTGCCCGCCGCTCACGTCCATGATCGACAGGCGCTGGTGGCCCAGCCACGCCGTGGACTCCACGTGCACACCGGTGTCGTCGGGACCGCGGTGCGCGACCTTGCCGAGCATCCGTTCGTACTTGCCGGAATGCCGGCCGTGGTCGATGTCACCGAATGCCGCGACGATCCCGCACATGGGGACCACCATGCCACGGCCGGGACGCCCCGGGCGCTCCCACGCTGTGAGTTCGGGCATCTCGTGCCCCCGAATGGCTCGTCCCGTTTGCCCAGGCTGCGCCACGTTCGTACCGTCGGGGGTGGCCGGGTCGGTGTCATCGAGGTTGTCGACTTCCGATCGGCCCCCGGGCATCCGTCACGGAGGCCGTCCTCCCGGCCGGAACTGCAACGCGCGCGTGCGCGACGCGACCGAGGGGTGAACGACGTGACGACGGCAGGGCACGACCACAGCAGCGCCGACGGAACGAGCGCCGGTGCCCATCAGCAGGGACGGCACCGCGTCGTGATCGTGGGCGGCGGGTTCGGCGGCGTCCAGACGGCCAAGGCGCTGAAGAAGGCCGACGTCGACATCACGCTGGTCGACCGCACCAACCACCACCTGTTCCAGCCACTGCTCTACCAGGTCGCGACGGGCATCCTGTCCCCCGGCCTGATCGCGCCGGCGCTGCGGCGGGTGCTGAAGAGCCAGCGCAACGTGCGCACGCTGCTCGCCGACGTCGGCGACATCGACCTCGAGCGCAAGCTCGTGCACGCCGCGGCACCGGACGGCCAGCACATCGACCTGCCCTACGACACCCTCGTGGTGGCAGGCGGGGCGACGCACGCCTACTTCGGGCACGACGAATGGGCCGAGCACGCACCCGGCATGAAGACGATCGAGGACGCGCGGATGCTGCGCAGCCGGATCCTCGGCGCCTACGAGCTCGCCGAGGTCTCCCAGGACCCGGCCGAGCGCGAGGCGTACATGACGTTCGTCGTCGTCGGAGCCGGCCCGACCGGGGTGGAGCTCGCCGGGCAGCTCTCCGAGCTGGCCCGCTACGTGCTGCCGCGGGAGTACCGCTCGATCGACACCCGCGAGGCGAAGATCATCCTGCTCGACGGCGCGCCGACGGTGCTGCCGCCGTTCGCGAAGAAGCTGCAGAGGTACACGCTCGAGACGCTCGAGGAGAAGGGCGTCGACGTCCGGCTCAACAGCATGGCGACGAACATCGACGCCGACTCGATCACGGTGAAGAGCCCGAAGGGCGAGGAGCGCATCGTCGCCCGGACGAAGGTCTGGGCGGCCGGGGTGCAGGCCTCGCCGCTCGCCGCGATGCTGGCCAAGGCCTCGGGCACCGAGGTCGACCGCGCGGGCCGCCTGCCCGTGGACCCGGACTGCAGCCTGCCCGGGCGCCGCGACGTCTACGCGGTCGGCGACATGGTCTCCACCATCGACCGGCTCCCCGGTGTGGCCCAGGTGGCCATGCAGCAGGGCACCTACGTCGGCAAGCAGATCGCCGCCCGCAGCAAGGGCGACGACACCACCCCGGCGCCGTTCAAGTACTTCGACAAGGGCTCGATGGCCACCATCGGCGCCCGCGAGGCCGTGGCCGACGCGTTCGGCGTCAAGGTCACCGGGTGGCTCGGGTACCTGCTGTGGTGCTACATCCACGTGATGTTCCTGATCGGCTGGGGCAACCGGATCGGCACGCTCTACAACTGGGTGCGCTCGCTGCGCTACGCCCGCAACCGCGGTCACCGTCTGATCAGCGTCCGGGCCTCCTACGACGAGAGCCTCGCCGCGGAACACCACTCCCACGCCGAGAGCTTCGGGCGCGACATCCCCGAGAAGCAGATCTCCTGAGCCGGGTCCGGGCGGTGACGTACACGGTGACCTGCGCTGCGTCACCGTCCGGGCACAGCGGGTGGTGAACGCCCCGGGCTCTGCGGCGAGCGGTCGCCGAGCCCCCGAAAAACGGACGAAAAGGTCGCGGATCGGGTCGCCGTACCGGCACGACACGCCCTGAACTGGGGGTTCTTGCAGGTACCGGACACGGCTCTGCCAGTCTGTACGGCGATCCGCGAGTCGTACGATGCTCACCCGCCCGAGGGTGCGTGGAACCGAGAGGAGCTGTCAGCGATGGCACTGCCCACCCTGACCCCCGAACAGCGCCAGGAGGCGCTCAAGAAGGCGGCCGCCGCGCGGACCGCCCGCAAGGAGCTGCGCGACAAGATCGCGAGCGGCGAGGAGACCATCCCGTCGGTGCTCGGCCGGGCCAAGACCGACCAGATCGTCGGCAAGACCAAGGTCGCGGACCTCCTCAAGAGCGTCCCCGGCTGGGGCCCCGCCAAGGTCACCAAGGTCCTCGAGGAGACCGGCATCGACGTCTCGCGTCGTGCCGCCGGCCTCGGCGACCGTCAGCGCGCGGCGCTGATCGAGAAGGTCGGCTGACCCTCTCCCACACCGATCCGGCCCGGCCCCAGTTCGTGGGGACCGGGCCGGTGTCGTATCCGGGCCGTTCTCGTCTCCGGCCCCGGCGTCAGGCCCGGTGGCCGATCAGGCCCCGCGCCCGATCAGCCCCTTGTCGGCGAGGAAGCGCAGCGCCACCTGGTCCTCGCTGAGGCCCTGCAGGTCCACCTGACCGTTGAGCTCGATCATGGTGTCGACGGTCAGCAGCGGCGCCAGCCGCGCGACCAGCGTCCGCAGCGGCGGGTACTGCTCCAGGGTCTGCGACCGCACCGTCAGCCCGGCCAGCTGGGTGATGATCACGCCCTTGTCGTCGGCGAGCACGGTCAGGTTCAGCGAGCGGATCCGGGCGTCGGTGGTGAACACCTCGGCGAAGTCGCAGGGGCTGCTCCGGGCCACGTTCACGAAGTTCAGCGCGAAGTCGTTCTGGTAGACCTGCGACGGCGGGAAGTACGCGTCGTAGGAGCGCTGCAGGTCCTCCCACGCACGGTCGAGGAACTCCGCGGCCCCGCAGAACGTCGCCCGGTCCGGGTCGGGCCGGATGTAGGCCGCCATGTCCGACAGCGACCGGACCTGCGCCAGCGGTCCCGTGACGTCACTGCGCCGGGCGACCGCGTACTGGTTGCCGAACGCCGCGGGACCGAGCCAGACGATGCCGTTGCGCTGCTCGTCCTCGGCCGCGACGGCGTCGAAGAGCTCCCGCTCGCCCGGGATCAGATCGTCGTGGCCGAGGAACAGCGACCACCCGGTGCCCGCGTACTCCCAGTACATGTCGATGGCACCGGTCTCCAGCGCCGAGCGCACGATGGACGACCCGGACAGCCCGGTCCGGTCCACCGTCGTCGCCCCGGCGGCCTGCAGGGCGTAGTCCAGGATCTTGCCGAGGACCTTCTGCTCGGTGAACTCCTTGGAGCCGACGGTGAGCCGTGCCCCGGCGAGATCGACCTCGCGGGCCAGGGAACCGCCACGCAGCTGCTCGACGGGCGGGCGCAGCGCCGCGGCCGCGGCACCGCCGGCGCAGCCCGAGGTCACCGCGGCGACCGCGAGCAGCAGCCCCGGCAGGGCCCGGCGTGGCAGTGTTGCTCTTCCTGGGGCTCGGGACACAGGGGTCTCCTTCGTCCGGTTCTCGTCAGACGCCACGGGGGGCCAGGTTCTCCTCGGCGATGGCGGCCAGCCAGTCGATCAGCAGCGCGAGCGCCGCGACCAGCACGCTGCCGGTGACCAGGACGAGGTTGCGGTTCGAGGCGAGGCCGTTGGAGATGATGTCGCCGAGGCCGCCGGCGCCGATGAACGTGGCCAGCGCGACGGTCCCGGTGGTGATCGTCAACGTGGTGCGCACCCCGGCCAGGATCACCGGCACGGCCAGCGGCAGCTCCACCGACAGCAGCACCCCGACCTTCGTCATCCCCATCCCGCGGGCGGCCTCGATCACCGACCGGTCGACCTGGCCGATCCCGGCGATCGTGTTGCGCACGATCGGCAGCACGCCGTGGATCACGAACGCCAGCACCGCGATCACGTACACCGGCAGGGTCAGGAACGCGACGGCGAACAGCACGATCAGGCCGATCGACGGGATCGCCTGGCTGATGTTGGCCAGCGTCAGGATCGGCCCGGAAAAGCGGCTGATCCCGTCCCGGGTGAGCAGCACGCCCAGCGGGACGGCGATCAGCAGGATGATCACCGACACGATCGCCGTGAGCTGCACGTGTTGCCATGTCCGGCTCAGGATGTAGGCGGCGTTGAGGCTGCGCCGCTCGATCGAGTCGAGCTGCTGGGCGGAGACGTGGAGGTAGAGCGCCCCCAGCGCGACGACGACGATCGCGGGCCGCACGAGGTGGGTCAGCCACCGCCGCCGGGTGCCGGTCGTTCCCGGGGCCTCTCCGGCCGAGGGCGCGGGTGCGCCCTGTCCGGTGACGACGGCCATGTCAGACCGTCCCCGGGGCGGGCGCGGGCGCGGCGCCGGGACGGGCGGCGTCGGCGTGCACCGTCGACAGGATCGTCTCCAGGTCCAGCACGCCCCGGTAGGCGCCCGCGTCGTCGACCACGACGACGGCCGAGGAGTTCGCGGCCAGCATCGCGTCCAGCGCGGCGAACAGCGAGTCGCCCGGCCCGATCCGGGTCACGATCGGCAGGCCCCGGTCGAGGACCTCACCGCTCGCGTCCGCCGGCACCCAGCCCAGCGGACGGCGGTCGGCGTCGAGCAGCGGCAGGAACTCCCGCGCCCCGGCCCGCACCGCGGCCGCGCGCTCGTCGCGGTGGGTGTCCTGGCCGATCGCCGGCCAGTCCGGCACCGGGACGTCCCCGACCCGGGACAGCGTCAGCCGCTTGATCGCCGCGCCGGACCCGACGAACTCGGAGACGAAGTCCGTCGCCGGCTCGGTGAGGATCTTCTGCGGGGTGTCGTACTGCTCGATCCCGCTGCCGGCGTTGAAGATCGCGATCCGGTCGCCCATCTTCACGGCCTCGTCGATGTCGTGGGTGACGAACACGATCGTCTTGCCCAGCTCGGACTGGATCCGCAGGAACTCGTTCTGCAGCGTGTCCCGGGTCAGCGGGTCGATCGCGCCGAACGGCTCGTCCATCAGCATCACCTCCGGGTCCGCCCCCAGGGCCCGCGCCACGCCCACCCGCTGCTGCTGGCCGCCGGAGAGCTGCTTGGGCAGCCGTCCCCGGTAGGTGCCGGGGTCCAGCCCGACGAGCGTCAGCAGCTCATCGACGCGCGCGGCGATCCTCTTCCTGTCCCAGCCGAGCATCTTCGGCACGGTCCCGACGTTGTCGGCCACGCTGCGGTGCGGGAACAGGCCGGTCTGCTGGATCGCGTAGCCGATCCGGCGGCGCAGCTCGTCGGGGTCGCTGCGGGTCACGTCCTCGCCGTCGAGCAGGATCGTGCCCGACGTCGGCTCGATCAGGCGGTTGATCAGCTTCATGGTCGTGGTCTTGCCGCAGCCCGACGGGCCGAGGAACACCACGATCTCCCCCGGCGGCACGTCGAGGTCGAGCCGGTCCACGGCCGGCCTCTCCTGGCCGGGGTAGCGCTTGGTCAGCTTCTCGAGCCGGATCATCGGCTCGGGTGTCGCCCCGTTCTCAGGCACGGATCCCCCTCGGCGTCGTCAGTCGGGTGAGCAGCGCGATCGCCGCGTCGAACACGATGGCCAGCAGCACGATCCCGAGGATTCCCTCGACGGCGAGGTAGACCGCGAACGGCGTGCCGGCCGAGGACAGCCCGGACAGGATCAGGTTGCCCAGCCCCGGTCCGTTGACCGCCGCGGAGATCGCCGCGATCCCCAGCAGCAGCTGCGCGGACACCCGTACACCGGCCAGCACCACCGGCCAGGCCAGCGGCAGCTCGATCGAGAGCAGCAGCCCTCGGCGGTCCATCCCCACGCCCCGCGCGGACTCGGCCACCGCCGGGTCCACCTCGCGCAGGCCGACGATCGCGTTGCGCACCACCGGCAGCAGCCCGTAGAGCGTCAACGCGACGATCGCCGGTGCGGTCCCCAGCCCGAGCAGCGGGATGAGCAGCCCGAACAGCGCGTAGGACGGGATCGTCATGATCAGTGAGGTGCTGTTGATCGCGGCGGCGCGGCCGAGCGCGGTGCGGTAGGTCAGCACCGCCAGCGGGACGCCGATCAGCACCGCCAGCACGAGGCCCTGGAGGACCAGCAGGGCGTGCTCCACCGTGTACCCGATCACCTCCAGGTAGTTGGAGGAGAGGTACTCCCAGAAACTCATGGCCGCAGTATTCCGGGCGAATCGGGCGGGCGGGAATCGTGGACCGGTGTGTCCCGGCTCGATCGGCCGACGCGTCGTCTCATCCGGACGCGACCTCCGGCAGCACCAGCCGGGACGGGCCGTGGTGCACGGTGTGCTCGGCGACGACGGCCTCGTCGAGGCCGCCGAGCTCGGGGACGGTGGTGGTGTGCAGGTTCCGGCTGCGCCGCGGGTAGCAGGCACCGGCGACATGGACCCGGATCCGGTGCCCGGCGCGGAACGTGTGCGCGGTGTCGTGCAGCACGACCTCGATCTCGGCCGGTTCGTCGGGGACGAGCCAGTCCCGGGTACCGCCGAGGCGGTAGCGGGTGCGCAGCGCGCCCTCGGCCACCGGCACCGCGAACCCGTCCGGCTCGACGTCGACGAGCGTCACGCACACGTCGGCGTCCGGGGCGGTGCTGGAGAACCGGAGCACCAGGCGCGGGACGCCGGCCGTGGTGACCGGTTCCGCCAGCGGCTCCGAGGTGTAGACCAGCACGTCCGCACGGTGGTCCACGGCGCGCTGGTCCTGGATGCCGTCCGGGCCCAGGCTCCCTGCAGGGAAGGCACCGCCGCACGTCGGGAACGGGTCGCGCGGGTCGGCGCGCACGGTGTCCGCGGTGTCCTCGCGCACCGGCCGGCCGTCACCGTCCGGCCGCAGGTGGCCGTCGCCCGCGGCCGAGCGGGCGTCGCCGCCGGAGCCCAGCAGCCAGGACGTCCCGGCTCCCGACGGCGGCCAGGACGGCGCCGAGGCCCACCGGTTCTCCCCGCCCACGTGGTAGCGCACCGGCTCGCCGGCCAGCCACCGCGCCGCGGCCGGGTACGCGGCCCCGGTCCCGCCGCGCAGGTGCACGTCGAACCACGCGGCGACCAGCGGGCCCCACGTCCCGACCCCGCCGGGCGTCCCGGGCAGCACCCGCGCACCGGTGTGGCCGGTGTAGACCCCGCCGTGCGCCCACGGCCCGGCCACCAGGCGGTGCCGGGTGTCCCCCGCGAGCCGTGCGGCCAGGGCGAACATGGTCGGCGCCATGAAGTCCCGGTAGGACGCGACCTGCAGCAGCGGCACGTCCACCCGTCCCGGGTCGGCGGCCACGGTGGGCCGGTCCCAGTACGCGTCGCCCGGCTCGTGGCGCAGCCAGTCCGCCCAGTACGGGGCGATGCGCGGGTCGGACAGCACGTCGACGTCCGTCAGCGGCAGCGTGCCGACCGTTGCGGCGGGCGCGGACAGCGCGGCGACGATCCGCCCGGTCAGCGCGGCCCTCTCCGCGTCGTCGACGTCGAGGCGGCGCACCGCGTCGAGCGACTGCCCGAGGGCGTAGAGCGTCAGGAACCCGAGCTCGAACGTCCCGCCCGGGCGCACCGTCGGGGCGAGGTCGGCCGCACCGATCATGGTCAGCGCGGCGCGCAGGTGCGGCGGGCGGGCCGCGACCGCCGCATACGCCGAGATCGCGTGGTAGGACGAGCCGTAGACGCCGACCGCGCCGTCGCTCCAGGGCTGCGCGGCGGCCCACTCGACGGCGTCGTGGCCGTCGTCGTGCTCCTGGTGTGCGAAGTCCAGGTCACCGCCGGAGGCGAACCGCCCGCGGACGTCCTGCACCACCACGGCGAAGCCCTGCCGCGCCAGCCACAGCGGGTCCGCGACGATCGCCGAGACCAGGGTCGGGTCGGTGCGGTCGTAGGGGGTGCGATGCAGCAGCGTCGGCCAGCGCCCGTCGGCGGCGGGGCGGTAGACGTCGGCGACGAGCGTGACGCCGTCGCGGGTCGTCATCTCGACGGCGGTCTCGATCATGGGGTGCACCCGCCCGACCCTAGGGGCGGTGGCAGGCTGGGCGGGTGGAACGCGAGGTCGAGGTCGAGCCGGGTGTGCACCTGTGGGTGCAGGACCTGCCCGCCTTCTCCGCGTCCCCGGCCGCGCACGCGTTCCCGGCCCTGCACGCCGTCGCGCACCGTGCGGCGGAGCCGGTCCTGCTGATCGCCGACGCCGACCGGCCGGGCCCGGCCTGGCCGGACGCGCTGGTGGACCTCCTGCGCGCCCGGCACCGGGTGATCCGCTACGACCACCGCGACACCGGCCGCTCCACCCACGCCTACGACGAGCACCCCTACGACCTGGCCGACCTGGCCGGCGACGCGGTCACCGTCCTCGACGCCTGCGACGTCGGCCGGGCGCACGTGGTGGGGATGGGGCTGGGCGGCACGCTGGCCCAGCTACTGCTGCTCGACCACCCCGACCGTCTCGCGGGCGCCGCCCTGCTCGGCTCCACCGCGCTGGAGGGCACCGACGACCCGCCGCTGCCCCGCCCGGCCCGCGACGTCCTGCGGATGTGGCAGGAGATGACCGACCCCCGCGACGAGCGCGGTGAGCTGGCGTGGCGCGTGGAGTACCGGCGACGCCTCCACGGCGACGGCCTCCCGTTCGACGGCCTGGAGATCCGCACGCTGGAGCAGGACCTGATCGCCCACGCCGGCCGGTCGGACGCCCTGGCCGTGCACGCCCAGGCCGATCCGGAGGGCCTCGACCGCGGCGACGAGCTGCCCGGGATCACCGTGCCGACGCTGGTCGTCGAGGCCCCCGAGGACCCCGTCCACCCGCCACCGCACGCGGAGCACCTGGCCGCGCGGATCGGCCCGGCCGCGCACCTGGTGCGGATCCCGGGGATGGGGCACGCGCTGCCGTCGTCGGTCCTCGAGCCTCTGGCGGAGCTCCTGATCGACCACGCCGCGTCCGCCGAGGGCGCGCTGCGTCGCTGATCCCCGCCTCACGCCTGTCGGGGGCGGCGCTCGTCGTCACGGCGATCGCGGACCGGGCCTGTCCGCAAAGGGCGCGAGGATGTCGCCATGCACGCATACGAGACGCGGCCCGTCCGCCCGCACGCGACGCCCACGACGACGGGAGCATCCCGATGAGCCGGCACGTCCAGATCACCGTCGACGCCCGCGACCCCCGGACGCTGTCCCTGTTCTGGGCCGACGCGCTGGGCTACGTCGTGCCCGGCCCGCCCGGTGTCGACCTGCCCGACGGCGCCGACCCGCTCGCGGCGTGGGACGACTTCCTCGCCCGGATCGGGGTCCCGGAGGACCAGCGCAACACCCGTTCGGCCATCGAGGACCCGGACGGGCACGGTCCGCGCATGTTCTTCCAGCAGGTGCCCGAGGACAAGGTCGCCAAGAACCGCCTGCACCTCGACGTCCGCGCGGCCCCCGGGCTCGAGGGCGAGGAGCGGATGACGGCCCTGGAGACCGAGTGCGCCCGCCTCGTCGCACGGGGTGCGACGCGGGTGTGGCGCGAGGACCCCGCTCCCCCGATGGTCTCCGGGCACATCGTGATGACCGACCCCGAGGGCAACGAGTTCTGCCTGGACTGAGCCGCAATCCGACCTTGCACGACGAACAACCGGACGCGGGTACTGCCCACCGCCGGCCGCGACGGATCCACGGGCGGTCAGAAAGGCGGCGGGTCGTCATCCCCGGTGACCGGCCCGCCGGGCTCGCCCTCGTCATCTGTACCGACGTCCGCGGATGGGGCCCCCGGTTCGTCGAGATCGGGGAGCGGGTCGGTGAAGGGGCGGTAGTCGTAGGGCTCGCTGACGTAGCGCTGACCGGTGGGGGTGATCCAGGTCAGGCGTCCGTCGGGGTGGGCGAGGACGTGCCAGTCCTGGTGTTCCTTGAGCAGGTGGTGGGTGCGGCAGTAGCCGTTGAGGTTGGTGTCCTTCGTGTGTCCGATGCCGCTGAACTGTTCGTGGTGGTCGAGCTCGCGGACGCGTCGGGTGCAGGTGGGGAAACGGCAGTACTGGTCGCGGCCGGTGACGTGGTCGGCCAGTGGGGTGGGTGGGCGGTAGGTGGTGCGGCCGTGGTCGAGCAGGGTCCCGGAGAGCGGGTCGGTGGTGAGGCGTTTCCAGAGGGCGTCGGCGGCGAGGGCGCGGGCGGTGTCGGCGTCGATGGGGCCGTGCCCGAGCAGTTCGGCCGGGCGCTGGGATGCCCCGGTGAGGGTGTCGAGGCCGACGACGACCTGGATCAACGGTTTGCGCACGGTCTCGTGGACCTGTGGTCGCCGGGCCAGTACCGCCGCGACGGCGTCGATCAGGGTTTGTTCGGTCGGAGTCTGTTCGCGTGGTCGGCCCGGGCCGGCGTCGGCGACCTGTGGGGGACCGGATCCGGTCTCGATGTCCTCCGGTGCCGTCGAGTCCGGGTCCGTGGCTGCGCCGCCGGTCGAGGTGGTGTCGGTCGAGGTGGTGTCGGTCGAGGTGGTGTCGTCGTCGATCGCTGTGTCGAGGTCCGCGACGTCGGTCCCGGTCCCCGTGAGGGCCCCGGGCTCGGTGTCGGTGCGGGTTCCGGAGGTCGCCGAGGCCGCTGTCGTGGATGCATCCGACCCGGCGGCCGGCGCGCCCAATTCGGTGCCGTTCCCCGAACCGGAGGTGTCGGCGGCGGCTTCGGCACCGCTGTCGGGCACGTTCGTGCGGTCGGTGTCTGTCGTCGTCTCGTGTGGCGCGGTGCCGGTTCTGGCGGAGATCGCGGTGCTGACGTCGTCGAGATCGGTCAGGGTCAGGCGGCCCTGCCAGAGCTGGATGCCGATGTCGGAGCGGCGCTGGTCCAGGGTGCGGCCGTCCTCGCCCACGGCCTCGGCGAGCCGGGTGATCATCGCGAACGCGGCTTCGGCGTCGGGGCTCGACGCGCACAGCCAGATCGAGGCCATGCCTTCGTCGCGGGAGGAGATGGTGACGCGGCGGTCGTCGTGGGCGGCCTGGTGGCGGCGGTGCTCCCCGTCGGGGTCGACGCGGTGCACCGCGCGGCGGAGCCGGTCGCGGAGCTGGCGCAGGGTGCGTCCCGGGGCAGCGGGCAGCACGATCGCCTCGACCGCGCGGGCCTTGGCGGCGGGGAGCAGCGCGGTGGTGTCGCAGATCGCGACGGCGCGGCGTTCGTCGATCGCCCCGGCGGTGAGCGCGGCGAGGGTGTCGGGCAGCACGTGGGTCAGGCGCAGCGAGCGGGCCAGGCGGGTGGTGGCGTCGAAGCGGGTCTGTTCCAGGGCCAGGCCGAGCTCGTCGGGGGCCCAGCGGGATCCGGTGAGCACGGTGTCGGTGCAGACCAGGGTGGGTTCGTCGCCGGGGCGGCGGTGGGCGAACTCGGCCACCAGCTGCGCCTGCACCCCGGCGGCCCAGCGGGCGAGGTGCTCGGCGCCGGTGATCGCGTCGACGACCTCGGCGTCGTCGAGCCCGTCGAGGTCGAGCAGGGCGTGTTCGATCCCCTCGGCCAGCCCGGCGCCGGGACGGGTGTCGGTCAGGCGGCGGTGCTCGGCGGGATCGGGCAGCTCCGCCTCGGCGACGACCGGGTGCGGCGCCCACACGCCGTCGGCGACCTCGACCCACATCGACCGGTCACGGGTCGGGCGCGGCCCGGCGTCCGTGAAGGCGGTCGACCTGGGGAACATGCGTTCGATTTTATCATCATGAGCTGCTCCGACTCAAGCCACTGATACCGAGAAACGAGCGCGTCGAACGGCCTGCGCCGTGCCCGGCCGCGCGGTGAGCGGGACCCTCGAGTCCGCCGGGTCGGGACGGCCCGACTCGCCCGCACCGTCGAGATGATCGGCCCGTCGGCCCGCTGCTCCGGCTCGGACCGCGGATGCGGCGCGCGATATCGGCCCGTCCCGGGAAGCCCCCGGAGGCCGGGTGCGCGCGAGGGCCGTGGACACCGCCGTGTCGGGACCCGACACCGGCGCCCGGCGGCGCACGTTGCGGAGCCTCGGACTCGACGCGGGACCGGACGTCCGTTCCTGTGCCGACGGGTCGGCCCGGGAGCCGGCCGGGCGGCTACCCGGCCCAGCGGTAGCGACGTTCCGGACGTCCGGTGCCGCCGTAGCGCAGGCGGACGGTGGCGGCGCCGGTGCCCACGAAATGCTCCAGGTAGCGACGAGCGCTGACGCGCGAGAGCGACGCCGCCTCCGCGCACTCGGTCGCCGACAGGTCGTCGCCGGGGTGCTCGCGCAGCACCCGCGCGACGAGCTCCGCGGTGGGGGTCGTGAGGCCCTTCGGCAGACGCTCGGGCCCGGAGCCGGCGGGCTGGGCACCGGCGCCGCCGAAGAGACGGTCGATGTCGTCCTGCCCGGCCCGGCCGAGACCGCCGAGCTCGCTGCGCATCCGCATCGCGCGCCGCACCTGCTCGGCCAGCGCGGCCGAGGCGAACGGCTTGACGAGGTAGTGCAACGCACCGCCGTGCAAGGCCGCGGCGACCGTGTCGGCGTCGTCGGCGGCCGTCACGACCAGCACGAACGGGTCGTCGGCGGCGCCGGTGCGCAGGCCGCGCAGCACGTCGATGCCCGACATGTCCGGCAGGTAGACGTCGAGCAGCACCAGGTCCGGGCGCAGCTGCGCGGCCAGCTCCAGGGCCTCCGCCCCGCGGTGCGCGACGCCGACCACCGTCGCGTCCGGGATCCGTTCCACGTACCCGGAGTGCACGCGCGCCACCATGAAGTCGTCATCGACGACGAGCACCCTCACGAGCTCACCGTCTCCCGCTCCGGGGTGACGCCGGCGAGCGGCAGGGTCGCGGTGAACTCCGCGCCGGAACCGGCGTCGCCGACGGCGTTGCGCAGGGTGATCCCACCGCCGCGTCGCAGGCACGCCCGACGAGCCAGGGCCAGACCGAGCCCCCGTCCACCCGGGACGCGCCCACCGGCGCCGCCGCCGAGGTCGTGCTGGGCCGCCTTGGTGCTGAACCCGTAGCGGAAGACCTCCTCCGCCAGCTCCGACGCCACGCCTGGCCCGGAGTCGCGCACCCGCACCTCGACCGTCTCCGGTAGTCCCGCCACGACGTCGAGGCCGACCTCCACCCGGGCCGGGCCCGGCGCACCGGACGCCGCGTCGACGGCGTTGTCGATCAGGTTCCCGAGCACGGTCACGAGGTCCGCGGACAGCTCAGGGTCGCGGCCGGGATCCACCGCAGGCAGGCGGGCGTCCGGCGCGAACACCAGCTCCACTCCCCGCTCGGCGGCCTGGCCGGCCTTGGCCACCAGCAGCGCGGCGGCGGCGGCGTCGCCGACCCGGGTGACGACCTCGCGCCGCCACGCCTCGGACGCCGCGACGATGCCGGCCACGAACCGTCGCACCTCGTCGTGCTCGCCCAGCTCGGTCAGCCCGGCGATCGTGTGCAGCCGGTTGGAGAACTCGTGCGCCTGCGCGCGCAGCGTGTCGGTCACCGTCCGGGAGGCGTCGAGGCGGTGCTCCAGGGCGGCCAGCTCGGTCCGGTCCCGCAGCGTGACGACGGCACCGACGCCGCGCCCGTCGACCTGCACCGGCATCCGGTTGAGCACCAGCGCCCGGTCGTCGCGCAGCACCAGCTGGTCCTCCCCCGCTGCGGCGCCGGTGAGCACGTCGCGCAGCCGCGGGTCGAGGCCGAGCGCGTCGACGTGGTCGCCCGGCGTGGCCCCGGGGAGGTCCAGCAGTGACCGGGCGACCGGGTTGAGCAGCGTGATCCGGTCGGCCGGATCCAGCCCGACGACGCCCTCCTTGATCCCGAGCAGCATCGCCTCCCGGCGCTGCACCAGCTCGACGATCTCGTCCGGCTCCAGGCCCAGCGTCTGGCGCCGCACCCGTCGCGCCAGCAGCAGTGACCCCGCCACCCCGAGCAGCAGCGCCAGACCGAGCAGGCCGAGCACCTCGGCCCGCGCCCCGGTCAGCGACTCCCAGGGCGACGGCGCGCGGATCCCGGCCGAGACGAGCCCGACCACCGCGCCCCGGTCGTCGATCACCGGCACCTGCGCGACGACGGTGCGCCCGTCCGGGTTCCCGACCCACGCCCGCCCGGCCGGCGCCGTGCTCTCGCCCGGGTCGAAACGGGTCCGGACCTGGGCGGGGTCCGGCGACGTCCGAACGGTCGAGGTGGAGTCGACGATGACGATCTCGTTCGCCCCGGACAGGTTCTCGGCACTGCGTGCGAACGAGGGCAGCAGGTCGAACCGGCCCCCGGCCAGGGCCGCGCGCACCGTCGGGACGGCAGCGACGTCCTCGGCGACCGAGAGCATCCGGCGCCCCTGGGTGTCGCGGAACGCGGCCTCGGACTGGACGACGGCCAGTGCCGCGACGGCCCCGAGCAGCACCAGCACGACGATCAGCTGCCAGACGAGCATCTGACGCGCGAGCGACCGCCGCCCCGGACGCGGTCGGCCGGCGCCGGAGGAGCCACCGCGTCGTCGCATGGACCACAGGTTAGGCCGCGCGCGGCCCGTGACCGAAAAGACCACAAGGACCGTTGTGGCGGCAAGGCAGACAACCGCGTGTGCGGCTGCGCACACTCGTCGACGTTCCCACCGGAGACGTTGAGGCAGGCAGGTCATGAACCGTTCGATGACGACGGATTCACCGGAGGAGACCGCACGAGCCGGTCCCCCGCGCAGGACGGGCACGGTCGTGGCCACCGTGGTCGCGGTCGTGGCCGCGCTCCTTCTCCTCCCGCCCGCGGTCGGGGCGTTCACCGGCGGCGGTGACGGCACCCAGCTGCGCGGCCTGCGGATGCTGGTGCCCAACGCCCCCGGCGGCGGCTACGACGTCACCGCCCGCAGCGCGGCCAAGTCGATGGAGGACGGCGGCGTCACCGGCCCGATCGAGGTGTTCAACCTGCCCGGCGCGGGCGGCACCGTCGGGCTCGGCCGCACCGTGAACGAGGCCGGCAACGACAAGCTCGTGATGAGCATGGGCCTCGGCGTGGTCGGCAGCGTCTACTCCAACGACTCCCCGGCGACCCTGGCCGAGACGACGCCGATCGCGCGTCTCACCGAGGAGACCGAGATCGTCGTCGTCGCGAAGGACTCGCCCTACCGCAACCTGGCCCAGCTCGTGGCGGCGTGGAAGGCGGACCCGGGCGGCGTCCCGGTCGGCGGCGGCTCCTCCCCCGGCGGCCCGGACCACCTGGCCCCGATGCTGATGGCGAAGGGTGTCGGGCTCGACCCGAAGACCGTCAACTACGTCGCCTACGACGGCGGCGGCGAGCTGCTGGCCTCGGTGCTCGGCGGCAAGGTCGCGTTCGGCGTGTCGGGCCTCGGCGAGTTCGCCGACCAGGTCGAGTCCGGTGACCTGCGCGTCCTCGCGGTGACCGCCGGCGAGCGCGCCCCCGGTGTGGACGCGCCGACGCTGCGCGAGTCCGGCGTGGACCTGGAGTTCGCGAACTGGCGCGGCATCGTCGCCCCGCCCGGCCTCGACGAGGCGGGCAAGGCGGAGCTGGTGCGCGCGTTCGACGAGCTGCGCTCGAGCCCGGAGTGGGCCGAGACGCTGAAGCTCAACGGCTGGCAGGACGCGTACCTGCCGGGAGATCGGTTCGGCGCGTTCCTCGCGTCCGAGAACGACCGCGTCGCAGGGGTCCTGCGGGAACTGGGGCTGACGTCATGACGATCACCGAGAACAGGCCGGAGCCCGGCCCACCGGCCCCCGGCGTGCGCGGCTGGCTGCGCGACCGTTCCGAGCTGGGCGTCTCCGCGCTGCTGCTCGTCGTGGGACTGCTGGTCGTGGTCGACACCCTCGCCGAGTCCGGCGGCGGCACCGACTCCGACCCGATCGGTCCGCGCACGATCGCGCTCGTCCTGGGCGGGGCACTGCTGCTGCTCGCGGCGCTGCTGACGATCGACATCCTGCGCGGCGGGCGCGGCGAGGCCGAGGGCGGCGAGGACGTCGACCTCGAGGCCCCGATGGACCTGCGCACGGTCGGGATGCTGGCCGGGGTGCTCGTGGCCACGGCCGTGCTGATCCCGCTGCTGGGCTGGCCGATCGCCGGCACCGTGCTGTTCGCCGGCGCGACCTACGCGCTGGGGTCCCGCAACTTCCCGCGTGACCTGGCGATCGCCGCATCGGTCTCGCTGGTCACCTGGTTCGTGTTCGACGGCCTGCTCGGCGTCGACCTGCCCGGCGGCCCGCTGATGGGGGTGTTCGGAGCATGAACACCTTCGACCTGCTCGCGAACGGGTTCGCCAACGCGCTGACCCCGGAGAACCTGCTCTTCGCCGCCATCGGCGTGCTGCTCGGCACCGCGATCGGCGTGCTGCCGGGCATCGGCCCGGCCATGGCGGTGGCGCTGCTGCTGCCGGTGACCTACGCGTTCGAGCCGACCGGTGCGTTCATCATGTTCGCCGGCATCTACTTCGGCGCCATGTTCGGCGGCTCCACCACCTCGATCCTGCTCAACACCCCCGGCGAGTCCGCCTCGGTGATGGCGGCGATCGAGGGCAACCCGATGGCCAAACAGGGACGCGGCGCCCAGGCGCTGGCCACGGCCGCGATCGGGCACTTCATCGGCGGCATCGTCGGCGTCACCGGGCTGGTGCTGCTCGCCCCGCTCGTCGCCTCGGTCGCCGTCGACATCGGCGCCCCGGACTACTTCGCGATCATGGTGCTGGCCTTCGTCGCCGTCACCGGCGTGCTCGGGGCGTCGCGGGTCCGCGGGTTCGCCTCGCTGGCCCTGGGTCTGACGATCGGGCTGGTCGGGCTGGACCCGATCTCCGGGCAGCCGCGGCTGACGTTCGGCGTCCCGCAGCTCGCCGACGGCATCGACGTCGTCATCGTCGCGGTCGGGCTGTTCGCCGTCGGCGAGGCCCTGTGGGTCGCGGCGCACCTGCGCCGTTCGGCGCAGGAGGTCATCCCGGTCGGACGTCCGTGGCTCGGCAAGGCCGACCTCAAGCGCACCTGGAAGCCGTGGCTGCGCGGCCCGTTCATCGGGTTCACGTTCGGCTCCATCCCGGCCGGCGGCGCCGAGATGTCGACGTTCATGTCCTACGTGACCGAGCGGCGCCTGGCCGGCAAGCGGCGCAGCGAGTTCGGCAAGGGCGCGATCGAGGGTGTCGCCGGGCCCGAGTCCGCGGCGAGCGCCTCCTCGGCCGGGACCCTGGCCACGATGCTCACCCTCGGGCTGCCGACGACGGCGATCGCCGCCGTCATGCTCGCGGCGTTCCAGCAGTTCGGCATCCAGCCCGGCCCGCTGCTGTTCGACCGCGAGCCGGAGCTGGTCTGGACGCTCATCGCGAGCCTGTTCATCGGCCTGGTCCTGCTGCTGGTGCTGAACCTGCCGCTGGCCCCGGCCTGGGCGAAGCTGCTGCGGATCCCGCGGCCCTACCTCTACGCGGGCATCCTGTTCTTCGCCTGCGTCGGCGCCTACGCGGTGTCCGGGCAACCGGTGGACCTGCTGGTGCTGCTCGCGATCGGCGGCGTCGGGTTCCTGATGCGCCGCTACGGGCTGCCGGTGCTGCCCGCCATCATCGGCGTCATCCTCGGCCCGGACGCGGAGCTGCAGCTGCGCCGCGCCCTGCAGATCGCCGACGGCGACGTCAGCACCCTCGTCTCGACGCCACTGTCGATCATCGTCTACTCGGTGATCGTGCTGCTGTTCGTCGTGCCGCTGGTGCTCACCGCGGTCACGTCCCGCCGCCCGGCTGCCGGCGCGGTGTCCGAGAAGGAGGACGAGAAGGTCTGACCGGCTCCCCGTCCCCCGCGCCCGCCCCGGACCTCTCCGGGGCGGGCGCGGTGGCGTTTGCGGAGCTCACCGGGGCCTTCGCGTTCACGGCACGTCATTGCCGGGCGTGGAGCATGCCCATTATGACTGTTTCGTGAGCAACGAGGCCGCCGTCGCCGACGAGCAGTCCTGGACCCCCGAGGACCGCTCCCGCACCCGCCGAGCAGCCCTGGCGGGCGGTGTCGGCACGATGATCGAGTACTACGACTTCGGCCTCTACGGCTACCTGGCCGTCGTCGTCGCACCGCTGTTCTTCCCGAGCACCGACCCGGTCGTGTCGCTGCTCGCCTCGCTCGCCGTGTTCGGCAGCGCGTTCCTGATCCGCCCGGTCGGCGGGGTCGTGTTCGGCCACATCGGTGACCGGTACGGACGTCGCCGCGCGCTGGTGGTCACGCTGGTCGTGATGGGCGTGGCGAGCACCGCGCTCGGGCTCCTGCCCACCTACTCCCAGATCGGCGTCGTGGCGACGGTGCTGCTGGTCCTGATCCGGCTCCTGCAGGGCTTCTCCGCGGGCGGGGAGGTCGGCGGCGCGGCGACGTTCATCTCCGAGTCCACACCGGCCCGCCTGCGGGCGTTCT
This sequence comes from Pseudonocardia sediminis, assembly GCF_004217185.1. Classification (NCBI taxonomy): domain Bacteria; kingdom Bacillati; phylum Actinomycetota; class Actinomycetes; order Pseudonocardiales; family Pseudonocardiaceae; genus Pseudonocardia; species Pseudonocardia sediminis. The sequence goes on along the minus strand of NZ_SHKL01000001.1, from coordinate 1,289,263 downwards.
ACGGGTCGTTCACCCCGCTCGGCGCCACGGCCGGCTTCGCCGTCGCCGCCTCGGTCGCCGGCGGCGTCTCCGCGCTCACCACCGACGAGCAGATGACGGCGTGGGGCTGGCGCATCCCGTTCCTGCTGGCCCTGCCACTGACCCTGTTCTGCCTGTGGATGCGTACCCGGGTCGCCGAGACGCACCCGGGCCCGGAGAGGCGGACCGGCTCCCCGCTGGCCGCCGTGGTGCGCCACGGCGGCGTCGCACTCGCCCAGGCGAGCATGGTCAGCGTCGCGGTCCAGGCCTCCTCCTACATCGGCCTGACCTACATGAGCATCCATCTCATCCAGCGGCTGGAGTACCCGCCGGCGTCGGTCTACTGGACGGCGACCGTCGTGATCGGCGTGACGGCGGTCCTGACCGCGGTCGGCGGGCTCCTCGGCGACCGGATCGGCGCGAACCGGATCATGGTGATCGGGCTGGTCGGGTTCCTGCTCCTGTCCATCCCGGTGTTCGCCCTGCTCGACGGCGGCCTCGCCCTCGCCGGCCTCGCCTACCTGCTGTTCATGGTCGCCGCGATCGCGGTGCAGGTCGGGGCGTACGCGATGGTGCCGCGCCTGTTCCACCCCGACACCCGCTACACCGGCGTCGCGATCGGCTGGAACGTCGGCTCGGTGCTCGCGGGCGGGACGGCGCCCTTCGCCGCGGTCTGGCTGATCGAACGGACCGGCAGCGTCGTCGCGCCCGCGTGGTTCGTGATGGCCGCGGCAGCGGTCGGCCTGGGTGGAGCGCTGTGGATCCGCCGCACCGCCGGTTCCCGGTCCGTCGTCGGGTAGGTCCGACCCGGGTGCGGCGGCCGGGCGCGGCGCGGGTCCGCGTCTAGGGTCGGGGGATGCCCCGGTTCGACGACGCGCGTGCCCTGGCCGAGACGCTGCTCGCCGTGCAGCGGCCGCAGGACTGGCTGCGCGCCCAGCACGTCGCGATCCGGGCCCGCGAGCTCTCCGAGCTGCCCGGCGTCGACCGGGACCCGCTGATGATCGCGGCGGTCCTGCACGGCATCGGACGGTCCCCCGTCGTCACCCGCACCGGCTTCGCACCGCTCGACGCCGCCCGCTTCCTCGACGTCCGCGGTTATGACACGCGGATCGTCGCGCTGGTGGCCCACCACGCCGGAGCGGCACACGCAGCCGCGGAGCGCGGCACCGATCTGGATCGCTATCCGGACGAGGCCACCCCGACCCGGGACGCCCTCTGGTACTGCGACGTCGCCACCGGTCCGGACGGCGACCCCGTCGCCCCGGTCACCGCCCTCGAGGTCGTGCGTGCCGCCGTCACCCGGACCGCGGCGCTGCGGTCGGGCATGCCGGCGTCCTGACCGTCAGGTCGTCCGCCGCTCCCCCGGGGAGTCGTCACCTCGGAGGAGGACGTGCCCGGACCGTCCGTCCGGGCCGGACGAGTACCCTCGGCCGGTGGCGTCGAGAGACCTCTCCGGATCGGCGACCCCGCCGCACGATCCGTACCGCCGTCTCCGATTCTCGATCGGTTCTGCACCCTGCTCACGGTTCACCAGTTCCAGTTGCGCATTCTCGTCCCGCTCCTTCCGCCACTCGATTCGTGCGTCGTCATCGATCGGGTCACCAGTTCCAGTTACGCATCGCGAAAATCTCCTTCATCTCGGCCGGACCGACGGTTCTCGATCGGTACTAATTCACCAGTTCCAGTTACGCATCGCGGCTACTCCTTCGAAATCGTTCGCAGAATGGCGTCGTGCTCGGAATTCACCAGTTCCAGTTGCGCAAGGGACGTGCCTCCTCCCGGTCGATGCGGACGAGCCCCGCGACGGACGGTCGCGAGAGCCGATGCATGATCACCAGCCGTGTCCGTCTTCTCACCACAGAGTGAAGTATACGTCTTTGCGTAGGTCAACGACTACGGTGCGTTACCAAAATAGCCGATCTTGTGCGCTCGTCCCTCGTGGGCTACCGCTCGTCGCCTCAACTGCACGTCAGGCGTACTGACCAGGCACGATGGCCTAATCGTTAGCTATCCTGATGATCAGAACTCGATCAAAGGTCTGAACCCTTGTCCGGAGAAAGTGACGGCCCCGCCCGGTCCATTGCGGCGCGCCTGTCCCGGATACTGCCTGCGCGTTGGGCGTTGTGGAGACTTCCGGCCCGGGTCCGGTCACTACTCCTCGTAGTCGAGACCGCCGCCGTGACGGTCATCACATTTGGCCTTTTCCACACTTCACCGGCACCGATCGAGTCCGGTCAAATATTCGTCATGGCGACATTGGTGGTCGCCGCGGCGATACACGCCGAGCTGTCGATCGGGGCGGAACGGGTACGGCGTCGCATCGCCGAGACCCGGTACGTCGACCTCAGCTCGGTCTGGACCTTCGCCGCGGCGCTGCTCCTGCCGCCTCTCCTGGCGAGCGTGGCCGTCGTGGTCACCTATACCCACCTTTACCTGCGGGTCTTCCGCCCCTCGAAAACCCCGCCGCACCGGCAGATCTTCAGCACCTCGACGGTCGTCCTGGCCGTGCACGCCGTCGCCGGCGCACGGGTGCTTCTCGACGTCGGCGTCGGTGAGCTGGACACCTATCGCGGAATGGCCGCCCTGGTGGTCGGGCTGTTCGCCTACACCGTGGTCAACACACTTCTGGTCGTGTCCGCCATCCGGCTGTCCCAGCCCGGGTCGAAGTTCCTGAAGATCCTCGCCGGGGGCGAGGTCGTGCTGGAGATCGGGACGCTGTGCCTGGGCGGGCTCGCCGCCGTCGTCCTCGGGAGCACGTCGGCGTTCGTACTGCTGCTGATGTTCCCGCCGCTGCTGCTGCTGGAGCAGTCGACGCTGGTGCGCCAGCTCGAGGCCCGCGCCACCACCGACGCCAAGACCGGCCTGCTCAACCCGGACGCCTGGCGGTGGCAGACCACGACGCTGCTGCGCCAGGCCCAGCACGACGGCCGGATCGCCGCGATCCTCATCCTCGATCTCGACCACTTCAAGAAGATCAACGACCGGCACGGCCACCTGGTCGGCGACGAGGTGCTGCACGCCGTCGCCCAGGTCCTCATCCACGAGGTCCGCGAGAACGACCGGGCCGGGCGCTTCGGCGGCGAGGAGTTCGTGGTCTCCCTCGGGGGCCTGAGCGAGGCCGCCGTCCGCGGCGGCAAGATCCGCGACGTCGCGGAACGGATCCGCGCCCGGGTCGAGGAGCTCCGCCTCGAGGTCGACACCCCCGACGGGCCGCTGACGATCTCCGACGTCAGCATCTCGGTCGGTGCGGCCGTCTACCCCTCGGCCGGGACCGAGCTCAAGGAGCTCCTGGAGGTCGCCGACGCCGCGCTCTACGCCGCGAAACGCGGCGGGCGCAACCAGGTCCAGGTCCGCTACGGCGGGCCGCCCCTGAACCCGTCGCCGCAGCCGCCCACCCCACCGTTCGGGCTCCGCTCCACCGGCTAGGGGCCCCGGAACGCACGCACCGTCGCCGGGTGCTGCGCCGAAGGACTGTCCCCGTCGGTGAACGCACCCCGAACAGGGTGATCGATCACGTACTCTCCGGTGCGATGAACCGCTACTGGCACGTCGCCGACGGGAGCGTCCGGACCCCGTCCGGTGGGACGCACCGCCCCGCGGCGCCGGTCGGGCCACCTCCGACCCCCGGCGGGCAGGCACCGGGGCGCGCACTGTCGGTCGACGAGCGCTTCGAGACCATCCTCGTGCTCGAACGCCTGCAGGAGACGACGCCGAGCCGGCTCCTGCACGACGTCGCCGGCCGCGCCATCGCGTCCCTGGAGGAGCCCGGCAGGTGACCGATCACCGGTCCCCGACGTAGGTTCGACACGGAACGGGGTCGATCGATGACTCCGCGGCGTCGAGGAGCGGCAGCGGTGAGCGACGAGCGAGAGCCCGGCGCCCGGTCGCCCCGTCTCAGCGCCGTGTTCGGCAACCCGGAGTTCCGTGCGCTGTGGAGCGCCGAGGCCGTCTCCGTCCTCGGCGACCAGCTCGCCCGCGTCGCGTTCTCGGTGCTGGTGTTCCAGCGCACCGACTCCGCGGCCCTGTCCGCCCTGGTCTATGCGCTGACGTTCCTGCCGGCGCTGCTCGGCGGCGCACTGCTCGGCTGGGTCGCCGACCGCTACCCGCGGCGCCGCGTCATGATCGTCAGCGACCTGGGCCGCATGCTCCTCGCGCTGCCGATGGTGTGGCCCGGGCTCCCGCTGCCCGTCCTGTGCGGGCTGATCGTCGCCACCGTCCTGCTCGGGTCTCCGCACACCGCCGCCCAGGGGGCACTGCTGCCCGAGGTGCTGCGCGGGACGCTGCTCGAACGCGGCTACGCCGTCCGGCAGATCACCGGGCAGACCGCCCAGGTCGCCGGGTTCGCGACCGGCGGCGCCGTCCTCGTGGTCCTCTCCCCGTCGGCCACACTCGCGATCAACGCCGCGACGTTCGGGCTGTCGGCGCTGCTCGTACGTCTCGGCGTCGGTGCCCGTCCCGCCCCGGCCCGCGGCGGCCCGGCGGGAACGGGTACGCCGCGGAGATGGACCGGTGACGTCGCCGAGGGGGCCCGCACCGTGTTCGGCGACCCGCAGCTGCGGACCCTGGCGCTCGTGGTCTGGCTCGCCGGCTGCTTCATCGCCCCCGAGGGGCTCGCCGTCGCCTACGCCGCCGAGCTCGGGGCCGGACCGCTCGCCGTCGGGCTGCTGATGGCCGCCATCCCGGCCGGCAGCGTCGTCGGGGCGCTGGTGTTCACCCGCTGGGTCCGGCCGGAGGTGCGCGAGCGGACGACGCTGCCCCTGGCGATCGCCGCGGGCCTGCCGCTGACGGTCAGTCCTCTGGTCCCGTCCGTCGGTGTCGCGATCGTCCTCTGGTCGGTGACCGGAGCCTGCGTGGCGGCCGCACTCGTACAGGCCCAGGCGAGCTTCGTGCGGCGGACCCCGCCCGGTGCGCGCGGGCGGGCCACCGGCCTGGCCGCCGCCGGCCTGATCGGCGCCCAGGGGCTCGCACTGCTCGCCGGAGGTCTGATCGCCCAGCGCTGGTCGCCGGCGGCCGGGGTGGCCACGGTCGGGATCACCGCGGTGCTCCTTCTCGCCGGGCTCCTGGTGACCCCTCCGGCCCGGGCCCTGGGCCGGAGCGCGTGACGGGCGGACTCAGCGCACGTCCACGGTGACGTGGTGGGCGGCGTTGCGGGCCCCGTCGACGGGCTGGACGCGGCCGTCCCGGTCGGTCGCCCGGACGGCGAGGGTGTGCCCGCCCGGCCCGGCGCGGCGGACCGTGCGGAACCGCTGCCAGGTGACGTGCGGGCCGCGGCGCCGTTCCACCTCGGCCGGCGCCCACTCCCCGTCCACCGCGACCTCGACCGCCACGACCGGGACCGCGCTCCACGCCCACCCGGCGACCTCGACGTCGGCGCCGACCCGCGCGCCGTCGGAGGGCACCGTCACCAGGCTGTTCACGTCGAGGTCGCGGACCGGCTGCGGCCCGTCGGCGCCGGGCACCGTCCGCAGGTAGAGCCGCGTGGTGAACAGGTGCTCGGGCCGACGGTCGGACACCGTCAGCGCGCGGAGCCACTTGACGTTGTTCGTCCCGAAGTAGCCGGGGACCACCAGGCGGGCCGGGTACCCGCGCTCCGCGCTGAGGGGGACGCCGTCGATCTCGTGGGCGACGATCCCGCGGGCGAGGGCGACGTCGAGCGGGACGTCCTTGCGGTACTCGGTGCAGGCGACGCCGCCGAACTCGCCCGAGTCCAGCCCGGTCGCCCACAGCGACGTCGCGCCGGCGTGCACCCCGGCCGCGCGCAGGATCTCGGCGACCGGCGCGCCCCGCCAGGTGACGTTGGCGGCGCGGCGCACCGGGACGTCGGGGTCGAGCGGGTTGCCGAAGCACTCGAGCAGTGTGGTGACGGTGGTCTGCGGCAGGGCCCGCAGTGCGTCCGGGTCCAGGTCGAGCGCGGTGTCGACGAGCCCGTCCACACGCAGCGACCAGCCGGCGGCGTCGACGGTCGCGAGCCCGAAGTGCCCGATCAGGTAGACGTCGGACGGCGCGGTCGCGCGCGGGTCGAGCCGGTGCGGTTCCGGCTGCCACTTCACCGGGCCGCCGCCGGACATGGTCACCGGGACGGGAGCGGGCACGGCGACCACGATCCACCGACGCCGCCGCGGCGTCCACCCCCGCCGGTACGGTGGACACTCCCTCCTTCGATCCGGAGCGCCGAGCCCTGACAGACCCGGCCGTCACCGCCGCACGCCGCCTGCTGGTGGCGCTGCTGCTCCTGATGGTCGCCGTCCCGGCCGCGTCGTGGACGACGGCGGTGGCGGGACGGACGGACACGGGGTCGTCGACGTACGCGGCGTCGGACACGGTGCCGGCGCGGACGGGGAACCTCCGGCTCGACCCGTCGCGGGACCGGGAGACCCCGGCCCGTCACGATGCGCACGCGGGCCCGCGGGCCGACCCCGCAGGCCCGTCGCACCTGCCCGGCGGGACGACGACGGACCCGGCGACCGGCGGGACGGCCGGCGCGCCCCACGCCGGGCTCGCGCCGCGGACCGTCACCCACGACGGACCGGGCTCCGGCGGGAGCGGCGACGGGTGGTCGGCACGCGGCCCGCCTGTCGCGGCGATCTGACGCCGTCACCCGCTCCCGTCCCCGACGGGCCACATCCCGAGGTCGCCCCTTTGCGCCGCTCCGTCCTGGTGCGCGCCGTGCTCGCGTGCGCCGTGCTCGCCCTGTCCGCCACCGTCGCCCTGACCGCGTCGCCCGTGCTCGGGCTCGACCTGCGCGGCGGCACCCAGATCGTCCTGCAGACCCGCGACGGCCCCGGCACCGTCGCCGACGAGGCCGCGACCGACCGCACCCTGGAGGTGCTGCGCGGCCGGGTCGACGCCCTCGGCGTCGCCGAACCGACCCTGACCCGGTCCGGGACCGACCGGATCGTCGTCGAGCTGCCCGGCCTGCAGGACCCGGCCGAGGCCGCGGAGGTCCTCGGCCGCACCGCGCAGCTGAGCATCCACCCGGTGGCCGGGATCGGTGCCGGTCCGCCCGACGAGGACGGCCGGCAGCTCTCGCTCGGGCCCGAGGCGCTCGTCGGGACCGACGTCGACTCCGCCCGCGCCACCCCGGACCCGAGCTCGGTCGGGCACGTCGTGGACATCGGGTTCGCGGCGCAGGGCCGTGACGCCTGGCGTCAGCTGACCGCGCAGGCGGCCTGCTCCCCGCCCGGGGACCCGTCGCGGCGGATCGCGATCGTGCTCGACCGGCAGGTCATCTCCTCACCCCAGGTCGACCCGTCGATCGCGTGCGGGGTGGGCATGCCGGGCGGGTCCACCCAGATCAGTGGGTCGTTCAGCCAGGAGCAGGCCGCCGACCTCGCGGTGCTGATCGAGGGCGGCGCGCTACCGGTCCCGGTGGAGCTGATCGAACAGCGCACCGTCGGGCCGACGCTGGGCGCCGACGCGATCACCGCCAGCGCCCTGGCCGTGCTGGTCGGGTCGCTGCTCACCGGCGTGTTCCTGATCGCGGTCTACCGCCTGGTCGGTGTCGTCGCGGTCGTCGCGCTCGCCGGGTACGCGTTGATCGCCTACGCGGTGCAGACGGCGATCGGGGCAACGCTGACCCTGCCCGGCCTGGCCGCGTTCGTGCTGGCGGTCGGCATGGCCGTGGACGCGAACGTGCTGATCGCCGAACGCGCCCGGGAGGAGTACGCGCGCCGTCCCCGGCTCGAACGCGCGGCCGAGGCCGGCTACCGGGGCAGCCTTCCGGCGATCGGCGACGTCACGGTCACCTCGCTGCTGGCCGCCGCCCTGCTGTTCGGGCTGGCCTCGGGCCCGGTCCGCGGCTTCGGCGTGACGCTGATCGTCGGCGTGCTGGTGTCGCTGTTCTCGGCGCTGGTCCTGTCCCGGCTGCTCACCACCTGGGTGCTGCGCCTGCCCGCGGTGCGACGGCGGCCGGGGTGGAGCGGCATCGCCTCGATCGGGCCGGTGCGCCGGAACCTGGAGACCCGCGACCCGGGCCTGCTGCGCCGGACCGGTGCGATCCTGGCCGGCGCCGGGATCGTCGTCGCGCTGGCCGGCGCCGGGATCGCGGTGCGCGGGCTGGACCTCGGCGTGGAGTTCACCGGCGGGCGCCTGGTGGAGTTCACCACTGCGAGCCCCGTCCCGGCCGAGTCGGCCCGGGAGGCCGTCGACGGCACCGGCCTCGGCACGCTGACCGTGCAGGAGAGCGGCGACGGCACGATCTCGGTGCGCGGCGCCGACCTCGACGACGCCGGGGTCGCCGCGCTGCGCGACGCCGTCGGCGCGGCCGGTGGGGGCGCCGAGGTGCTCCGCGACGAGCTGATCGGCCCCAGCCTGGGGGCCGAGCTGGCCCGGGGTGCGCTGATCGCGCTCGGCGTGGCCCTGGCCGCGCAGCTGGCCTACCTGGCGTTCCGGTTCCGCTGGACGCTGAGCGTGGGCGCGGTCGCCGCGCTGGCCGCGAACGTCGTCGTCGTGGTGGGGCTCTTCGCCTGGACCGGCCGGACCCTGGACGGGGTGTTCGTGGCCGCGCTGCTGACCGTGATCGGCTACTCGGTGAACGACTCGGTGGTGGTGTTCGACCGGGTGCGCGAGCGCTGGGCGGCCCACGCCGGCGAGCCGTTCGGACGGGTCGTCGGGTCGGCGGTGCTCTCCACGCTGCCGCGGACGGTGAACACCGGCCTGTCCACGCTGGTCATCCTCGTCGCGCTGCTGGTGCTCGGCGGGGCGACGCTCGCCGACTTCGCGCTGGCGCTGATCATCGGCATCGTGGCCGGGACGGCGTCGACGATCGTGGTCGCGGCGCCGCTGGCGATCGTCCTGCAGAACCGGTACGGGTCCGCACCGCCGCGGACGCCCGCCGGGCCGGGCCGGCGGGACCGCCCGACGGAGCGACCGGCCGGGAAACGCGACCGGGCCCGCCGCGGCGAGCGCCGCCGTACCGACGGCGCGGTCGTCTGACCTCCCCCAGGGGTGGCGTGCCGTCACCGGCGCGCCACCCCCGGGGGCCGGCTCACACGGACAGCAACGACTCCGGCACGTCGACCAGCCGGCTGCGCAGGTACTCCCCCAGGCCCTTGGCCTGCGGGTCCGGACGGGTCGACGACGCGACGCCGGCCCCGAGGATGTCGTGCACCAGCACGTTCACCGCACGCAGGTTGGGCAGCGCGAACACCTCGATCTCGAGCTCGGCGGCCTCCGGGCCGATCAGCTCGCGGACCTTGTCGGGGGTCAGGAACTCCTGCAGCCACGCGTACTCGTCGTCGCTGCGGCCCCACATCCCGATGTTGGCGTGCCCGCCCTTGTCGCCGGACCGGGCCCCGCACACGGTGCCCAGCGGGACCCGCTGCGTCGGTCCTCTGCTCTGCACACCCCCACGCGTCCGGTCCGCCTCTCCCGGGCCCGCGTCACCGGCGCTCGAGGTGGTGGCGCCCGAGGTGGTGGCCTCGGTGTGCGCAGAGCAAAGGGGGTCCGGGATCACCCGTCGCTCGCCGTCGGGCAGCACGACGGTCTGGGTGACCGCAGAGCGCGGGACGGCGGCCGGGCGGTAGACGCCGAACTGGGACTCGCTGCTCGGTGGCGTCGTGGTGTGGAAGCCGGCGTACCCGCCCAGGGCGAGCTGCATCGTCGCGTTGGAGAACGCCCGCCCGACCTTCTTCGGGTCCGGGTCCTTCACGGTGACCCGCAGGTGCGCGACGGCCTGCTCGTTGCCGGGGGCGTCGACGTGGTCGAAGCGCAGCAGCCGGGTGTCGACCTCGGCGAAGCGGTCCCGGCCCCCGAGGACGTCGAACAGCAGCTCCTCGGCGTAGGCCGCGCGCGCGGAGATGTCGAGGCCGGTGAGCACGAGCGTCATCGTGTTGCGGTAGCCGCCGACGTCGTTGAGGGCGACCTTCAGCGTCTCCGGCGGCGCGCTGCCGCGGACCCCGGCGATGCCGACCCGGTGCTCGCCCTCCTGGGTCAGGCGGATCGTGTCGAAGTGCGACGTGCAGTCCGGGCCCAGGTAGGCCGGGGGCCCGATCTCGTAGAGCAGCTGCGCGGTGACGGTGCCGACCGAGACGAGCCCGCCGGTGTCCTCGTTCTTGGTGATCACCGAGGAACCGTCGGCGGCGACCTCGGCGATCGGGAAGCCCGGGTACCGGCGGTCGGTGATCTCGTTCAGGAACGAGTAGTTGCCGCCCGTGGCCTGCGGTCCGCACTCGATCACGTGCCCGGCCACGACGGCGCCCGCGAGCTCGTCGAAGTCGGACGGGCCCCAGCCGTGCCACCATGCGGCCGGCCCGACGACCAGCGAGGCGTCGGTGACCCGCCCGGTGACGACGACGTCGGCCCCGGCGCCGAGCGCCTCGGCGATCCCCCACCCGCCCAGGTAGGCGTTCGCCGAGACCGGCTCGTCGGTGACCGGCGGGGTGATCGCGGCGAGGTCTCCGCGCAGGTCGTCGCCCTCGACGTGGGCGACCTTCGCGTCGAGCCCCAGCCGCTCCGCGACCGCGCGGACGGCCTCGGCCAGCCCGGACGGGTTCAACCCGCCGGCGTTGGCGACGATCCTGATCCCGCGCTCCAGGCAGGTGCCGAGCACGTCCTCGACCTGGGTGAGGAACGTCTTCGCGTACCCGGCGGAGGGGTCCTTGGCCTGCGCCTTGGCCAGGATGAGCATGGTCAGCTCGGCGAGGTAGTCCCCGCAGAGGACGTCGATGCCCTGCCCGTCGGCCGAGGCTCCCTCCACCATCTCTTTGGCCGCGGCGACCCGGTCGCCGTAGAAGCCGGAGCAGTTGCCGATGCGGATCGGGCGGGTCGTGCTGGTCATCAGGCGTTCCCTCCGGAGAACTCGCCGGCCTTGCGTCCGGTGCCGGCCGCTCCGGCGAAGGCCTGCGCGATCGTCATCCACTCGGTCGCGGCCGGGCCGGTGATCGTGAGCGTGGTGTCGTCGCGGTGCCGGCGCTGGGTGACCGCGAGACAGAAGTCCAGGGCCGGACCGGTGACGCGGTCCGGCGCGTCGTCGGGACCCCAGGTCCACGCCGAGCCGTCCGGGGCGTCGAGCTCGACCCGGATCGGGACCTCGGGCAGCGCGATCTCGTTCACGGCGTAGCTGTACTTCCGTGCCCCGATCCCGATGTGCGCGACGTGCCGCAACCGCGGGCTCGGCGACCGCACGACGCCGAGCGTGTCGGCGACGTCCTGCCCGTGCGCCCAGGTCTCCATGATCCGCGCGGTGAGCGACGACGCGGCGCTCATCGGCGGGCCGAACCACGGCACCCGCAGCGACGGTTCCAGCCCCCGGAACGATGCGATCAGCCGGTCCCGGGCCTCGTCGAACCAGGGCAGGAGCTGCGCGCCGGTCAGGTCGCGGAAACGGTCGGCGACCGTGTCCGGGTCGATTCCGCCGTCGGCCTCGATCCTCTCCCGCTCCGCGACGAACGCGTCCGGGTCGGTCGCGGACTGCACGGCGACGTCGTCGAAGTAGGCCAGGTGCGAGACCTGCTCGGCGATCCGCCATCCCGCCGCGGGCGTGTCCCGGCGCCACGCGTCGTCGTCCAGCGGCGCGAGCAGCTCGCGCAGCACGGCCGACTCCGCGGCCAGGTCGTCGGCGAGGGTGTCCATCGACACGGGCATGTCTATCTCCCCTTCCAGACCGGAGCGCGCTTGTCCCGGAACGCGGCCGGGCCCTCCTGCGCGTCGGCCGATCGGTACACCGGCGCCCAGATCTCCTCGGCACGGTCGTAGGCCTCGGCGAGACCGTGGTGTGCCGACAGGTAGGCGGTGCGCTTGCCGGCGGCCACCGACAGCGGCGCGTTCGAGGCGATCCCCGCGGCGAGGGCCTGGGTGCGTTCGCGCAGCTCGGCGGCCGGGACGACGTGGTTGACCAGCCCCACCTCGCGGGCGCGGGCGGCGTCGAGCGGGTCGCCGGTCAGCAGGATCTCGAGCGCGACCCGCGGCGGCACCAGCCAGCTCAGCGGCGCCGCCCACGGCGACCCGCGGCCGACCTTGACCTCGGACACGGCGAACCGGGCGTGCTCGGCGGCGACGACCAGGTCGCACTGCTGGGCGAGCAGGAACCCGCCGGCGAACGCCACCCCGTTGACGGCGGCGATCGTCGGTTTCGGGACGTCGATGTTGCGGCCGAACTGGGGCAGGAAGTCGGGTGGCGGGATCTCCAGGGAGGTCTCGGCCATCTCCTTCAGGTCGCCGCCGGCGCAGAACGCCTTGTCGCCGGCGCCGGTCAGGACCAGCACCGCGGCGGAGTCGTCGTCGACGAACGCCCGGGTGCCCTCCCACAGCCCGTCGCGGACGGCCTTCGACAGCGCGTTGCGGGCCTCGGGGCGGTTGATGGTCAGCCAGGCGACGCCGTCGGTCACCTCGTACGTCACGACATCGCTCACGGGAACTTCTTCCTCAGCTCGGGACGGTTCAGCTTGCCGCTGCCGGTGCGCGGCAGGGCCTCGACGACCTCGATCCGCCGTGGGCGGTGGATGCCGCGCAGGTCCGGGTGGTTCGCGCACCAGGCGGCGACGTCGTCGGCGGTGACACCGTCCTTGTTGGGCACCACCACGGCCGTGACCTGCTCGACCCAGCGGTCGTGCGCGGTGCCGATCACGGCGACCTCGGCCAGGTCCGGGTGGTCGGCCAGGTGCTCCTCGACCATCTGCGGGAACACGTTCTCCCCGCCGGAGACGATCATGTCGTCGATCCGGTCGACGTAGTAGAGGTAGCCGTCGGCGTCGGCGGACATCAGGTCACCGGTGCGGAACCAGCCGTCCGACCAGCGCTCCGCCCCGAGCTCCGCCGAGCCGGGCGCGCTCCAGTACCCCGGCGTCACGGCGTCGCCCTGCACCCACAGCTCACCGACGTCCTGCGAGCCGGGCACGACGTCGTCGCCCCCGTCGACGGGCACCAGGCGGGTGCGCACGACCTGCTCCAGCGGCCTGCCCATCGAGTCCGGGCGGCGTTCCTCACCGGGTGCGTAGGTGACGACCAGCCCGCTCTGCTCGGTCTGGCCGTAGATCTCGGTGCCCTCGATGCCGGTGCCCGCGGCGAGGCGATCGATGGCCGCCGTCGGGGTGCGGGAGCCGCCGAACATGCAGATCCGGAACGAGTCGAGCACGACCGGCGCCCCGACCGTCCGGTTCCCGACGTCGATCATCATCGTGGAGATCAGCCCGCCGTAGGTGGGCCGCAGGCGCTGCGCGAGCTCGATCCAGACGAGCGGGTCCCAGCGCGGCATGAACGTGATCTGCCCGCCGCGCAGCAGCACCGGCAGGCTCGCCAGCTGCAGGCCTCCGACGTGGAACAGCGGCATGCAGTTCAGGACGTGGTCGGCCGCGTCGATCTCGTAGAGGTCGATCACGCCCTCGACCTGCGCGGCGATGTTGCGGTGGGTCTGGCGGACGCCCTTCGGGACGCCGGTGGAGCCCGAGGTGTACATCAGCAGTGCGTCGTCGCGGTCCAGGCGCGGGACGACGTCGTGGCTCGGCTCGTGCGCGGCCAGGGCCGCCGCGTAGGACCCGTCCGGACCGATCGTCAACAGCTCCGGGGTCTCGTCCCCCAGTACCGCGTGCAGGCGCCCGACGTCGCCGGGGAGCACGACCAGGTACCGCGCACCGGAGTCGACGACGGCGTGGCGCAGCGGCGCGTCCGGGAACATGTAGTTCAGCGGGACGCCGACCCCGCCCGCCTGCCACGTCCCGAACAGGCCCTCCAGGTACTCCAGGCCGTTCGGCAGGAAGAACCCGACCCGCGTCCCCGGTTCGACGCCGGAGGAGCGCAGGAACGCGGCGAACCGCCCGGCCGACTCGGCGAACCGGGCGTAGCCGACCTCGGTGTCGTCCAGGCGCAGTGCCACCTGACCGGCGTGGTCGGCGGCGCTGCGACGCAGCAGTGTCGCGAGGTTCACGACTCCCCCTCTTCCACGTCGGAGACGACGGCCAGCACCTGGCCGGTGTCGACCTGGTCGCCGGCGCTGACCCGGACCTCGCCGAGGACGCCGTCCCCGGGCGCGGCGACGGTGTGCTCCATCTTCATCGCCTCCAGCACCACCAGCGGCTGCCCCGCGGTGACGGCCGCACCGGTCTCGCCCAGCACCCGTACGACCGTGCCCGGCATCGGTGCGAGCAGCGACCCGGCCGCCGCGACGGCGTTCGGGTCGGCGAAGCGCGGCACCTCGCCCAGCGCCACCGAGCCGTCCGGGCCGTCCACGTAGGACCGGCCGCCGCTGCGGTGCACCGTGTAGGTGCGGCGCACGCCGTCGACCTCCAGCGTCACCGTGTCCGGTGTCGCCGACAGCAGGACGACGGTCTCGCCGAGCGGCTCGCCGTCGACGGTGATGTCCAGGCCGCGGGCGGTCCCGGTGCCGCCCCGGCGGAACCGGTAGGTCACCTCGATCTCGCGGTCGCCGAGTGTGTAGGCGATCCGCTGCGGGGCCCCGCCGACGTTGCGGAAACCCGACGGGATCCCGCCGAGCACCCGCGCCGACGCCCGGTTCCCGGCCTGCGTCGCGAGCGCCGCGGCCGCGGCGTGCCGCGTCCCGCCGGCACCGAGCGTGCCGGAACCGAGCGCGACCGGGTCGTGGCGGACGAGATAGCCGGTGTCGGTGCTCCCGGCCAGGAACTCCGGCTCGCGCAGGATTCCGACCAGCAGGTCCCGGTTCGTGGTGACGCCGTGCAGCGCCGCCCCGGCCAGCGCCCGGGCCAGCGCGCGGGCCGCCTCGCCGCGGGTGCGGCCGTGCGCGATCACCTTGGCCAGCATCGGGTCGTAGTGCGGCGAGACGACCGACCCGTCCGCGACGCCGGTGTCGACGCGCACGTCCCCGGGGACGTCGAAACGGTGCAGGGTGCCGGTCGCCGGGAGGTAGGTGGCGACACCGTCGTCGCCGCGCGCCACCGTCTCGGCGTAGAGCCGCACCTCGATCGCGTGCCCGTCGATCCGGGCGTCGGTGACGTCCGGGCCCAGGGCCTCGCCCTCGGCGACCCGGATCTGCTGCTCGACCAGGTCCAGGCCGGTGACCAGCTCGGTCACCGGGTGCTCGACCTGCAGCCGGGTGTTGACCTCCAGGAAGAAGAACGCACCGTCCTGCCCCAGCACGAACTCGACGGTCCCGGCGCCGGTGTAGCCGATCGCCTTGCCCGCCGCGACCGCCGCCGCGCCGAGCTCGGAGCGCAGTGCCTCGTCGACGGCCGGGGACGGGCTCTCCTCTACGATCTTCTGGTAGCGGCGCTGGATGGAGCACTCGCGTTCGAACAGGTGCACGACGGCGCCGTGCGTGTCTCCCAGGATCTGCACCTCGACGTGGCGCGGGTCGACGACGAAGCGCTCCAGGAACACCGTCCCGTCACCGAACGCCGACGCCGCCTCGCGACGCGCCCCGTCGACGGCGTCGCGCAGCTCGGCGTCCGAGGCCACCACGCGCATCCCGCGGCCACCGCCGCCGAACGCGGCCTTGACCAGCACCGGGAAGCCGATCCCGGCGGCGACCGCGGACAGGTCGGTGTCGTCGGTGACGGTGGCCCCCGGCAGCACCGGGACACCGGCGGACTCCATCAGCGCCTTGGCCTCGAGCTTGGAGCCCATCGACGCGATGGCCTCCGGCGACGGCCCGACGAACGTCAGCCCGGCCGCGGCGCAGTCCCGGGCGAACGCCTCGTTCTCGGAGAGGAACCCGTAGCCGGGGTGCACCGCGTCCGCACCGGTGGCCCGGGCCGCGGCGATCACCTTCTCCGCGCGCAGATAGGTCTCCCCCGGCGTCGCGCCGGGCAGGCGCACCGACTCGTCGGCGAGGGCGACGAACGGGGCGTCGGCGTCCGGGTCGGAGTAGACCGCGACCGTGGAGATCCCCAGGCGGTGCGCGGTGCGCATCACCCTCGAGGCGATCTCGCCGCGGTTGGCGACGAGCAGTTTCGTGATCAGGGGCACGGGGCTCACATCCGGAAGACGCCGAAGCCACGACGGCCGGCGACGGTGGTCGAGTGCACGGCGGACAGCGACATCCCCAGCACGGTGCGGGTGTCGCGCGGGTCGATGATCCCGTCGTCGTAGAGCCGGGCGGTGATGAAGAAGGCGTGCGACTCGTCGTTGATCTGGGCCTCGATCGCCGCGGTCCGCTTCGCGTCGGCGTCGGTGTCGAACTCCTTGCCCTGCGACTCCGCGGACGCCCGGCCGACGATCGACATGACGCCGGCCAGCTGCGCGGCGCCCATCACGGCCATCTTGGCGCTGGGCCAGGCGAACATCAGGCGCGGATCGTAGGCGCGCCCGGACATGCCGTAGTTCCCGGCGCCGAACGAGCTCGCCATGTTGATGGTCAGGTGCGGCACCGTCGAGTTGGTGACCGCGTTGATCATCTTGGCGCCGTCCTTGATGATCCCGCCCTGCTCGTACTCCGCGCCGACCATGTAGCCGGTGGTGTTCTGCAGGAAGATCAGCGGGGTGTCGGTCTGGTTGGCCAGCAGGATGAACTCGGTGGCTTTCTTGGCCTCCTCGGAGAACAGCACGCCGCGGTGGTTGGCCAGCACACCGACCGGATAGCCGTGGATCCGCGCCCAGCCGGTGACCAGCGACGTCCCGTAGAGCGGCTTGTACTCGTCGAACTCGGAACCGTCGACGACGCGGGCCAGGATCTCGCGCGGGTCGAACGGGATCTTCGACTCGGTGGGGAGGATCCCGAGGATCTCGTCCGGGTCGTGGAGCGGCGGTGCGGGGTTCTCCACCGGGGCGGGCCCGAGCTTGCGCCAGTTGATCCGGGACAGGATGTCGCGTCCGATCCGGATCGCGTCGTGCTCGTCGGCCGCGAAGTAGTCGCTCAGGCCCGACACCCGGGAGTGCATGTCCGCGCCACCGAGCGACTCGTCGTCGGAGTCCTCGCCGGTGGCCATCTTGACCAGCGGCGGGCCGCCGAGGAACACCTTCGCGCCGCGGTCGACGAGCACCGCGTAGTCGCACATGCCGGGCACGTACGCCCCGCCGGCGGTGGAGTTGCCGAACACCAGCGCGACGGTCGGGATCGCCATCGACGACAGCTCGGTCAGCTCGTGGAAGATCCGCCCGGCCGGGACGAACAGGTCGGCCTGGGTCGGCAGGTCCGCACCGCCGGACTCCACCAGGTTGATCACCGGGAGCCGGTTCACCCGCGCGATCTCCAGCGCACGCAGCGTCTTCTTCAGCGAGTACGGGTTCATCGCCCCGCCGCGCACCGTCGGGTCGTGCCCGATGATCACGCACTCGACGCCGGAGACGACGCCGATCCCGGTCAGCTCGCTGGCCCCGACCGTGAACTCGGTCCCCCACGCGGCCAGCGGCGACAGCTCCAGGAACGGGCTGTCCGGGTCCAGGAGCAGCTCCAGGCGTTCCCGCAGCGGGAGCTTGCCGCGGTCGCGGTGCCGCGCCATATAGCGCTCTCCGCCACCGGCGATCGTCAGCTCCAACTGCTCGTTCAACGCGTCGATCGCGTCGAGCTGGACCTTCCGGTTCGACAGGTAGGTCTCCGACGAGGTGTCCAACAGCGACGTCAGGACGGCCATTCAGCTCTCTCCGTAGTGGGCGGCGTGGGTGTCGCGCAGGACGTTCTTCTGGATCTTGCCTGTCGACGTCTTGGGGAGTGCGTCGGCGACGATCACCGACTTGGGGACCTTGTAGCCGTCCAGACGCTGCTTGAGCGCCGTCCGCAGCGCCTCCGGGTCGATCGACTCGCCGGGCTTCGGGACGACGACGGCAGTGATCGCCTCGCTCCAGCGCTCGTGCGGCAGGCCGACCACGACCACCTCCGCGACGTTCGGGTCGACGGCGTAGACGGCCTTCTCGACCTCGATCGACGCCACGTTCTCGCCGCCGGTCTTGATCACGTCCTTGTAGCGGTCGGAGAACCAGAGGACGCCGTCCTCGCCGAACCGGCCGACGTCGCCGGAGTGGAACCAGCCGTGCGCGAACGCGACCTCGGTCGCCTCGGCGTTCTCCAGGTACCCCGTCATCGTCGACGGACCGCGGTAGACGATCTCGCCCTGCTCACCGGTGGGCAGCAGGTCGCCCTCGGGACCCATGATCGCGACCTGGACGCCGACCATCGGCGTGCCGACCGCACCGATGTGCGAGAGCTGGTGCTCCGGGCGGAACAGCGTCGTGCACGGGCTCATCTCGGTCTGGCCGAACAGCAGCGCGAAGTCGCAGTCGTAGCCCTCCAGGCACGCGCGGATCAGCGCGTCCGGCATCGGCGCCATCGCGTAGACGGCGCGGCGCAGGCTCGTCAGGTCCCGGGAGGCGAACGAGGGGTCCTCCAGCGCCGCCCGGTACATCATCGGCAGCCCGAAGACCTGCGTGATCCGTTCCCGCTCGATGGCCTCCAGGAACGCCGCCGGCTCGAACGCCCGCACCAGGTGGATCGTGGCCCCGACCAGGACCGCCGGCGTCCCGAACGCGTTGAGCTGGGCGGTGTGGAACAGCGGCATCATGGCCAGGAACCGGTCGGAGGCGTTCCAGCCCGAGTCCAGGGCGGCCGACATCGACGCAAGAGTGATCGCCAGGTGCGAGGCGACGACGCCCTTCGGGAACGAGGTGGTGCCCGAGGTGTAGAGGTAGGTCAGCGCGTCCCGGTCCTCCACGACCACCCGCGGGACGGTGTCGTCGTCGGCGGGCAGGGCCTCGAGCGTGCTCCAGGTGCGGTCGGCCGGCTCGGCGTCGTACTCGGCGCCGAGGCCGTGCGCGACGATCACGTCGGCGACGTCGGAGACCTTGGTGATCGCCTCAGCCAGGCCGTTCACCAGCTGCGACTCCACCACGATCCCGCGCGAGCGGGAGTGGCCGAGGACGTAGGCGACCTCCTCGGGCTTCCACCCCAGGTTCACCGGCACGCACACCACGCCGAGCTTCGCGCAGGCGTAGTAGACGGCCAGGAACTCCGCGCTGTTGCCCGCGGCGAGCGCGAGCGCGTCGCCGCGGGAGTAGCCGCGCCCGGCGAGCCCGTGCGCGAGCCGGTTGGCCCACGACTCGAACCGGGCGTAGGTCCAGCGCCGCTCCCCGTCCACGACCGCGATCTGCGACGGCCGCGCCGCGGCACTGCGGGTCAGCGTGTCCCCCACGTTGACCCGCTGGATCAGGTTCTCGTTCAGCTCCATTGCCGACTCCTGGATCAGTAGGACCGTGGGAGACCCAGACTGTGCTGGGCGACGTAGTTCAGGATCATCTCCCGGTTGACGGGCGCGATCCGGAGCAGACGGGCCAGGCCCCAGTACGGGAGCAGGCCGTACTCGCTGGCGACGCCGTTGCCGCCGTGGGTCTGCATCGCCGCGTCGATCGCGGCCAGGGCCGCCTCGGCCGCCGCGTACTTCGCCATGTTCGACGCCTCGCCGGCCGGCTGCCCGCGGTCGTGCAGCCAGGCCGCCTTCTGCGTCATCAGCGCGGCCAGCTCAGTCTCGATCTTGGCCCGGGCCAGCGGGTGCGCGACGCCCTGGTGCGCGCCGATCGGGGTGTTCCAGACCTTGCGGTCGTTCGCGTAGCGCGACGCGACGTCGAGGGCGTGGCGGGCGATGCCGACGCACAGCGCCGCGCCGGTGATCCGCTCCGGGTTGAGGCCGCGGAACACCTGTCGCAGGCCCTCGCCTTCGGCGCCGACCATGTTCTCGCCCGGCACCCGGACCTCGTCGAAGTGCAGCGTGAACTGCTTCTCCGGCAGCATCACGTCCACCGGCAGCGGGGTCGCGACCAGGCCGGGGGCGTCGGTGGGGACCAGGAACAGCGACAGCTTGCCTCGGCCGTCGTCGTCACGCCCGGTGCGGGCGACGACCAGTAGCGCCGCCGCCTCGTCGACGCCGGAGATGTAGTACTTGGTGCCGCGCAGCACCCAGTCGTCGCCGTCGCGGACGGCGTGGGTGGACAGGTTGTGGGTGTTCGACCCGGCCTCGGGCTCGGTGATCGCGAAGACGACCTTGATGCTGCCGTCGGCCATCCCCGGCAGCCATTGCTTGCGCTGTTCGTCGGTCCCGAACTCGCCGACCACCTCGGCCGAGATCGCCGCGGTGACCAGCAGCAGCAGGATCGGGTTGCCCTTGGCCGCGATCTCCTCGCAGACGATCGCGAGCTCGACCAGCCCACCGCCACCGCCCCCGTACTCCTCGGCGACGTTGACGCCGAGGAACCCGGCCCCGCCGAGCGCGGACCAGAGCTCGTGCAGCGGCTCGCCGTTGCGCGCGTGCTCGGCGTAGTAGCCGCCGTCGAACCGCGACGCGATGGCGCCGACCGCGGCGCGCAGGTCGCTCGCCTCGTCGGTCTCGGTGAAGTCCACCGGTGACCACATCCCTCTTCTGCGTCGAAGAACGGCACGGCAGTGATTCGCCGTTCACCCGTGGCGGACAGTACCGCGCGGCTGCCATGCTGAGAAGATGGTCACCGGAATCCCGCGGGCGCACGCCGCCGACCCTGCGCCCACGGCGGCGCCGGCAGCGGCCACGACCCCACGGCGGCGGCGCGACCCCGGCCGCCGGGAGCGGATCCTGACCGCCGCCGCACAGCTCGCCGCGCACCGCGGCTTCCACACGGTGGGAATGGCCGACATCGGCGCGGAGGCCGGGATCGTCGGCTCCGGAATTTATCGTCACTTCGACTCGAAGGACGCGATCCTGGTCGCGCTGCTGGACCGGGTCATGACACGCCTGGAGGACGGCTCGCGCGACGTCCTGGCCCGGGCCGGGACCGATCGCGAGACCCTGTCGGCGCTGGTCAGGGACCACATCCGGGTCGCCATCGAGGACCGCAGCGTGTTGGCGGTCTACCACCGCGAGATACACACGCTGCCCGAGGAGGACCGTCGCCGGCTGCGACGCAGCCAGCGCCACTACCTGGAGGACTGGGTGCACGCCCTGACCCCGCTGCGGCGCGACCTCTCCGACGGCGAGGTGCGCCTGGCCGTGCACGCCGCGATCGGGGCGATCCAGTCGACGCTGTTCTACCGCAGCGGGCTCGCGCCGGAGCGTCTCGGCGAGCTCCTCGACGCCTCCGCGCACGCCTGCCTGGGCGTCGACCCGGCACCGTCGCCGACGCTCGCCGATGTGAACCGCGGATAACTCGACTCTTGCCGAAGTGGCCGCCGTCACGCCATGCTGCGGCGGAAGCGGTCCATGACGGCAAGGGAGCTGACGTGAGCGTGACCGAACGCGAGACGGCCGGGACAGGGCACGCGAGCGGCCTGCCGCACCACCCGCAGGGCACGGCGCTGCCGGACGCCTCGGTGATCGACGTGGAGACGCTGCGCGGGCGGCGCGCGACGAACCGCTGGGAGCGCACCTCGGTCGGGGACGTGTTCGAGCGCCTGACCTGGGCCCGCCCGGACGAGCCGGTGCTCATCGGATGCCCCGGCGCCTACGGCGACGAGCGGTTCGCCTCCGTCACCCCGAAGCAGGCCGACGCGGTGGCGAACAGACTCGCGCACGCCCTCGCCGCCGCGGGGCTGGAACCGGCCGACCGCGTCGTCATGATCTGCGAGAACTCCGTCGAGGCGTTCCTGGCCAAGATCGGCATCGCCAAGGCCGGGATGGTCGCGGTGCCGCTGAACCCGAACCTCGCCCCGGACGTCCTGGAGCACATCCTCGGGCTGACCGAGCCGGGCTTCGCGATCGTCGACGCCGAGCTCTGGCCGCGCGTCGAGGCCGCCTTCACCGCGACCGGCACCCGGGTGGGCGCCACCATCACCGTCGGAGGCGACCCGGTCGCGGGCAGCGTCTCCTTCGCCGACCTGATCGAGGACCACCCGGACACCGAGCCGGACGTCGAGATCCACGGCGACGACATCTGGGAGCTGCTGTTCACCTCGGGCACCACGGCGATGCCCAAGGGCGTGATGATCTCGCACGGGAGCACGCACCTGGCCGGGATGAACTTCGCGCTCGCGCTGAGCCGCGGGCTGCGCCACGAGAGCGACCTGCGGGTGGCCACCTACCTGCCGCAGATCTACCACATCGGCGACCAGCTGTTCCCGTTCGGCGCGCTGCTCGCCGGCGGGTCGTTCGTGCTGGGCCGCGGTCCGGCGCCGGGCCCGGTGTCCGAGGCGCTCGCGGCGCACCGGGTGACCGCGCTGTGGGCCGGGTCGCCGCAGTTCGTCACGGCCCTGATCGCAGAGCTGGAGGGGCGCCCGGATCTCAACATCGGTGCGCTGACGATGCTGGTCTACGGCTGGGGCGCGCTCTCGCCGTCCCTGCTGGACCGGCTGAACACCCGGGCCGGCACCGAGATCGTCACGCTCGGGATCTTCGGCCAGACCGAGGCCATCGCCTGTCACCGGTTCTGGCCGACCCGCTGGCCGGACGTGCACCGCGCGACGGCGCCGTCGGTGAACTACGTGGGTGTGCCCAGCGGGCTGCTCGCCTCGGACGTCGTCGACGAGGTCGGCGACCCGGTCCGCGGCGAGGCGGGCGAGGCCGTCTACCGCTCCCCGATCATGACCGCCGGGTACTACAAGGACGTCGCCTCCACCCGGGAGGCGTTCCGCGGCGGCTGGTTCCACTCCGGGGACTCCGCACTGGTGGACGACGCGGGTCTGCGGATCATGGTCGACCGCTACAAGGACATCGTGAAGACCGGCGGCGAGAACGTGTCCAGTATGCGGGTCGAGGCGATCCTGCACGAGCACCCCGCGGTCCTGCGGGCCGCGGTCATCGGGCTGGCGCACGAGCGCTGGGGCGAGGCCGTCACCGCGGTCGTCGTGCCGCGCGAGGGCACCACGCCCACCGCGGACGACGTCATCGCGTTCTGCAAGAGCCGTCTCGGCGGGTACGAGACGCCGAAGGCGATCGTGTTCGCCGACGCGCTGCCGGAGACCGTCGGCGGGAAGGTGCTCAAGTACAAGCTGCGGGCCGCGCACGCGGATCTCTACGGCCCGGCCTGACCGGCGAGCCCCGACCGCCCCGATCGTGATCGGCGCTACCGTCGGTGGCGGCGGGTGCGCGGCTGCTCCGCCGCGGCCGCGGTGGAACCGCCGTGGCCGCCGGACACCGGAGGCGTGGCGTTGCAGGGACCGACCGAACCGATGCGGCGGGTCGGCCGTCCCGGGTGGCCCGTCTCTCCCCCGCCGCGCCGGCTCGGCCGCGGGGCGCGGATCGCGTGCACCACGCTGGCGCTGCTCTCGGCGCTGACCCTGTTCGTCGCCGGGTACGCCTGGACGGTCTACCGCCACCTCGACGGCGGTCTGGTCACCAGCGACGTCCTGACCGGGCCGCGCTCGGCCGACGGCGCGACCGACATCCTGCTGGTCGGGCTGGACAGCCGCACCGACGCGCAGGGCGACCCGTTGCCCCGCGAGGTGCTCGACGCGCTCAACGCCGGGGACTCCGACGGCGAGTCCAACACCGACACGATGATCCTGCTCCGCGTCCCGGACGACTCCGCGCGCCCGACGACGGCGGTGTCGCTGCCCCGCGACTCCTACGTGCAGATCCCCGGCTACGGCAAGCACAAGCTCAACTCGGCCTACGCCCGCGCCGCGGCCGCCGAGCGGAGGGTGCTGTCCGGGCGGGGCGTCGCCGAGCCGGAGCTGACCCGGGAGGCCGACCTGGCCGGGCGGCGCGTGCTCGCGCAGACGATCGAGCAGCTCACCGGGGCCTCGATCGACCACTACGCCGAGGTCAACCTGGCCGGGTTCGCCGAGATCACCCAGGCCGTCGGGGGCGTCCCGGTGTGCCTGACCGCCCCGGTCGACGACTCCTACTCCGGTGCCCGTTTCGCCGCGGGCCCGCAGCGGCTGGAGGGCGCGCCGGCGCTGGCGTTCGTCCGGCAGCGCCACGGCCTGCCCCGCGGCGACCTGGACCGGGTGGTGCGCCAGCAGGCGTTCCTGGCCAGCCTCGCGCACCAGACGCTGTCCGCGGGCACGCTGGCCGATCCGGTCGCGCTGACCGGGCTGCTCGACACCGTCAGCCGCTACGTCGTGATCGACCC
This sequence comes from Pseudonocardia sediminis, assembly GCF_004217185.1. NCBI lineage: Bacteria > Bacillati > Actinomycetota > Actinomycetes > Pseudonocardiales > Pseudonocardiaceae > Pseudonocardia > Pseudonocardia sediminis. Next base: position 1,265,371 of record NZ_SHKL01000001.1, on the reverse strand, counting down.
GGGCTGGGACCTGCTCGCCTTCGCCGCCCAGACCCAGGGGCTGACCGGCGGGAACATCCAGTTCCGGACCATGCCGACCGGGCGGGCGGACCTCTCGACGCCCTCGGACGGCGACGCGGTGCAGGTCGACCCCGCCCTGGTGAAGGCGTTCTTCGCCGAGCTCTCGGCCCCCGCACCGGAACCGGCCCCGGAGCAGGCCGAGCCCGCCGCTCTCGCCACCCCGGTGACGGTCGACGTCCGCAACGGCACCGGGCGCTCCGGCCTGGCCGCGGGCGTCCAGGACGTCCTCGACGACGACGGGCTCGTCCCCGGCAGCCTCGGCAACACCTCGGAGACCCGGACGTCGGTCGTGCGCGGCGCCGACGAGGCGACCGCCGCCCGGGTGGCCGCGCTGCTCGGCGGGCTGCCCGTCGAGACCGACCCCGCCGTCGCGCCGGGATACGTCACCGTGGTCCTCGGCGGCGACTACACCGGTCCGACGGGGTCGGGCCGCACGTTGTCGTCCGGCAGCGAAAGCGGCACTTCGGACACCCCGGCCGGGGCCGTTCCCGGCGACGACGCCGCGGGCGCTCCGGCGGCCGCACCGGTGATCACCGCCGACGGTGTGCCCTGCGTCTCCTGACCTCCCACCCCGGCGTGGACTGCGTTTGACACCGGTGGCCGGTGACTGTTGTCTGGTCACTGTGATCGCCCTTCCTCTGACGCGTCGTCGTCACGTCGATCACAAGATCATCACCAGCTGCGCCTGTCGCTGACCAGGCGCGCACCGCGCGACGCGTACGCCTTCGCGGCGTCGTTCGTCCGGGCCGCCACCCGCCGCAGACGACGGTCGGAACTCACCGGCCCGAACCCGTTCCGTTTCGAGGAGTCACACCCGTGTCCGACATCACCGAGCCGCTGAAGTTCGCCTACTGGGTGCCCAACGTCAGCGGCGGGCTCGTCACCAGCACGATCGAGCAGCGCACCGACTGGGGCTTCGAGTACAACGCCAAGCTCGCCCAGACCGCCGAGAACAACGGCTTCGAGTACGCGCTGAGCCAGATCCGCTACATGGCCAGCTACGGCGCCGACCACCAGCACGAGGCGACGAGCTTCTCGCTGGCACTCGGCATGGCCACCACGAAGCTGAAGCTGATCGCCGCCGTGCACCCGGGCCTGTGGCAGCCGGCCGTGCTCGCGAAGTGGCTCGCCACCGCCGACCACCTGACGAACGGCCGGATCGCCGTCAACGTCGTCTCCGGCTGGCTCAAGGACGAGTTCACGGCGATGGGCGAGCCGTGGCTCGAGCACGACGAGCGCTACCGCCGCACCGCCGAGTTCATCCGCGTGCTGCGCGAGATCTGGACCGCCGGTGAGGGCGGCGCCGAGTTCGCCGGCGACTTCTACCGGGTGCACGGCTTCGACCTCAAGCCGCGCCCGGTCGACGTCCCCGGACGCCCGCACCCGGAGATCTTCCAGGGCGGCAACTCCACCGCGGCCCGCCGCAACGGTGGCACCGTCTCGGACTGGTACTTCTCCAACGGCAAGGACTACGACGGCTTCACCGAGCAGGTCGAGGAGGTCCTCGGCCACGCCAAGACCGCCGACCGCCTGCAGCCGGTCCGGTTCGGCCTCAACGGCTTCATGATCGCCCGGGACTCCGAGAAGGAAGCCCACGACACTCTGCGCGAGATCATCGAGAAGGCCAACAAGCCGGCCGTCGAGGGCTTCCGCGACGCCGTGCAGCAGGCCGGCAACTCCACCGGTGACAAGAAGGGGATGTGGGCGGACTCGTCGTTCTCCGACCTCGTCCAGTACAACGACGGCTTCAAGACCCAGCTGATCGGTACGCCGGAGCAGATCGCCGACCGCGCGATCGAGTACAAGCGCCTCGGCGCGAACCTCCTGCTCCTGGGCTTCCTGCACTTCCAGGAGGAGGTCGAGTACTTCGGCGCCAAGGTGCTGCCGATCATCCGCGAGAAGGAGGCCGAGCTCGCCGAGCGCGAGCCGCAGCTCGCCAACCGCTGAGCCTGCCCCCGCCTCACCGTCATCGAGCGGCACCCTCGTCGGAACCTTTCCGACGAGGGTGCCGCTCGTCGGTTCGGTCGGGGCTCAGCTCTCGGGGAGGGCGGGGTCTGCCTTCAGGGACACACCGGACAGGCCCAGCCGCCGGGCCTCGGCCATCAGCATCGCCAGGGTCGTCGCGGCCTCGGCGTAGCCCGTCCCGTGCGGTGGACGCACGTTGGACAGGCAGTTGCGCTCGGAGTCCCGGCGCCCGCGTCGCGCGTCGTAGGTGAAGTAGAGCCCGAGCGAGTCCGTCGAGCTCATCCCCGGCCGCTCCCCCACCAGCACGACGACGCTGCGCGCCCCGACCGCCGTCGCGATCTCGTCGCCCAGTGGCACCCGCGCCTGTGTCGCGACGACGACCGGCGCGACCCGCCACCCGTCGAGCCGGGCCAGGATCTCGGCCAGCATCGGCACCGCGTGCGTCTGCACGGCCAGCGGGGACAGCCCGTCGGCGACGACGAGCACCACGTCGTGCTCGCCCCGCTCCAGCTCCGTGCGGTCGGCGAGGCGACGGCCCAGGTCGGGACGGCGCAGGTACTCCGACCGGCTCGGCGCCGCGCTCGCCGCATGCGCGACCGGTACGCCCAGCTCGGCGGCGATCCGACCGGCGAGATCGTCGGCGTCGAGCGGCGAGTGCACCGCATCCCGGGCGGCGGCATGGGCGGCGCGCAGCTCCAGGAGCCGCGCGGTGGGCAGGGCGTCCCCCGCCCGTCCCAGCGCGACCCGGGCCCGGGTGGACGCGCGCAGCGCCGCCAGCGGGTCGTCCCCCACCGGGGCCGGGGCGTTCTCGCCGCTCACCGCACACCCGCCGTCAGGGCGCGCATCGCCGCGGAGTCCAGGGCGGGCTCGCGCACCCGTCCGTCGGCCCCGAGCATCTCCATCTTCTCCAGCCACCCGGCGAACTCCGGGGCGGGGCTCAGGCCCAGCACCTGGCGGGCGTAGAGCGCGTCGTGGAACGAGAGCGACTGGTAGTGCAGCATCACGTCGTCGCCGCCGGGGACGCAGATGACGAACGAGCAGCCGGCCACCCCGAGCAACGTGAGCAGGGTGTCGGTGTCGTCCGCGTCGGCCTCGGCGTGGTTGGTGTAGCAGACGTCGACGCCCATCGGGACGCCGAGCAGCGACCCGCAGAGGTTGTCCTCCAGACCGGCGCGGGTGATCTGCATGCCGTCGTAGAGGTACTCCGGGCCGATGAACCCGACGACGGTGTTGACCAGCAGCGGGTCGAACGCACGGCAGACGGCGTAGGCGCGGGCCTCCAGTGTCTGCTGGTGGACGCCGTGGTGGGCGTCGGCGGACAGCGCGCTGCCCTGCCCGGTCTCGAAGTACATGCAGTGCGTGCCGACGGTGCCGCGCCGCAGCGACAGCGCCGCCTCGTGCGCCTCGCCCAGCATCGCCAGGGTGACCCCGAACCCCTCGTTGGCGGCCTGGGTGCCGGCGACGGACTGGAACACCAGGTCCACCGGCGCGCCGCGTTCCATGATCTCGATCGACGTCGTGACGTGCGCGAGCACGCAGCTCTGGGTGGGGATGTCGTAGCGGGTCCGGACCTCGTCGACCAGGTGCAGCAGGTCGGTCGTGCGGGCCGGCGAGTCGGTGGCCGGGTTGATCCCGATGACGGCGTCACCGCAGCCGAGCAGCAGGCCGTCGACGATGGAGGCGGTGACCCCGGTCGGGTCGTCGGTGGGGTGGTTGGGCTGTAGGCGGGTGGCCAGGGTGCCGGGCAGGCCCAGCGTGGAGCGGAACGCGGTGACGACCGGGGTCCGCCGGGCCACCGAGACCAGGTCCTGGACCCGCATCAGCTTCGACACCGCCGCGACCATCTCCGGGGTCAGCCCCGGCGCGAGCGCGGTCGTGTCGGTGTCCGGGGAGAGCAGGTGGTCGCGCAGCCCGCCGACGGTCAGCGACGCGATCGGCGCGAACGCGTCGGCGTCGTGGGTGTCGATGATCAGGCGCGTGACCTCGTCGGTCTCGTAGGGCACCACGAGCTCGTCGAGGAACGTCGTCAGCGGCAGGTCGGCGAGCACGGTCTGCGCCGCGACGCGTTCCTGCTCGGACGACGCCGCGACGCCGGCCAGCACGTCCCCGGAGCGCTCCGGGGTGGCCGCGGCGAGCAGCCCGGCCAGGTCGGCGAACTCGTGGGTGTGCCCGCCCAGGGATCCGCGACGGCGCGTCATCGCAGCTCCTCCTCCGCGTCCGAGAGGGCCGCGAACTCCTCGTCCGGCGCCGCGGCGACCAGGTGGTGCCGAGAGTAGAACGCGAAGTAGGCCATGAACAGCGCGAACGCCCCGAGCGCGCAGAGCGCGGCCACGGTGTCCACCAGGAACGTCGCGATCACCGCGATCACGGCGACGGCCAGGGCGAACCCGGTCGTCGCGACGCCGCCCGGGGTCCGGTAGGGGCGCGGCATGTCCGGCTCACGGCGGCGCAGCACGATGTGGCTGACCATCATCAGCACGTAGCTCAGCGCCGCGCCGAACACGGCCATGTTCAGCAGCACCGCGCCCTGACCGGTCAGCGAGAGCAGGAACCCGATCACCCCGGGGACGATCAGCGCCAGCGTCGGCGCCTTGCGGGAGTTGGTCTTCGACAGCACGCGGGGCAGGTAGCCGGCGCGGGAGAGCGCGAACGTCTGCCGGGAGTAGGCGTAGATGATCGAGAAGAAGCTGGCGACGAGCCCGGCCAGGCCGATGTAGTTGACGACGACGGCGAGCGTCCCGTCCCCCAGCGCCTCGACCAGCGGGTTCCCCGACGCCGAGAGTGCCTGAGCACCGAGCGCGCCGGTCGCGAGGACCAGCACACCGGCCCCGGTGACCAGCAGGATCAGCATGCTGACCACGATCGCCTTCGGGACGTTGCGCTCCGGCTCGCGCGCCTCCTCGGCGGCCAGCGGCACGCCCTCGACGGCTAGGAAGAACCAGATCGCGAACGGGACGGCCGACCAGATCCCGATCATGCCGAACGGCAGGAACGGCGAGGCCCCGGCCGCGTCGGAGACCGGGATGTCGACCAGGTTGGCCGGGTCGAACAGCGGGATCGCGCCGAGCGCGAAGACCACGAGGCCGACCAGCGCGATGCCGGTCACCACGAACATGACCTTGAGCGCCTCACCGGCCCCGGCGATCAGCAGGCCGCCGAAGCCGCCCTCGGCCAGGCCGAAGTTCCACCCGGAGTAGTCACCGGAGATCACGTAGCTGACGCCGAGACCGGCCAGCAGCACCCAGCCGGCCGCGCCGGTCCTCAGCTGCCGCTGGGACAGGTAGTCGCTGGTGGCGCTGTCGGACGGCCCGGCGGCGCCGGCGGACGGCGGGGACGCCGAGGCGGCTCGCGCGGGAGCGGACGACGGGTCGGACGGGGTGGTCACGGTGCACCTCCGAGGGGCCGACCGGGCGCGGGACGCCGGCGGAGACGTCAGTGTGACCCCGTCCGGGGTCGGTGGCGTTGCTCCGTGATGTCGAACTTTCGCACCACCTGACCGGACAGCACGGGCCGTCGATCCCACCCGACGAACTCGGGTTGACTTATCCCGGCACAATCCGAAAACTGGGTCCGTGCTGTTCTGCGGGCTCACCAGTCGACTCCATGTCGACCTTTCCCGCGTGCACTCGGCCGGCTGTCGCTGATACCCGCCCCACGCCGTCCACGGCGTACCCCGATCTGAGCATCTGCAGCTCAGAGCACCCGATCCGGCAGCCCCGCCTGCGCCCCGTCCGTCGACCTGTCCGGTCCCCGCATTGTCGCGTCGTACCGGGAACAGGCAATTCTCTGCTGCCCGGAAAACGACTCGAACCGAGGAAGAGGAATCGTGACCACGACCGAGAACCGTCCGGTGACCGCCCCCGACTGGGCCGCACAGCCGGCCCCGCGCACCGACGCCGAGTGGCTCGCCCGCGCCCGTCAGGTGCGCGAGGTGCTGGCCTCCGACGCCGCGGCCCGGGACCGCGCCGGCGCGACGCCCTACGACGAGGTCGCGCTCCTCAAGTCCTCCGGCCTGGTCACCCTGCTCGGCCCCACCGAGCACGGCGGCGCCGGACTGCAGTGGCCCACGGCCAACAGGGTCGTCCGCGAGGTCGCCGCCGGTGACGGCTCGATCGGGCAGCTGCTCGGCTACCACTACCTGTGGTTCTGGGCCGCGCGCCTGGTCGGCACGCCCGAGCAGATCGCCGCCGTCGAGGCCGACGCGACCCGCAACCAGTGGTTCTTCGGCGGTGCGGTGAACCCGCGCGACGCCGACGTCACCATCCGCGACACCGGCGACGAGATCGTCTACAACGGCTCCAAGACGTTCTCCACCGGCAGCAAGGTCTCCGACGTCACCGTGCTGGAGGGCGTCGTCGAGGGGACGGACAAGCACGTCTTCGCGATCGTCCCGAGCGCCCAGGACGGCCTCACGTTCCACGACGACTGGGACAACATCGGCCAGCGCCTCACCGAGAGTGGCAGCGTCACGATCACCGACGTCACCGTTCCGTGGGCGGCGGCGGCCGGGTTCGTGGACAAGACGTTCCGGCCGCGGGTCTACAACACGCTCAACGTACCGGTGCTCCAGCTCGTGTTCGCCCACTTCTACCTCGGCATCGCCCGCGGGGCGCTGGAGACCGCGGCCGAGTACACGCGCACGCAGACCCGCCCGTGGCTGCACGGCGGCCAGGAGCGCGCCGTCGACGAGCCCTACCAGCTCGACCTCTACGGCGACCACCTGTCCAAGCTCTGGGCCGTCGAGGCGCTGGCCGACCAGGTCTCGGTGGAGGCCCAGGCCATCCACGACAACGCCTGGGACGTCACCGCGCAGGAGCGCGGCGAGCACGAGGTGCGGGTGGCCGCGGTGAAGGCGCGCGCCACCGAGGTCGCGCTGGAGATCACCAGCGGGATCTTCGAGGGCCTCGGCGCCCGGGCGACGAGGTCCGACCTGGCGTTCGACCGGTTCTGGCGCAACGTCCGGACGCACACGCTGCACGACCCGGTCGCCTACAAGCGCCGCGAGGTCGGTGCGTTCCTCCTGCGCGACGAGCTCCCCGAGCCCACCTGGTACTCCTGACCCGTTCAACGAGCGGCACCCTCGTCGGAACCTTTGCGACGAGAGTGCCGCTCGCTGGTCGTTTGAGGGAGAGTTCAGGCGGGGGCGATGGCGGCCCGTAGCTCGTCGGCGTGGGTGTCCGCCCAGGCGGCGAACGTCGTCGCCGGTCGGCCGGTGATCTCGGCGACCAGGCGGTTCGGCGACGGCACGTTCCCGGCCAGGTAGGACAGGACGTTGCCGACGTACCACTCGGCCGTCTCGCCCATGCTCGGGCGCAGGGCATCGGTCGCCTCCTCCGGCGTGGCCCGTACGAACTCGATCGGCCGACCGGTCGCCTCCGCGATCGCCCGCACCATCTCCCGGCGGCTCACCGGCTCCGGGCCGGTCAGGCCGTACGCCTCACCGGCGTGGTCGTCGGAGAGCAGCGCGACGGCGGCGACCTCGGCGATGTCGTCCATCGCGGTCGGCGTGCTGGCACCGTCCGGCCAGGGCTCACGCACGGCGCCGGTGGCCCGGATCTGCGGCAGCCACATCCGGGCGTTCTCCACGAAGTCGGCCGGCCACAGGTGGGTCCACGCCAGTCCGCTCGCCTCCACCGCCCCGGACACCAAGCCCCACCAGCTCTCCGGCTCCCCGGACAGGTCCACGACGTACCGGACCCCGGCGTCACGCGCGAGCGCCATCACCTGTTCGACGGTGTCCGGCGACGGCGCGAGGTAGAAGTGCTCGACGCCGTCGAACGCGGTGCGCAGGGCCTCCGGGCTGCGCACCGACCCGCGCACCACCTCGACCTGCGGAGGCAGCACCGCCCGCTCCGGGCTCGCCGTCAGAGCCCGCACGTGCGACGCGCCACGGGCCAGCAGGTGGTCGACGACCATCCGTCCGATGTTGCCCGTCGCTCCCGTCACCAGAACGGTCACAGCACGCCCACCCCCGCCGCCGACGACGTGCTCCGCGCTCAGCCGACCCGGGCGCGGTCGCGGTGGTGCGACGGCATCCCGGCCGGCGGCGGCTCCGGCGGGCGCACCCGCGGGAGGAAGCGGCCGGTGCGCTGCAGGTAGGCGTCGTACTCGTCGCCCAGGGCACGGCCCAGGCTCGGCTCGGAGACCGCACGGGCCTGGACCTGCACCGCGACCAGGATGAGCACGGTCGCCAGCACACCGATCAGCGTCGGGGACATGGCCAGCATCCCGGCGCAGCCGACGATCAGTCCGGTCAGGCCGGGGTGGCGCACCCAGCGGTAGAGACCGCCGGTGGCCAGCACCGGACGCGTCGACTCCGGGTCCTCGTCGAGCGCCGCGGCGTTGCGGCGCCACAGCGACCCCAGCTGCAGCTGGGCGAGCGCGACCACCGCGAATCCGAGCAGCAGCACCCCGGCCCCGACGACGGCGACGCTCGGCGCCGACAGCAGCGCGATCGGCTGCAGCACGTCGAGCGCGACCAGCACCGGTGCGGCGAAGCCGAGCACCGCGGCCAGCACGAACAGCACCCGCGCCCACCAGGCCGGCGAGCCGGGGGTGCGCGGCGCGTCCGGCGTGCTGCGGTGCCGGATCGCGTGCGTGCGACGGCGGACCAGCAGCGTCACCCCGACCGCGGCCAGGCCCAGGACCAGCGCGATCCACCCGGTCAGGTGGTGGTTGAGCAGGGCCGCCATCGTCGCCCAGGCGTCCGGGCCGCCGAGCTGCCCGATCGCCTCGACACCGAGCCACAGGCCGAACACGACGAACAGGGTCGCGGCGCCGACCGCGATCACCCGCTCCGGCAGGCGCCGGCCCAGGTGACGACCGACGACGATCGCCAGCGCGTCGGCGACCACCATGCCGACCGTCGAGCCGAGCCAGACACCGAACCATCCGTGCTGCGTGGCCAGGGTGATCGTGGCCAGCATCGTCTTGTCGCCGAGCTCGGCGAGGAAGAACGCCACCGACGCGGCGACGACGGCCGAGCCGCCGGCCTTCTGCGCCTTCGCCTCCTCGTCGTCGGAGAGCGAGTCGCCACGCAGCGTCCAGGCGCCGAAGCCGAGGAACGCGACGGCCGCGACCAGCGAGATCCAGCCGGTGGGGATCGCCGCGCCCAGCCCGTAGCCCACGGCCACCGAGACCAGGTGCACCACGGAGGTGGCGATGGTGATGCCGATCAGCACCGGTAGTGCCTTGTAGCGGGTGGCGAACGTCAGCGCCATGAGCTGTGACTTGTCACCGAGCTCGGCCACGAAGATGACGCCGAAGCTGATGAAGAACGCGGCCAGGAAGCCGTCCATGTCCATCCCTCGATCTCGACCGGACCGAGGTGGAAACGCCCTCGACCCGGCTGTACCGGATCGAAGGTCTCGCTCGCCTGGTGGTGCAGGCCGCGGCGGCCGGGCGCGTGGTGCCGCCAGTATGTCGACCGCAGCGTTGGGAGCTACTCCCCTTCGCTTACGGCGAGGAGGTTACCGCACCGATCCAGTAGCCCTCGACTCCTGGCACGGCCGGAACCGGAGGTGTGAGGCGCTTCACGACCTCCGTCGTCGCCTCGCTGGATCCCCCGCCGCCGGAGGGCATACGTTCGGTTCACCGAAGTGGACGTGATCGAGGAGGATCCCATGCCCGAGGCCGTCGTCGTGGACGCCGTACGCACCCCCATCGGCAAGCGGAAGGGGTCGCTGGCCGACATCCACGCGGCCGACCTCTCCGCCGCGGTGCTGACCGAGCTGGCCCGTCGCACCGGTCTCGACCCCAACCTCGTCGACGACGTCGTGTGGGGCTGCGTGAACCAGGTCGGGGAGCAGGCCGCGCAGGTCGGGCGCTACGCCGTGCTCGCCGCGGGCTGGCCGGAGACCGTGCCCGGCGTGACCATCAACCGCGCCTGCGGGTCGAGCCAGAGCTCGTTCGACTTCGCCGCGGGCATGGTGATGGCCGGGCAGTACGACGTCGTCGTCGCCGGCGGGGTGGAGACGATGACCCGGGTGCCGCTGGGCGCCGGGCGCGACCCGTCGCTGGGCCGCCAGTACGGCCCGCTCGTGCGTGAGCGCTACAAGGCCGACCTGACCTCGGGCGAGTTCCCCAACGAGGACTTCAACCAGGGTGTCGGTGCCGAGCGGATCGCCCGCGACTGGGGCTTCTCCCGGCAGCGTCTCGACGAGTACGCCTCCCGCTCGCACGAGCTCGCCGCCGCCGCGATCGACGCCGGCGCGTTCGACGACCAGCTCGCCCCGGTGCCCGGCGCGCCCGGCTTCACCGCCGACGAGGGCCTGCGCCGCGGGACCACCCCGGAGACGCTGGCCAAGCTCAAGCCCTCGTTCAGCGAGAACGGCGTGATCCACGCCGGGAACAGCTCGCAGATCTCCGACGGCGCGTCCGCCGTGCTGATCATGACCCCGGAGCGGGCGAAGGAGCTCGGGCTGACCCCGATCGCGCGCTACCACTCCGGCGCGGTCTCCGGCGCGGACCCGCTGCGCATGCTCACCGGCCCGATCCCGGCGACCCAGAAGGCGCTCAAGCGCTCCGGCCTGTCGATCGGTGACATCGGGGCGTTCGAGGTCAACGAGGCGTTCGCGCCGGTCCCGCTCGCGTGGCAGGCCGAGCTGGGCGCCGAGACCGAGAAGCTGAACCCTCTCGGCGGCGCGATCGCGGTCGGGCACCCCCTGGGCGGCTCCGGCACGATCCTGCTCACCCGGCTCGTGCACCACATGCGGGACAAGAACATCCGCTACGGCCTGCAGACGATGTGCGAGGGCGGCGGTACGGCCAACGCCACCATCCTCGAGCTGGTCTGAGAGAGGCCCCGGGGCCCGACGCGGTCCCGGGGCGAACTCTCGGGCAATGGCGAAGCGATTCCCAGGGCCGTCACAGGGTCGTCTCAGGGTCGCGGCGCAGAGTGATCGGTATGCAGCAGGACGGGCACCGATCCACCACCGGCGACGGTGAGAACGCCACCACCGGTGACGCCCCCACCCAGGGTGTGCCCACTCGACCTGCGCCCGAGCAGGAGGTAGCCGACATGGGTCCGACCGACACCGACACCCGCGAGCAGGGTTCCGCCTCGCCGTACGGGGAGCCGGGTGGTCAGCCGGCGGGGCAGCAGCCCGCCGGCACGTGGGGACACGGCGGGCCGACCCAGACGTTCCCGCCCTACGGCGGCTCCGGGGCCCCGCCCACGTCGACCTACCCGCCGTTCGGTGTCGGTTCCACCCCTCCCCCGCGGCGTCCGCGCCGGGCGATGACCGGCATCGTGGCCGCGGCGCTGGCCGCCGGCCTCGTCGGCGGCGGGGTCGGGTTCGGCGGCGCGTACGCGCTGATGGACACCTCCGGCGGCGGCTCGACGACGCTGACCAGCGCGTCCAGCCCGGCGCAGGCGAGCACGCCCGCCGACGGCACCGTCGCCGGCGCGGCCGCCAAGGCCATGCCGAGCACGGTCGACATCCAGGTCCGCACCGCGCAGGGCACCGCCGAGGGCAGCGGCGTCATCCTCACCGCCGACGGCGACGTGCTCACCAACAACCACGTCGTCTCCGGCGCCCAGGGCGGGCAGATCTCGGTGACGCTGGCCGACGGCTCGTCGCACACCGCGTCGGTGGTCGGCACCTCGCCCAGCTACGACCTCGCGGTGATCAAGCTGCAGGGCGTCTCCGGGCTCACCGCGGCCACCCTCGGGCAGTCCGGGGACGTGCAGGTCGGCGAGCAGGTCGTCGCGATCGGCTCGCCGCAGGGCCTGTCCGGCACCGTCACCGCCGGCATCGTCAGCGCGCAGAACCGGACCGTCACCGCGGGCGGGGACGGCGAGGCGCCGGTCGTCTACAACGGCCTGCAGACCGACGCCCCGATCAACCAGGGCAACTCGGGCGGGCCGCTGGTGAACCTCGCCGGGCAGGTCGTGGGCATCAACTCCGCGATCGCCACGTCCGGGCAGAACGCCGGCAGCATCGGCCTCGGTTTCGCGATCCCGGTCGACCAGGCCCGCCGCGTCGCCCAGGAGCTGATGACGAACGGCACCGCGACCAAGCCCCAGCTCGGGGTGCAGGGCACCGTGGCCAGCAGCGCCACCGGTGCCGCGACCCCGGCGACCGGTGGCGCGCAGATCTCCACCGTGCAGCCCGGCTCGGCCGCCGAGCGGGCCGGGCTCAGGACCGGTGACGTGGTGACCAAGGTCGGCGACACCCCGGTCAGCGACTTCACCGACCTCGTCGCCCGCGTCGGGACCTACGCCCCCGGCGAGAACGTGACACTGACCGTGACCAACGGCGGCGCCACCCGGACCGTTCCGGTCACCCTGGGCAGCGTCCCGGACCAGGCCGCCACGACCAGCACCGGCAACGGCGCCCAGGGCGGTTCGGGCCAGGGCGGGACCAGCCCGTTCGGCGGCGCCGACCCGTTCGGCCAGGGCGGTAACTGACCCCGCCCCACCAGGACCACCGGTCCCCTGATCGCCGGCCGGGCGCGACACCCCCCTCCGTCGCGTCCGGCCGGTTCTTCCCGTCAGCCGGAGGTCCGGGCCTCTCCGGCCTCCACCGCGTTCAGGTGCCCGAGGTCGGTGAGCCAGCCGCGCAGCACCCGGTGCAGCGCCTCCGCCCCGACGATCTCCGTCTCGGGCCCGGACCAGCCGGCCGGGTACAGCACGAACGCGTCGTTCTGCGGGCCACCGAGCCCGCCGTGCGACCCGACGTGCGGCTCGAACGGTGACGCGTCCTCCCGCACGGGGTCGTAGCGGCTGTTGACCATCAGGTCGGCGCAGTGCGTGAAGCCGTCCATCCGTGCGACGAGGGCGGCCGCGTGCGGGCCGTAGGGCTCCAGCGGGTCCTCACCGGTGACGACGCCGTCGGACAGGCGGTGGGTGCCGTCGCGGCCGAGCACCATCGGACCGTCGTGCTCGCCGCGGACCAGCAGGAACCCGACGCCCGGGTGGTCGACGAGGCCGGGCAGCAGGTCGGGGTAACGGCGCTCGACCCGCTCCAGCGACGCCCGTCCCTCGACGGCGGTGAACGAGACCAGCGCGGTGTGCCCGGAGGCGAGGACGAGGACGTCGGGGGCCGCCCGGCTCGCCGGGCGCTCCGGCGCGGTGCGGGCGGCGACACGGTCGGCGTGGGTCCGCCGGGCCGTCAACAACCGGGCGACGGGTCCGACCCCGCTGCCCGCCTCGGCCAGCGTCGCACCCAGCTGCCAGCCGTCGGCACTGCGCGGGGCGCGGACCGGCTCCGGCGGCTCCTCACCGGCCGGGTCGTCCCCCGGCTCGCCGCACAGCCGCCCGACGAGGTGCTCGACCGACTCGCCGAACCGGTCGGTGAACGCCTGGCCCTGAGTCTGGCCGTGGTCGGAGAGCACCACCAGCTCGTACGGTCGCGGCGCCAGCTCGGCGGCGCGCGCCAGCCGTCCGATCTGCTGGTCGATCGTGCGCAGGACGTGCAGCGCGTCGGCCCGCTCGATACCCGAGTGGTGCGCGACCTCGTCGTAGCCGACGAAGTCGGCGTAGGCCACCGGACGCCCGGCGAGCATGTCCTCGATCAGGGCGGAGACGAGCACGTCGCGGGCGACGACGGTCGTCCCGGCGCGGGCCAGCGGGTAGAGCCCACCCCGGCGGATCCGGGGCCGGACGTCCGCGCGGCGCTGGCGCGCGGCGTCGACGAGCTCGCGCACCACGTCGGCCAGCGCGGCGACGAACGTCCGCACGGCGTTCACCGGGTTGGCGAAGTAGGCGTAGTAGCCGGCGCCGATCCGGTCGCGGCGGACCCGTCCGCCGCGGGCGCGGGTCAGGAGCGGCACCGCGCTCAGCGTCAGGCTGACGTGCGCGGCGTCGCCGGTGAACAGGTTGCCGCGTCCGGCGCCGTCCTGGCTCAGGAGGCCGTGCCCGTCGGAGTGGCGGCGCTCGATCTCGGCCGCGTCGCCCGGCGAGGAGCAGGTGACGACCCGGCGCCGGTCCTTCTCGTACCAGCGGAAGCCGACCACGTCGTCGTTGTCGCCGTGCAGGATGCCGCACTGGCTGGCCCCGGTCTGCGCGCTCCAGTCGGTGTGCCAGCCGGCGAGGTGGTGGCTGCCGTCGGCGAGCCAACGCGCCAGCGTCGGCATGGTGCCGTCGCGGACCGCGCGCCGCAGCGTCGGCAGGCCCAGGCCGTCGACCTGCAGGAACAGCACACCGGGCGACGGCGAGGCGCCGCCGGCGACGTGGCGGCGGGCCCGGCGCCCGGTACGGCGGAAGAAGATCTCGTCGGTGTCGATCGCGAGCAGGGCGCTGACCAGCACCGTGGCCACCGCGGTCCCGAGGACGACCGCGAGGGCCTCCACCGGCCCGGCCAGCGTCACCCCGGGCACCACCGAGAACACCGCGACGACGGCCACCGCGAGCAGCACCAGACCGCCGAGGCCGAACGTGTAGACCGCGACCGGGAGCGCCACCCGCATCACCAGTGGCCAGACGACGGCGGCCAGCAGCCCCAGCAGCAGCGCGCACACCGGGGCGAGCCACCAGTGCTCCATCGCGAAGCCGGACAGGGCGTCGTCGAGCACCCAGAGCGTGACCGTGGCGGTCAGCCAGACCAGCAGGACACGCGCCAGCGACCGTCCGCCGCGCACCAGCCGCCCGGGCTCCGGCTGCCTCCCCCGGTCCGGAGTCGGCGTCACGAACGCTCCGGGGCACCCGCGGCCGCCGCGGGCTCGGTGGAGCGCCGGGACCGCCATCGCCCGATCAGGGCCGACACCCCGCCGACGACCAGGACCAGCACCGTCGCGACGAGCGCGGCCACCACCGGTGAGTCGAAGAGCCCGCCGGTCGCCACCCCGAGCACGCCGTAGAGCAGCGCCCACAGCACCGCACCGACGGCGGTGGCCGGCACCAGCCGTCGCCACGTCAGGCCCATCGCCGCGGCCGCGACCAGCACCGGGATCCGCCCGGCCGGCACGATCCGCCCGACCATCACGACCAGCCATCCGCGCTCGGCGAACGTGCCGCGCATCCTCTCCAGCCTCTCCGGGGTCTGCCCGCGGGTCAGCCAGCCGACCACGGTCTCGCTCCCGGCCCGGGCGACGCCGAACGTCACCAGGTCCCCGGCCAGCGCGGCGACCGCGGAGATGAGCAGCACCAGCGGCAGCGACAGCGCCGGCGACGTCATCGCGACCGCGGCCGCCGCGCCGACGACGGCACCGGTGGGCACGACCGGGACGATCGAGCCGAGCAGCACCCCGCCCGCGACGGCGAGGTAGGCGGCCTGCCCGGCCTCGGGCGTCAGCTCGGCGTCGAGCCAGGTGAACACGCTCATCGCGCACGCTCCGGGGAGACAGTCTCCCCCGGCGGGACGACCAGGACGGCGGTCGGGTGCCCGGCGGCCGCCACGGCGGCGGCGAACTCGTAGGGCGGCGCGACGAGCAGGCGCCGCATCTTCGACCCGACCGGCCCGGGCATCCCCGGCAGGCCGGTGACGGCGAGGGTCCCCCAGTGCACCGGCACCGCGACCCTGGCCCCCAGCCGGGCGACGGCGTCGGCGGCACCGGCCGGGTCCAGGTGGCCGGGGCCCAGGTTCGGGCCCCAGCCCCACACCGGGAGCGCGGCGACGTCGATCCGGCCCATCGCAGCGATGTCGTCCATGCCGTCGAACAGGCCGGTGTCGCCGGAGAGGTACACGCGCAGGCCGTCGGCCTCGAGCAGGTGCCCCATCGCCGACGACTGCGGCCCGGTGGTCAGTCGCGGTCCCCACCGGTGCCCGCTGTGGTCGGCCGGGACGCCGGTGACGCGCAGGCCTCCGAAGTCGCGCTGCTCCCCGACGCCGAGCTCCTCGATTCGCGGCAGGCCCTTGCCGCGCAGCCACGCCCCCGCCCCGCGCGGGACGACGACCCGGGTGTCGCGGGGCAGCATCCGCAGCGAGCCGAGGTGCAGGTGGTCGGCGTGCAGGTGCGAGATCAGGACGAGATCGACGTCGCGGACGTCCTCGGCCGCCACACCGGGCACGACCCGACGCAACGGGCCGATCCGCGGCGTCAGCACGGGATCGGTCAGCACGACCCGCCCGCCCATCCGCAGCCGCACGGTGCTGTGGCCGAGGAAGCGCATATCGGGCAGGTCCACCCCGGAAGTATCACCCGCAGGGCCGCTCCCGTGCCGCCGGCGTTCCCTCTCGTGTCGGCTCCGTCGTGTCGGGGCCGGCCCGAGCTTCTCTCAGCTCAGCCCGAGCACCCGGTCGACCGCGATCTCCAGGACGACGCGGTGCGGGTTCTCCTTCGGGACCCGGTAGCGGCGGGCGTAGCGCTCCTCCGCGTCCCGGACGACGTCGGGCTCGGCGCGCACGACGGCGCGGCCCTCGAGCGTGGACCACCGCCCGCCCTCGACCTGCGACACGGCGACCCGCAGCCCCTTCTCGCCGGCCGCGGACACGTTGCGGGCCTTCTGCGACAGGTCCCGGCAGATCACCCGCGCGATCTCCTGCTCCACGTCCACGGTCGCACCGACCGGGACCACGTGCGGCGTGCCGTCCCGGCGCAGGGTCACCAGCGTGCACAGGTGCCGTTCGGTCCAGAACTGCCGCCACTCGTCGGACACACCGTCGGAGAGCCGTCTCGTCGTCATGCCCGCATCCTCTCCGGCCCGTCGATCATCGGTCGCGGCGGGCGCGACCACGCTCCGCGACTCCACCCGCCCGAGCGATTCCCTCTCGGGTGACATCCGCGCCGATCATGACGGCCCCGTTCTAACTTTCCGCAGTCACTTCGGCCTCATCGGTCACCTTCGTCACTCCAGGGAGCATTCTCATGGCCTCTCGCACGGTCGCCCGCCTCACCGGAACCACCGCCACCGTTCTCGTCACCGCGGCGATGGCGGCCATCCCCCTGGCCGGGATCGCGAACGCGGCGCCGTCGGCGGACGACCAGAACTGCAAGGACTTCTCCAACCAGCAGGAGGCTCAGCAGCACTACAACGCCGACCCGAGCGACCCCGACGGGCTCGACGACGACAACGATCGCGAGGCCTGCGAGAACTACGACTACGCCTCGAACGGCGGCGGCCAGGGACAGGTACCCGCCGCTCCGAACGAGTCCGGCTCCGACGACCAGGACTCCGGCGGCCAGGACAGCGGTGAGGACCGGAGCGACCCGGGCTCCACAGCCCCGGACACGACGGACGACGGCTCCTCGTCCGGCTCGACCGGACAGGTGGGTACGACACCGGTCGGCAGCGTCGACGCCGGCGACGGGAGCGCGGTCGCGGCCGGGCCCGCCGGGCAGTCCGACGACCCGGTGATCTTCATTCTCGGCGGCTTCGGCGCCCTCGCCGCGACCGGCGCGGCCGCGGCCGTGTGGAACACCCGCCGTTCCGGCACCTCCCGCCGGTGACCACCGGGACCGGGCCCGTGCCCGTGCCGGCGCCGGCCCCGGACGGGTGTCCCGGAGGGTCCCCTCGATCCTCGGGACGCCCCGGGGGTTCCCCTCGGGGCGGGCGGCGACTGGGCAGGACGCGCCGGCACACCCGCGTGGTGGGACGGGCGTGGTGTGCGCTGGTCGCGGTCTCGGTGCTGCTGGTGGTCCCGGCCGTGCTCCCGCCGGAAGCGCTCGGCGGCACCGTCGGACCGGTCCCCACCGCGACCGCCCGCCCGGCGGCGGCGCCGATGGCGGCGTCGGCCCCGGTGCGGGTCCGGTCCGCCGCGATCGGCCTGGACAGCGCGATGATCCCGCTCGGGCTCGACCCGGCCGGCGCGCTCGAGGTCCCGCCCGACGGCGACGCGACCGGCTGGTACACCGGCGGTCCCGCACCCGGAGAGCTCGGCCCGGCCGTCCTGGCGGCGCACGTCGACTGGGACCACCGTCTCGGCCCGTTCGCGCACCTGCGCGCACTGGCCCCCGGCGACCTGGTCGAGGTCGACCGCGCAGACGGCAGTCGAGCGACGTTCGAGGTGCAGGCCGTGCGCCGGTACGCCAAGGACCGGTTCCCGACCGACGTCGTCTACGGCGACCTGCCGCGCGCCGGCCTGCGTCTGGTCACCTGCGGGGGCGCGTTCGACCGCGGGGCGCGCAGCTACGACGACAACGTCGTCGCGTTCGCGGCACTCGTCGACACGTGAGCCCTGTCCTCGGTGCAATGAGCGTGACGTTCGTGGCGTCCGGCGCGACGAGAGTGCCGCTCGTCCGGCCCGGGCCTCAGTCCCCGCGGGTGTCGCGGCGGATCGGGTGCCCGGGCGGGATCTGGACGAACACGATCCGGGTCCCGTCCGGGTCGGCGACCCACATCTCGTGCAGGCCCCACGGCTCCTCGCGCGGCTCGCGCAGCACCGTCACGCCGGCGTCGACGAGCTCGCGGTGCGTCGCGTCGAGATCACGCACCTGCAGCCAGAGGCGGAGTCCCCCGGCGTCCGGGGCCACCTGGCCGTCGGGGGTGTCCGGGGCGCCGGAGGGCCGTCCGGAGACCTCCAGGAAGCCGTTGCCCAGGAAGAACACCGTCCCGCCGGGGAACTCACGGGAGATCGCCAGGCCGAGGGTGTCCCGGTAGAAGGCGAGACTCGCGTCCGGATCGGCCGGCCGCAGGATGGCGCGGCTGTTGAGGATCTCCACGTCGGCACACGCTAGTGGGCCCGCGCGACGACCCGGACGATCGCCACAGGCGTGAGATTGGTAGCAAAGCGAACTTTACGGTTGCCGCGCCCCTCTCCACGTGGTCACCTGATCGGGTTACCCCTTCTCCCCTTCCCGGACGGAGGTCGGCGTTGGCCGACGCGACGACCCGGACCAGGCCGCTCGTCGCGATCACCGTGCTGGCCTCGTGCGGCCTGCTGGTGTCCCTGGTCCAGACCATGGTGGTGCCGCTACTGCCGCAGTTCCCGCAGCTGATGTCGGTGAGCCCGTCGACGGCCTCCTGGCTGATCACCGCCAACCTGATCGCCGGTGCGGTGTCCGCACCGATGCTCGGGCGCCTCGGCGACATGTACGGCAAGCGGCGGATGCTGCTGGTCGCGCTCGGCATGGTCGGCGTCGGCTCGCTGCTCGGCGCGATCGCCCCGAACATCGCGGTGCTGCTGGCCGGACGTGTGCTGCAGGGTACGGCGTTCGGTGTGATCGCGCTCGGGATGAGCCTGATGCGCGACGTCCTGCCTCCCGACCGGGTGGGGAGCGGCGTCGGGCTGATGAGCTCGTCGCTCGGGTTCGGCGGCGCGATCGGGCTGCCGATCACCGGTGTCGTCGCCCAGTTCGCGAGCTGGCGCTGGCTCTTCGCCGGTGCGGCCGTGTTCGCGGTCGTGCAGATCCTGCTCGTGCGCAAGCTCGTCCCGGAGTCCTCGCTGCGTGGCGGCGGCCGGTTCGACATGGTGGGCGCGGTCGGGATCAGCATCGCGCTGGTCTGCCTCCTGCTCGGTATCTCCAAGGGCAACGAGTGGGGCTGGACCTCGCCGCTGGTCCTCGGGCTGTTCGTCGCGGCGCTCGTCGTCGGCCTCGCCTGGGGCCGCTACGAGCTGCGCGGCCGGAACCCGCTGATCGACCTGCGGGTCGCCGCACGACCGGCGGTGCTCTGGACGAACGTCGCGACGGTCATGATCGGCTTCGCCATGTTCACCGGCTTCGTGCTGGCGACCCAGATCCTGCAGGCCCCCGAGGCCACCGGCTACGGGTTCGG
Source organism: Pseudonocardia sediminis (assembly GCF_004217185.1). Lineage (NCBI taxonomy): Bacteria > Bacillati > Actinomycetota > Actinomycetes > Pseudonocardiales > Pseudonocardiaceae > Pseudonocardia > Pseudonocardia sediminis. Next base: position 1,245,750 of record NZ_SHKL01000001.1, on the reverse strand, counting down.
CCTGTCGCTGATCGTCGCCGGCCTGGTGCTACTGCCGATGGGCGGCTCGATGGTGGTGTTCTCGCAGGTCTCGGCCACGCTCTCGCGCCTGCGCGGCCCGCGGACGACGCTGGTGGTCGGCACACTCCTGCTCGGCACCGGCAACCTCGCCTTCGCCACCCTGCCCGCGAACCTGGGCCTGCTCATCGCGGCCAGCACGACCACCGCCGTCGGCGCGGCCCTGTCCTACTCCGCCCTGCCGTTGCTGATCATGCGCGCGGTCCCGGAGAGCGAGACCGCGGCGGCGAACAGCCTCAACACCCTGATGCGCCAGCTCGGGACGTCGTCCTGCACCGCCGTCGCCACCGCGGTGACCACGGCCAGCGTGATGACCCTCGACGGCGGCGCCGTCCTGCCCTCGAGCTTCGCCTACACGACGGCCTTCGTCGCCGCAGGATGTGCGGGCCTGGTCGCGATGGTGATCGTCTTCCTCACCCCGGCGCCCCTCGCCTCCGACGCCCAGGAGCGCCCCGCCGACCTCGCCCCCGCCACCCGCTGACCCCACCCACCGCCCGGCCCCGGGGCACCGACCCAGCGAGCGGCACTCTCGTCGGAACCTTTGCGACGAGAGCGCCGCTCGTCCGCCCCGGTGCCGGACGGGCCCCGCGTACCGGTCACGCCTCACCCCGAGTCCCGGCCGAGCAGCACGCCGCCCGTGGGCGCCGGTTCCACGCGCAGCGCGGGACGCGGGCGGAGGCGGCACTGCGCATGGATCCGCTCCAGCTCCTCCCGGACGCCGGCGGGGTCCCTCCCGAGACGGTTCGGCGTCCCGTGCACGACGACGATCCCGTGCGCGGCCATCGCCGACCGGCGCGCCAGTGTGCGCTCGTAGTCCGCGGGCGAGAGGTGCCACTCGTAGGAGTCGATCTCCCAGGCCATCCCGACGTCGTCGAACCAGACGTCGGGCATCGCGACGAAGCGACCACCGGCGTCGAGCAGACGCGGGTTCCACAACGCGCCGCGCAGGACCGGGCTGGACAGCAGTACCTCTCGGGCCCGCGCCTCGGCGACCGAACGGACCCCGTCCCCGACCTCCCGCAGCACCGAGCGTGGGAGGGCCGAACCTCGGCCGCATCCCTGCTCCAGCTCGGCGACCAGCTCCGCCGGCGTGCACCGGCCTCGCTGCACCACCTCCGCGAGGGCAGCCCGCACGGCGTTGCGGTCGCGGCTGCGCCGTGACCAGTCCAGCACCGCGCGCACCACCGGCGCGCACGGCACCGGGCCGACCGCGGGTGGTAACCGGTCGGTCCGCTCCACGATCAGCAGTCCGTAACCCGTGCGACGCCGGTCCGGCGGTCCGAGCAGGTGGACCGGACCGCTCGGCTGCGGACACCGGCGCAGACCGGCCGCCCACAACGCGTCCAGCCCGGTGACCACGGACCCCGGCCCGCCCAGCAGCAACGACGCGGCCAGGCGGTCGGCCCGGGTCAGCGCCCCGTTGTGCAGGGCCACCACACCGGGTGCGACCGACTGCCAGGGTCCGCCCGGGCGACACCGGTACGCGATCGTCCCCCGGTTGAGCCCGAGCGACTCCAGATCGGCCACCCGCACGACCCGGCCGCCGCACAGACCGGGGATCGACTCGAGGGGAAGGCTGCAACGTCGACGAGGCATATTCCGAGCCTGAGCCCGATCGACTCCGGCGACGGACCGATCTCGAATCTGTGGACAGGCGATACAGGTTGTGGACAACGCGCCCGCCGGTAAGTGCTCGCGCCCTCCCCCGTCCAGCGAGCGGCACTCTCGTCAGAAAGTTGCACCGACCGTGCCGCTCGCTGAACCGTGGCGCGGGGTGCCCGCGGATCCCCGGATCACGGGGCCGGCCGGACCCCGGACGGAGTGCACGACGGACGGCACCCTCGTCGCAAAGGTTCCGACGACCGTGCCGGTCGCTGAACTTTCGGGGGCGCCGTGGCCGGGCACCCCTACCGACGAGCGGGACGCCCGTCGCAAAGGTTGCGACGAACGTGCCGGTCGCTGAACCTGCGGGGCTCGGAGCCCAGGGTCAGGTGCCGGCGTTGAGGGCCTCGGGGCCCATGGGGTCGTCGGGGTCGATGCGCAGGGCGGTCATGATCCGGGCGAGGCCGAGGTAGTGACCGGCGACGAGGGCCACCTCGACGATCTGTTGTTCGTCGAGGAGATCGGACAGCGTCGCGAAGTCGGAGTCGGAGACCTCTCCGTCGCGCACGAGGTCGGCGACGAATCGCAGGACCGCGCGCTGGGTCGGGTCGAACAGTGATTCTTCGACCACTCCCCGTTCCAGGGCGTCGATCTGTTCCCGGCTCACTCCGGTCGCGAGTGCGATCGGGACGTGCTGGACCCATTCGTAGCGCTGCGCCAACCGTCCTACTTGGAGGATCGTGAGCTCGCGCAGCGACGGCGCGAGGGCGAGGTCGTTGAGCAGCGCACCGCCCAGACGGAGCCAGGGTGTGAAGGCCGTGCGGGCCTGGGCCATCAGCCCGAAGACGTGTGCCTGCGGCAACCGGCCCAGCGCGGATGCGGTCTCCGGCGGAGCGTTCTCGGGGTCGACGTACTCGACGCGTGCCATGGTCCGACCGTAGAACCACACGACGTGCGCCGCCGAGCGGCGGAGCACTGATCATCCAGAGTGGACGGCCGCGGCCGTGTGACATGCAGGGACACCGGAAATCGAAGATAAACGCGCGAGTAGAACTCGTCGGTAATATGTGCGTACGCAACCAACGGGTAACCGTCACCGTTGACCGACAATGCGTGAGCGTGCACACTCCGGGGGCGGATCACATTCCGATCGAGGGCGTTCTGCGGATACCGTCATGGGCACCGCTCCGCTCGATCGCCCGGCCCGCCCACGCGTGAAGCCAGGTGATTTTCGCCCGGCAGACTCACGCCCAGGAGGCCGATGATGAAACCGTTCGTCGTCAACAGTCACGATCGACTCGTCTTTCCCGCCAATTTCTTCGCCGAGCTCGACTTCTCGGTCATCAATGATCTCGAACAGTTCACCGCAATCGTCGAGCGCGATTTCGAGGCGAAGGCACCGACCGGGACCGACATCCTCGCCCGGATCACCGACGGCGCCTACTCGAGCCGGTTCGAGCTGCTCCGCGACATCGGCCAGAACCTGTTCTGGGTCAACCGGTTCTCGATGACGATGTTCGAGAAGCGCCCCACCCGCTGGCGCGACCTGCCCCGGCACCGCAGCGACGTCTACCTCCCGGTGCTGACCCCGTGGGAGGACGGCGACAAGAAGGTCCGCGCCGTGCGCGAGGCGTTCGAGGCCCTCGACCCGACGTGGGACGACGCCACCGAGCGCAAGGTCTTCGACCTCCTCTTCGACGTGTTCGGCCACCGCCGCCACCACGCCACCGAGCTGCCCGCGGTCAAGCCGACCGTCGCCCAGTTCCTCGACACCCCCGGCGCTCTGACGTTCGTCGTCGGCGAGCACGACCCGGACTACCCGGTCTTCACCCAGACGCAGATCGTCGACGCCGCGGCCGACCGACCCGAGCTCGAGGCGCTGACCCGCTGGGCGATGGTGCTGCACAACCAGTACCCGTGGGACCGCGCCGGCACCGAGCTGCGCACCGCCGAGGAGATCGGCGACGACGACCACGTGATCGCCTTCCACCCGCGCAACCGGGACGTGTCGGCGTTCCTCGACCGCGTCTCCGGCGCGCGCCCGACGCGGCGCCGTCGCGCCGAGGCCCCGGCCGAGCCGGTCGAGCCGGTGCGCCCGCTGCCGCCGATCCGGGTCCCCGAGGCGTTCCGGGTGCAGCCGAGGATCGAGTCGCTGGCCGTCGTGCGTGGCGAGTACGTCTGCGACAACACCGACGTCGTGCGCAACTCCGCGTTCTCCTGGTCGCCGATGAGCGCCGCGGAGATCAGCAAGAAGACCGGCATCGACCGGCGCCGCTACACCGAGCTCGACATCGAGGACCTGGCCCTGGAGGCGGCGAAGGCCGCGCTCGCGCACTCCGGCCGGAGCACCGACGAGATCGGCGCCGTGCTCGTGGCCACCTGCACCAGCGAGCGCCTGATCCCGTCGTTGTCGACGTGGCTCTCGGGCCAGCTCGGCCTGCTGCAGACGCACTGCTCGGCCGACATCGTCGCCGCCTGCGCGGGCCTGCCGTACGGCCTGTCCGAGGCCGTGCGCCAGCTGCAGGAGGTGGACCGGCCGGTGCTGCTGGTCTGCGTGGAGAAGTTCTCGGACAAGATCGGCAGCGTCCGGACGTCGCGGATGATCTTCGGCGACGGAGCGGCGGCGATGGTCGTCGCACCGGCCCCGGACGGCGAGCCCGGCGACGTCGAGGTGCTGCAGACCTACGCCTCCGGCCCGGTCTCCCAGGTGAACTCGATCATCTGGCCGAACCCGGAGTTCGACAACGACATCACCGTCTACGGCCCCGAGGTCAAGGCCCTGGTCGCCCGCTACCTCGCACAGATGATCGGCGAGCTGGGCGAGCTCCCGGCACCGGCCGGCACCGACGGCGCCTCGCTGCTCGAGGCGATCGACCTGATCGTCCCGCACCAGGCCAACAAGACGATGATCCTGCAGCTCGCGGCCGATGCGGGCTTGTCCGCCGACCAGCTCTACTTCAACATCGAGGAGATGGGCAACGTCTCGGCCGCCTCGATCCCGATCGCGATGTTCGACGCGGTGCGCGACGGCGCGATCACCGGACCCACCCGGGTGTTCGCGCCCGGCTTCGGCGCGGGCGCCGTGGGCGGCTACGCCGTGCTGCGGGTCGACCCGTCGGTGATGGCCCCCGAGGTCACCCTCACCGCGCAGGACACCGCCGTCGCCTCCGCCCAGGCGGCGACCCCGACCGGCGCCACCACCACCGACGACGTCCGCATCGCGTTCGGCGACTGAGTCCCCGCGAGCAACGACCCCCTTCTTCGGAGCTGAGGAGCTATAAACACCGTCATGTTCTCGCGCATCGCCATCGTCAACCGCGGCGAGCCCGCCATGCGGCTCATCAACGCGGTCCGGGAGTGGAACGCCGAGAGGAGCGACGAGCCGCCGCTCCGCACCATCGCCCTGCACACGGCCGTCGACCGGCGGTCGATGTACGTCCGGGAGGCCGACGAGGCCGTCCTGATCGGACCGGACGACCCGGACGACATGGGCCCGAGCCCGTACCTCGACCACGCCGAGCTGGAGCGCGCGCTGCGTGCGAGCCGCGCCGACGCCGTCTGGCCCGGGTGGGGCTTCGTCTCGGAGAAGGCCGACTTCGCGCAGCTCTGCCACGACCTCGGGATCACGTTCGTGGGCCCGTCCGCCGAGGTCATGAACCAGCTCGGGGACAAGATCGCCGCCAAGCAGCTGGCCGAGTCGGTCGGCGTGCCGATGGCGGCGTGGTCCGGCGGCCCGGTCGCCGACGTCGAGGCCGCGCGCGAGGCGGGCGAGGCGATCGGCTACCCGCTGATGGTCAAGGCCACCGCGGGCGGGGGCGGGCGCGGCATCCGTTACGTCGCCGGCCCGGCCGACCTGGACGAGGCGTTCGAGCGCGCGTCCTCGGAGGCGGGCAAGACCGCCGGCGACGCGACCGTGTTCCTGGAGCGCGCCGTCTCCGGCGGGCGCCACGTGGAGGTCCAGGTCGTCGCGGACGCCACCGGTGACGTCTGGACACTCGGCGTCCGCGACTGCTCGGTGCAGCGCCGCAACCAGAAGGTGATCGAGGAGTCCGCGTCGACGGCGCTCGACGCCGAGCAGGAGGCGCTGCTGCGCCGTTCCGCGGCCGACATGGTGCGCAAGGCGGGCTACGTCAACGCCGGCACCGTCGAGTTCCTCTACGAGCCCACCGAAGGGCTGCTGTCCTTCCTCGAGGTCAACACCCGCCTGCAGGTCGAGCACCCGGTCACCGAGGCCTGCACCGGCGTCGACATCGTCAAGCTGCAGCTGCACGTGGCCGCCGGCGGCACGCTGGCCGAGGCCGGGGCGGGCGGGGAGGACGGCGGCGCACCGGCCGGCTCCGGGCACGCGATCGAGGCCCGCCTGACCGCCGAGGACCCGGAGCGCGAGTTCGCCCCGGCACCCGGGCGGATCGAGCACCTGGCGCTGCCCAGCGGACCCGGCATCCGGGTCGACACCGGCGTCGCCGCGGGCGACGTCATCCCGCCGCAGTTCGACTCGATGATCGCCAAGGTGATCGCCTGGGGCCGTGACCGGTCCGAGGCCCGCGCCCGGCTCGCCCGCGCGCTGCGCCAGACCGCCACCGTGATCGACGGCGGCAGCACCAACAAGGCGTTCCTGCTCGACCTGCTCGACCGCCCCGAGTTCGTCTCCGGCGAGCTCGAGACCACCTGGCTCGACGGCATGATGGCCGCCGGCTACACCCCGCCGCGGCGCCTGGACGTCGCGCTGCTGGCCACCGCCGTCCAGTCGCACGACGGGCACGTGGCGCGCCAGCAGGAGCGGCTGTTCACCTCCGCCGAGCGCGGGCGTCCCGAGGTCGGCTACGAGACCTGGCACCAGACCGACGTCACCGCGGCGGGCCAGTCCTACCGGCTGCGCGTCGCGCGCACCCGCAACAACCGCTACCGCGTCGAGCTCGACGGGCGCACCGTCGACGTCGACGTCGAGCGCTCCGGCCGCTTCGAGCGCCGGCTCACCGTCGGCGGCACCACCTACGCGGTGCTCTCGGTCGCGCAGGACTCCGACTTCATCGTCGAGGTCGACGGCGCGGTGCACCGGATCTCCGGCGGCGAGGCCGGCATCGTCCGCGCCCCGGCACCGGCGATGGTCGTGGCCATCCCGGTCTCGGCCGGTGACACCGTCTCCGAGGGCGACGTCGTCGCCGTCGTGGAGTCGATGAAGCTGGAGACGAGCCTGCGGGCGCCGTTCGCCGGCACCGTCGCCGAGCTGCTCGTCCCGGCGAACACCCAAGTCGAGGGCGGCACGAAGCTGATCCGCCTGGAGCCGGCCGAGGACGCCGACGCCCCGGCCGCCGCGGAGACCGAGCGCTCTGACCTGAGCGCGTTCGGATCCGACGACGAGGGCTCGCCGGCCGACGCGGCCGCGGACGCCCTGAGCGCGCTGCGCTCGCAGGTGCTCGGCTTCGACGTCGACGAGAGCCAGGCCCGCCCGCTGCTGGCCCGTCTGCGGACCGCGCGCGAGGACCTCGCCGAGGACGACCCGGCCGTGCTGGCCGGTGAGATGTCGGTCCTGCGGATCTTCGCCGACCTGTGCGCGCTGTCGCGCAACCGCAGCGAGACCGACGACGAGACCGGCGAGACCGACCGCAACCCGCAGGAGTACCTCTACGCCTACCTGCGCTCGCGCGACGTCGACGCCGACGGGCTGCCGGAGTCGTTCCAGGCCAAGCTGCGCCGGGCGATGGGGCACTACGGGATCTCGGACGTGACGTCCGACCCGGAGCTCGGCCCGGCCCTGTACCGGATGTTCCTGGCCCACCGCCGCGCGTCGCAGCAGGCGCCGGTCGTGCTGGACCTGCTGAACTGGCGTCTGCGCCACCCGCGGTCGCTGACCGGGCTGCCGGACGCGACCCGCGACGAGTACCTGCGGACCCTCGACGAGCTCGTCGTGGCCACGCAGCTGCGGCACCCGGTCGTCGGCGACACCGCCCGGCAGGTCCGCTACCGCGCGTTCGACGCGCCGGTCGTGGCGGCCGCGCGCCAGGAGGTCCTGGCCCAGGTCCGCGCCACCCTGGACACGCTGACCGAGAACCCGGACTCCGCCGACCGCCCCGCCCTGATCGAGCGCCTGGTCGCCAGCTCCGAGCCGATTCTGGGCGTGTTCGGCGACCGGCACAACGCCGCGCTGCTGGAGGTCATGACCCGGCGCTACTACCGGGTCCGGCCGCTGCAGGGCATCGAGCTCACCGAGCACGCCGGCCGTCCGCTGCTGCAGGCCCGCTACCAGCACCTGGGCAACGACCGCACGCTGTTCGCCTCGGTGATCGACAACAACGACCCCGAGGGCGCGATGGCCACCGCGGCCGAGCTGCGCCGCCTGGTCGGCGAGCTGGGCGAGGGCCGCACGGCCCTGGTGGACCTCTACGTCACCTCCACCCACGCCGACGACGGCGGCGACAGCGACGCCCGCGCCGAGCGGGTCCGCGCCGCGCTGGGCCGGGTGCCGGGCAGCGCGCTGCACCGGGTCGCGGTCGCGGTGCGACCCAACCCGCGCGAGACCGTCGACGACGCGGCCGCCGAGGGCCCGACGTGGTTCACCTTCCGTCCGAACCAGGACGGCGAGCTGGTCGAGGACCGCACGCTGCGGGGGATGCACCCGCTGGTGGCCGACCGGCTGCGGCTGTGGCGCTTCTCGGAGTTCGACCTGACGCGCCTGCCCGCGGCAATGGACGTGCACCTGTTCCGGGCGACCGGCAAGAGCGTCACCGCCGACGACCGGCTCGTCGCGATGGCCGACGTCCGCGAGCTCACCGTGCTGCGCGACGAGGACGGCTCGATCCGGTCGCTGCCGCAGCTCGAGCGCGCCCTGGACGCATGCATGGACAGCCTGCGTGCGGCGCGCTCCTCGGACCGGGCGCTGTCGCGGCTGTCCTGGAACCGGATCCAGCTCTACGTCTGGCCGTCGGTGGACGTGCCGCTGAACGAGCTCGACTCGGTCGTCGGGCGCCTGGCGCCGCGGACGGCGGGGCTGGGCCTGGAGCAGGCGCTGGTCGAGTTCCGCGCGGCGGACCCCGCCGCCCTGGACGGCTCGAACGAGACGCGGCCGCTGGTGCTGCGGATGTCGCGGCCGGCCGGGTCCGGGCTCAGCGTGCGGCTCACCGAGCCGCCGACCGAGCCGATGCGCGAGCTCGACGCCTACGACCAGAAGGTGCTCAAGGCCCGTCGCCGCGGCGCGGTGTACCCCTACGAGCTGGTCCCGCTGCTCACGGCGCCGATCGACGCCGGCGAGGGCACGTTCACCGAGTACGACCTCGACGACGCCGGCGCGCCGGTCCCCGTCGACCGGCCCTACGGCAACAACGCGGCGAACTTCGTCCTCGGCACCGTCACGGTCCCGACGCAGCGCTACCCCGACGGCATGACCCGCGTCGTGCTGCTCGGTGACCCGACCCGGGCGCTCGGTGCGATCGCCGAGCCCGAGTGCCGCCGGGTGATGGCCGCGCTGGAGCTGGCGCGCCGCCTGGACGCGCCGATCGAGTGGTTCGCCGTCTCGGCCGGGGCCAAGATCGCGATGGACTCCGGCACCGAGAACATGGACTGGATCTCCCGGGTGCTGCGCGGGATCATCGAGTTCACCCAGGACGGCGGGGAGCTCAACGTCGTCGTCACCGGCATCAACGTGGGCGCCCAGCCGTACTGGAACGCCGAGGCCACGATGCTGATGCACACCCGCGGCATCCTGGTGATGACCCCGGACTCGACGATGGTGCTCACCGGCAAGCAGTCCCTGGACTACTCCGGCGGCGTCTCGGCCGAGGACAACTTCGGCATCGGCGGCTACGACCGGATCATGGGGCCGAACGGCCAGGCGCAGTACTGGGCGCCGGACCTGGGCGGCGCGGTGAACGTGCTGCTGAGCCACTACGCCCACACCTGGACCGCGCCCGGCGAGCGGTTCCCGCGCCCGGCACCGACGAGCGACCCGGTCGATCGCGACATCTCGCCGTCGCCGCACTCCGGGCCGAACTGCGAGTTCACCACCCTCGGCGAGATCTTCGCGGCGGAGACGAACGGCGAGCGCAAGAAGCCGTTCGACATCCGTTCGGTGATGCGCGGCGTCGCCGACTCCGACCACCCGACCACCGAGCGCTGGGCCGACATGCACGACGCCGACTCCGTCGTCGCGCTCGACGCCCACCTGGGCGGGCAGCCGATCGCGATGATCGGCATCGAGTCCCGCCCGATCCCGCGACGCGGGACGCTGCCGGTGGACGGGCCCGCCCAGTTCACCGCGGGCACGCTGTTCCCGCGCTCGTCGCGCAAGTGCGCCCGGGCGATCAACGCGGCCAGCGGCAACCGGCCCCTGGTGGTGCTGGCGAACCTGTCCGGGTTCGACGGCTCCCCGGAGTCGCTGCGCGGACTGCAGCTGGAGTACGGCGCGGAGATCGGACGGGCGATCGTCAACTTCGACGGCCCGATCGTGTTCTGCGTGGTCTCGCGCTACCACGGCGGCGCGTTCGTGGTGTTCTCCGGGACGCTCAACGACAACATGGAGATCGCCGCCGTCACCGGCTCGTACGCCTCGGTGCTCGGTGGCGCGCCCGCCGCGGCCGTCGTGTTCGCCGGCGAGGTGAACGACCGCACCGCCAAGGACCCCCGGGTCACCGACCTGGAGGCCCGCATCGCCGAGGCGACCGACGCCGGGCGCGAGCCCGACGCGGCCTCCCTGCGCGGTGAGCTGGCCACCCTCCGGCCGGACGTCCGGTCGGAGAAGCTCGGCCAGGTCGCCGACGAGTTCGACACGAAGCACTCCATCGAGCGGGCCCAGCAGGTCGGCTCCGTGGACCGGATCGTCACCCCCGAACAGCTGCGGCCCTACCTGGCCGACGCCGTTCAGCGGGGCATGCACCGCACTCTCGACACGATCGGAGATCGTTCATGACCGCCATTACCGACACCCACCCCGACCAGAAGGTCGCCATCGTCACCGGTGGCGCCCGCGGGATCGGCGCCGCCATCACCACGGAGCTGGCCCGGGCCGGGGTGCACGTGGCGGCCGGCTACAGCTCGAACTCCAAGGCCGCCGAGGAGCTGGCCGGCAAGCTGGGCGCCGAGGGCGCCTCGGTGTCGGTACACCAGGGCAACGTCGGCGAGCCCGACGACTGCAACCGGGTGGTCTCCGAGGTGCTCGAGCAGAAGGGCCGCGTCGACTACCTGATCAACAACGCCGGCATCACGGTCGACAAGACGGTGCGCAAGCTGACCGTCGAGGACTGGCACGCGGTGCTGCGGATCAACCTCTCCGGCGCGTTCTACATGACCAAGGCCGTGCTGGACCACATGACCGGCAACGGGTTCGGCCGGATCGTCAACATCAGCTCGGTGATCGGGCAGACCGGGTCGGTCGGGCAGGCGAACTACGCCTCGTCCAAGGCCGGTCTGATCGGCTTCTCGAAGAGCCTGGCGCAGGAGGTGGCGTCCAAGGGCGTCACCGTCAACTGCGTGGCGCCCGGCTACATCGAGACCGAGATGGTCGCGGCGGTGCCGGAGAAGGTGCTGAACAAGCTCCTGGCCAACGTCCCGATGGGCCGCCTCGGCCAGGCCAGCGAGATCGCCCGCACGGTGGCGTTCCTGGTCGACGACAACGCCGGCTACATCACCGGCTCGGTCATCTCCGTCAACGGTGGCCTCGACATGTGATCGGGCTCCGCCCCGACGACGGCACCCTCGCCCACCCGGGCGGGGGTGCCGTTCTCCGTGTGACGGGTCAGGTGCGGGCGCAGAGGCCCTTGGCGGCCAGGACGCGGGCGACGGCGCGGTCGTTGTCGGCCGCGGTGATCTCGCCCTTCTCCAGGGCCTTCTCCGCGGCGTCGAGCAGCGGGGCGACCTTCGTGACGTTGGAGAACAGCGCGATGTCGGTGCCCGCCGCGAGGGCCTTCGTGGTGGACGCGGCCAACCCGAAGCGGTCGGTGATGGCCTTCATCGCCCCGAGGTCGTCGGTCATCACGACGCCGTCGAAGCGGTACTCCCCGCGCAGCAGCTCGTAGACGGCCGGCTCCAGCGAGCTGGGCACGTCCTTCGTCAGGCCGGGGACGTCGAGGTGCCCCACCATGACGCCGGTACGCCCGTCGAGGGGCCTGCCCGCGCCGACGAGGTCGCCGTACGGCAGCAGGTCGCGCTGCTTCAGCTCGGACAGCGGCGGGGTGCTGACGGCGCCCTTGTGCGAGTCGCCGCTGGAGTGCCCGTGGCCGGGGAAGTGCTTGAGCATCCCGTAGACGCCGCCGGCCTCCTGGCCCTGCGCCCAGGCCAGGGCGTAGCGGGTGACGACGGCGGGGTCGTCGGAGAACGAACGGTCGCCGATCACGTCGCTCTTCGGCTGGTCGGAGGTGTCGACGTCCGGGGCCAGGTTCCAGGTGACGCCGCGGGCGCGCAGCTTCTCGGCCCGGTCCTTCGCCAGTGCGGTGACCTGCTCCGGGGTCTTCGACGCGGCCATCGACCGGGCGCTGGGCAGCTCGCCGTCGAGGTCGTCGATGCGCTGCACACGCCCGCCCTCGTCGTCGACGGCGACGGCCAGCGGGGTGCGGCTGACCTTCTGCACGGCCTCGAGCTTCTCGTTCTGCAGCAGCGCGGTCTCGTTGCCACCGAGGAAGACGCCGCCGACCTGCGAGTCGCGCACGATCGTGACGGCACCGGCCGGGTCGGCGGCGTCGACGCCGACCATCAGACGCTGGGCGAGACGGTCGCGCGTCGACAGCGCGTTCACCATCCCGGTGCAGTCCGGGAGCCCGGGCGCGGCCTGCGGCACGGCGGCGGGGCTCGCGGGTGCGGCCGGGGCCGGCGCCGGTGACGTGGAGGCGGTCGGGCTCACCTGCGTGCCCATCGCCGTCATGCCCACCCCGGCGCCGAGTGCCCCCACCACCAGGGCGGACAGGCCGATCCCGATACGGCGACGTCGACGGCCGGTGACGGGGTGGGAGCGCAGGCGAGAGGACATCGCCGTCCATTGTGACGGCAGGTCCCCGTCGACGGGCGGTGTGGGCCGGGGGCGTGTCGCCCCCGGCCGCTCAGGCGGGCAGGGCCGGGACGCGCTCGGAGGCCGGGGGCGGGCCGGGCGGGGTGCCGTCGCCGAAGGGGCGACCGCCGAGGGACTCCCGGCCGTGCTCGGTGAGCCACCCCGAGGTGTCCGGTCCGAGCGGCACCACACCGGACGGGTTCACCGAGGAGTGCACGCCGTAGTAGTGCTGCTTGATCTGGTCGAAGTCGATGGTGTCGCCGAAGCCGGGGGTCTGGAACAGGTCCCGGGCGTAGGCCCACAGCACCGGCATCTCGGTGAGCTTCTGCCGGTTGGCCTTGAAGTGGCCGTGGTAGGCCGCGTCGAACCGGACGAGGGTGACCCAGAGCCGGACGTCGGCCGCCGTGATGGTGTCCCCCACCAGGTACCGCTGTCCCGCCAGCCGGTCGGAGAGCTCGTCGAGGCGGGCGAACAGGGCTCCGAACGCCTTCTCGTAGGCGGCCTGGGTGGTGGCGAACCCGCACTTGTAGACGCCGTTGTTGACGTCGTGGAAGATCCCCTGGCCCACGGCGTCGATCTCGTCGCGGTACTTCTCCGGGAACAGGTCCGGGGCGCCCTCGCGGTGCAGCGACGACCATTGCGTGGCCAGGTCGAACTCCAGCTCGGCGTAGGCGTTCGTGGCGACCTTGCCGGAGGCGACCTCGACCATCGCCGGGACGGTGACGCCCTTGTCGTAGCCGGGCACGGCCTTCTCGTAGGCCTCGCGCAGGTACTCGATCCCCAGCACCGGGTCCTTGTCGCCGGGGTCGAGGTGGAAGCGCCAGCTGCGCTCGTCGTGCAGCGGTCCGGCGATCCCCATCGAGATCGCGTCCTCGAGCCCGAGCAGCCGGCGGGCGATCACGACCCGGTTCGCCCACGGGCAGGCGCGCGCCGCCACGAGCCGGTAGCGCCCGGCCTCCACCGGCCACGGCGACGACCCGTCGGCGGTGATGCGCTCGGCCACCCCCAGCGCCTCGCGGACGAACTCGCCGGACTCCGCATCGGTTCCCATGCCGGGAAACCTAACGCTGCTCCCCCGCGCCCGCTCGTGATCGAATCAGCGCATGGACGACCTCGAGCGGGCACTGCGGGAACTCGTCCGGCCGGGTGATCGCGTCGCCCTGGCCGACGCGTGCGGCGCCCCCTACGCGCTCCTGGGGCCGCTCAGCCGCGTCGCGGCGGCCGCGGGCGGTGTCCGGCTGGTCCTGGGCTGGGTACCGGCCCCGCTGCCCCGCCTCGACCCGGCCGCGTTCGCCGACGTCCGCACCGTCGTCGGCGGGCCCGGCGTCCGGGCGATGCTCGACTCCGGCGCGGCGACCACCGTCCCGTGCCGTCTCTCGGCGACCCCGGCGCTGCTCACCGGGCCGCTGCGCCCGGACCTGCTGCTGGCCACCGTCGTCCGCGACGACGACGGGCTGCGCTTCGGCGCCGAGGTCTCCTGGATGCAGGCCCTCGTCGACGCCGGCGTGCCGGTCGCGGCCGTGGAGTCCCGCTCCGCGCCGCACGCGACCGGCGGCCCGACGCTGCCCGACGGCGCGGTGACGGTGCTCGGCGTCGTCGACGGGCCCGAGGGTGCACCGGCCGACGTCGCCACCCCGGCGCCCACCGCCGACGACGAGGCCATCGCGGCCCACGCGGCCGCGCTGGTGCCGTCCGGGGCCCGGATCCAGTTCGGGCCCGGGCGCCTCGCGGCGGCGCTCGTCTCGGCGCTGCAGGTGCCGGTACGGGTGGACTCCGGGCTGATGTCCGACCCGGTCGTCGACCTCGACGAGCGCGGCCTGCTGCTCGGCACGCCGACCGCGCTCGGGCTCTACGGCACGAGCCGGCTCTACGACTGGGCGCACGGGCGCGGCGTGATCCGCCGGGTCGAGTACACCCACGACATCTCCCGGCTCTCGGCCGCGGACCCGTCCCCGCTCGTCGCGTTGAACACCGCCCTGGAGATCGACGCCGACGGCCAGGTGAACGTCGAGGGCATCGGCCCCTCGGCAAACGGGATGATCGGCGGCCACCCGGACTTCGCCGCGGCCGGCGCGCGCGGGCCGGGCCTGTCCGTCATCGTGCTGGCGAGCGCCCACAAGGGCCGCCCGACGCTCGTCGAGCGCCTGTCGCGGGCCGTCACCACGCCGTCGCACGACGTGGACGTCGTCGTCACCGAACGGGGCACGGCGGACCTGCGGGGCCTCGGACGCACCGAACGCCGTGCTGCGCTGGAGACACTCTGGGGACACCCGACGGTCGCCTGATTGGCACGAACGAGTGAACCTCAGTTCGTTGTGTGATGCACTTCACAAGGATACGTTCTCGATACGGTGACGGCATTCCACGGTGACGGAGCGGTGATCTGGCCCACCGGGACCCGCCCTCGGTCCACAGGTCGCCGACCGCGCGGCACCGTCGTGTCACACGCCGATGACGGAGCAGTTCAGCGCGCACGCACGGTGATCCGTCCGGGCCGCCGCGACGTCGCGATCAGCGCCCCGCCTGTGGACAGCCACCTCCTTCTCGTTGCGTATAACACAACAAATCGTCCCGTTCCAGACCCCTCACCACAGGTCCGGACAGGACGGGCGCCCCGAACTACGGTCATCTCGACCCGCAGCGACCCGATCTTCGGAGGAGACGCGGAACAGATGACGGCCGATCACCGCACTGACAACGAGCAGCCCGAGCTCGGCAGGATGGCCCAGGAGTTCGGCGACAAGCCGCTGGACGTCCGGGAGTCGACGCACTACAAGCACG
Organism: Pseudonocardia sediminis; assembly: GCF_004217185.1. Classification (NCBI taxonomy): domain Bacteria; kingdom Bacillati; phylum Actinomycetota; class Actinomycetes; order Pseudonocardiales; family Pseudonocardiaceae; genus Pseudonocardia; species Pseudonocardia sediminis. The sequence goes on along the minus strand of NZ_SHKL01000001.1, from coordinate 1,230,338 downwards.
AGTACGTCCAGACGTTCGTCGACAAGTGGGATGAACTGATCGACTGGAAGGGCCGGTACGAGAGCGAAGGCAAGTTCTTCGTCGACCAGCTCCGCCAGCGCAACGTGCGCAGCGTCCTCGACGTCGCGACCGGAACCGGGTTCCACTCGGTCCGGCTGCTCGAGGAGGGCTTCGACACCGTGTCCGCCGACGGCAGCGCCGAGATGCTCGCCAAGGCGTTCGCGAACGGCATGAAGTACGGCGGGCACATCCTGCGCGTCGTGCAGGCCGACTGGCGCTGGCTCAACCGGGACGTGCACGGCGAGTACGACGCCATCATCTGCCTGGGGAACTCGTTCACCCACCTGTTCTCCGAGCGCGACCGGCGCAAGGCGCTGGCCGAGTTCTACGCGATGCTCAAGCACGACGGCGTCCTGATCCTGGACCAGCGCAACTACGACTCGATCCTGGACAACGGGTTCTCGAGCAAGCACCAGTACTACTACTGCGGCGAGGACGTCGTCGCCGAGCCGGAGCACATGGACGAGGGCCTGGCCCGGTTCAAGTACACGTTCCCGGACAAGTCCGAGTACCACCTGAACATGTTCCCGCTGCGCAAGGACTACACGCGGCGGCTCATGCACGAGGTCGGTTTCCAGCACATCGAGACCTACGGCGACTTCCAGTCGACCTACCGCGACGAGGAGCCGGACTTCTTCGTCCACATCGCGGAGAAGGCCTACCGCGAGGAGGTGGACCCCTCGTGAGCGCCCAGCAGGCGGAGGCCACCGCACGCAGCTACTACGACTCCGAGGACGCGGACACGTTCTACTCCAGCGTCTGGGGCGGCGAGGACATCCACGTCGGGCTCTACGCCACCGACGACGAGGAGATCGCGCCCGCCAGCCGCCGGACCGTCGAGCGGATGGGCGAGATCGCCGGCATCGGGAAGGGCACCGAGGTGCTCGACCTGGGCGCCGGATACGGCGGTGCCGGGCGGCAGTTGGCCAAGCGCCTCGGCGCGAAGGTCACCTGCCTGAACCTCTCGCCGGTGGAGAACGACCGCAACACCCGGCTCACCTCCGAGCAGGGGCTGAGCGACCTGGTCTCGGTCAGCACCGGCTCCTACGAGGACGTGCCGCTGCCCGACGCCTCGGTCGACGTCGTCTGGTCGCAGGACGCGTTCCTGCACTCCGGCGACCGGGACAAGGTGCTCGACGAGGCCGTGCGGGTGCTGCGCCCGGGCGGGCACGTCGTGTTCACCGACCCGATGGCCGTGGACGGGGTCGACCAGTCGGAGCTGACGCCGATCCTGGACCGCATTCAGCTCTCGACGATGGCCACGCCGGGCTTCTACACGGCGGGCCTGGAGAAGCGCGGGATGACCGGCGTGACGTTCCACGACCACGCCGCCCAGCTGCCGACGCACTACCGGCGGGTCCGCGAGGAGCTCGTCGCCCGTGAGTCGGAGCTGCGCGCCGCGATCAGCGAGCAGTACATCACCAACATGAAGGCCGGCCTGCAGCACTGGGTCGACGGCGGCAACGCCGGCAACCTGACGTGGGGCATCTTCCACGCCGTGAAGGGCTGACGGTCCCGCTCCACCCGCAACGACGAACGGCCCGCCCGGTCATCGACCGGGCGGGCCGTCTCGCGTCGTGACCGGCGTGACGGGTCAGTTGTCGTCGCCGTCGTCGTCCTGACCGTTCTGGTCGTCGTCGCCGTCCTGGTCGTCATCGTCGCCCTGCTCGTCGCCCTGCTGTTGCTGCTGGGTCGGCGCGGGCTGGGCCTCGCCGCCCCCGCAGGCGCCGGCGGTGGTGAAGACGAGCGCTCCGGCGGCCAGCGTTCCGACGACGGTGCGAGTCAGCGTGTTACGTCCCATACGTCTGATTCTTCCACGTCCGGGTGACCACGTCGCCGCAGGAGGGCACCGCCCCGGAACCCGTCGCTCAGAAGTCCAGGAACCGGCGGATCTCCTGCAGCGTCTCGTCGGGCTGCTCGTCGACGAGGAAGTGCCCGGCGCCGTCGAGCGCCCGACCGCTCACGAGCGACGGATCGGCCGCGTAGGGACGCCACACGTCGAGCGGGTCCTCCTCGCCGCCCCCGACCACCCCGGCGCCGCCCCAGAGCACCAGCAGCGGGCAGGAGACCCGCACGCCTGCACGCGCCGACTCCGCGTCGAGGCCCAGGTCCACCGAGACGGCCGCGCGGTAGTCCTCGAGCATCGCGTGCCGGATGTCGGCGTCGGCGAAGGCCCGCTCGTACTCCGCGAGGGCCTGCGGCGGGTGGATGTCCAGGCCCTTGCCGCCCCAGCCGCCGAGCAGCGAATGCAGGTAGGCGATCGGGTCGCCGGCGATCAGCCTCTCCGGCAGCGGAGACGGCTGCAGGTAGAAGAACCAGTGGTAGTAGGCGGTCGCCAGGCGCCGGTCGACGTGGGAGTACACGTGCTCGGTCGGCATGATGTCGAGGACGCCGGCCCGGGTCACGGCCGACGGGTGGTCGAGCGTCATCCGGTGTGTCACCCGGGCGCCGCGGTCGTGCCCGATCACGGCGAACTCGTCGAAGCCCAGCTGCGCCATCACCGCGACCTGGTCGGCCGCCATCGCGCGGAAGGAGTACCCGGCGTGGTCGTCGCGCTCGGCCGGTCGGCCGGAGTCGCCGTAGCCGCGCAGGTCCGGGCACACGACGGTGTGCGTGCGGGCCAGCTCCGGGCCGATCCGGTGCCACAACGCGTGCGTCTGCGGGAATCCGTGCAGCAGGAGCACCGGCGGGCCCTCGCCGCCGGTCACGCCGTGGATCCCGACGGTCTCGCCGTCGCCGGTGACGGTCAGGTCGAACGTGCGGAAGTCGTCGAACACGTCACGAGTGTGCCCGGCCCCCGCGGGCCTCGAACACCCAGTTGCGCAGCACCAGGAACCGGCCGACCCCACCGGCGATGCTGGCCACCGCGACGGCCACCGCCTCCTGCAGCGGCGACGCCGACGGCACGACGAGGTGCAGCACGAGCAGCACCGCCGAGGTGTAGCCGGCGTAGAACGCGACCGTGCCGACGTCCTGCACCCACTCGCGCAGACGGTGCGCGCGGGCCCCGCCGAACGCGAAGCGCCGGTTGGCCTCGGTACTGACCGCCGTGGTGATCACCAGTGCGACGAGGTTGGCCGGGACGGCGTCGAGCCACGGCCGCAGGGCCAGGAACAGCACCGCGGTCAGGCCGGTGCTCCCGCCGCCGATGATCGCGTAGCGGATGAGCTGGACGATCGTGCGATGGCTGCGGCGCCACTGCTGGATCCGGTCCCGCAGGGCCGGGGCCGCGGGCTCCGACGTCTGGTCCCGGGAGGGCGCCGGAAGGCAGCGACCGGCGCCCGAGGTGGGTGCGGCGTCCAACGTGCCTCCTGGTCCGGGGGTCCGTCCGGCCGGGCGGCGGACTCGGCCGCCGCCCGTGGACGTTGTTCGCAGATATACCCCATCCGGATCACCACCAACCGGGGCGCACCCGGACTCCGGGCGAGATCACACCCCCGGACCAGCGGAAACACCCGGATCGGGCATCTCGCCCACGGTAGAACCTTCAGGCAACCCTCAGCAGTCGAAGAAGACCGTCTCCCGCTCGCCCTGCAGGTGGATGTCGAACCGCAGGCGCCCCTCGCCGTCGGGTACCGCGACCAGCGTGTCGCGACGCTCCGCCGGGACCGACGTCAGCACCGGGTCCGCGGCGTTCGCCTCGGCCTGCTGCGGGAAGTACACACGGGTGACCACCCGGTCGAGCAGTCCGCGGGCGAACACCGACACGGTCAGGTGCGGGGCCTCCGTCGCGCCGTCCTCGGCGGGCAGCGCGCCGGGCTCGAGGGTGCGGATCTCCCAGCGACCCTCGGCGTCCGTCGCCGCGCGGCCGAAGCCGCGGAAGCCGGGCACCGACGGCGTGACGGCGCCGCGCGGGTCGTCGGGGTGGTCGAAGCGCCCGTCCGGATCGGCCTGCCAGGTCTCGATCATGGCGTCGGTGACGATCTCACCGGCGCCGTCGAACACCGTGCCGCCGAGCAGGACGGCGCCGGGCGTCCCGGCCGGGACGACGTCGGCGCCGTCGTCCCAGGTCAGGCCGAGCGCGAGGTACGGACCGACGGTCTGCGACGGGGTGACCCCGTAGGTCGCGCTCATGCGTGCGGCTCCTCGAAGACGCTCTGCTCCCGGCCGCGCAGCACGATGTCGAACCGGAACGCCAGGGCCCACTCCGGGCGGGTGGCGTCGAGGTCGAACGTCGACACCATCCGGTGCCGTGCGGACTCCGGGACGGAGTTGTAGATCGGGTCCTGGGCGAACAGCGGGTCGTCCGGGAAGTACATCTGGGTGACCAGGCGCTGCGGGAAGGCCTGGCCGAAGAGCGAGAAGTGGATGTGCGCGGGCCGCCAGGCGTTGTGGTGGTTGCCCCACGGGTAGGCGCCCGGCTTGATCGTGGTGAACGAGTAGTTCCCCTGGGCGTCGGTGAGCACCCGGCCGCCGCCGGAGAAGTTCGGGTCCAGCGGTGCGGGCCAGTTGTCGCGGGCGTGGCGGTAGCGCCCGGCCGCGTTGGCCTGCCAGACCTCGACGAGGGTGTCCGGCACCGCGCGTCCGTCGGAGTCCAGGACGCGGCCGAACACGACGATGCGCTGGCCCTGGGCCTCGCCCCCGCCGGGCTCGTTCGCGTGCTGGGTGGTCAGGTCGTGGTCGTTCGGTCCGATCGGGCCGGGCAGCAGCGGGCCGGTCACCTCGGTGAGCCGGTGCGGCAGCACGATCGGGGCCTGCGACGGGGCGCGCAGCCCGGTGCTGCGGTAGCCGGAGAAGGTCAGCGGCGGGTTGGTGCCGGCGGGGACCGGCGCGTACCCCGCGGGCCGTTGGGTGGTGGTCATCTCGGAGCCTCTCAGATCGAGCCGTGCGGCAGGCCGACGTAGTTCTCGGCGAGGCCGGTGGCGGCCGCGCGCGAGGTGGCGGTGTAGCGCAGCTGGGACAGCTGCAGGGCCCGGCCGAACGCGTCACCGTTCGGGTCGGTGTCGTCGAAGCGGTGCAGCATCGACGTCATCCACCAGGAGAAGTGCTCGGCCCGCCAGACCCGGCGCAGGCACGTCGCCGAGTACTCGTCCAGCCCGGTCTCGGAACCGCTGCCGAAGAAGCCCGTGAGCGCCTCGGCCAGCACCCGGACGTCGGCGATCGCGAGGTTCATGCCCTTGGCCCCGGTCGGCGGCACGATGTGCGCGGCGTCGCCGGCGAGGAAGAGGCGCCCGTGCCGCATCGGCTCGGCGACCATGCTGCGCATCCCGGTCACGCTCGGCTTCTCCAGGAACTCGCCGGTGTTCATCCTGAAGCCGTCGCAGGCCAGGCGGGTGTCGAGCTCGTCCCAGATCCGCGACGACGACCAGTCGCCGGCCTCGGTGTCCGCGGGAACCTGCAGGTACAGGCGGGTGACCTCGGGGCTGCGCATCGAGTAGAGCGCGAACCCGCGGTCGTGGTTGGCGTAGACGAGCTCGTCCTGGGTCGGCGCGGCCTTGGCCAGGACGCCGAGCCAGCCGAACGGGTAGACGCGCTCGGCGATCCTCAGCGCGCCCTCGGGGAACGCCCCGCGGCAGACGCCGTGGAAGCCGTCGCAGCCGGCGATCACGTCGCAGCGCAGGGTCCGGGCGGTGCCGTCGGCGGCGGTGTAGGTGATCGACGGGGCGTCGGTGGCGATGTCGTGCACCGCGACGTCGGAGACCTCGAACTCGACCGGCTCGGACCTCGTGTCGACGCGGTCGGCGATCAGGTCCTTCACGACCTCCTGCTGGCCGTAGACGACGATCCCGCGCCCGACCAGGTCGTCGAAGTCGATGCGGTGGTCGGTCTGCGGGGACGCGGTGTCCTCGGCGAAGCGCAGCGAGATCCCGCTGTGCGGCATGCCCTCGCGGTCCAGGCGGCCGGCGACCCCGGCCTCGCGCAGCAGCTCGACGGTCGGGGCCTCCAGCACCCCGGCCCGGACCCGCTGCTCGACGTAGGCGCGGCTGCGCGACTCCAGCACCACCGCGTCCACGCCGGCGCGGGAGAGCAGCGTGGCCAGCAGCAGGCCGGCGGGCCCGGCGCCGACGATGCCGACCTGGGTGCGGGACTCGCTGCGGTGCGTCATGGGGCTCACTCTCTCCCGGCTGCTCCCGTGCCCTCGACTCGCCTTCCGTTCTGCGGAAGACTCGATCCGGTGAGCCCCCGATCAGTGGTGACCGCGCGGGTGCTCGACGTGCTCGGAGCGTTCAGCGAGGACTCCCCCGAGCTGGGCCTGACCGAGATCTCCCGGCGCACCGGGCTGCCGCTGACCACGGTGCACCGGATCGCCGGGGAGCTGACCGCGGGCGGGGCGCTGGACCGCGGCGACGACGGCCGGTTCCGGATCGGGCTGCGGCTCTGGGAGATCGCGGTGCTGGCCCCGGCGAGCACGGTCCTGCGCGAGCAGGCGATGCCGTTCCTGGAGGACCTGCACGAGGTGACCCGGGAGAACGTCGCGCTCGCGGTGCTCGACGGCGCCGAGGTCGTCTACGTCGAGCGGCTCTCCGCCCGGGACGCGGTGTCGATCGTGTCGCGGTCCGGGTCGCGGCTGCCGGTGCACGCGACCGGCGTCGGGCTGGTGCTGCTCGCGCACGCCGCACCGGACGTCGTCGAGCAGGTGCTGTCGCGGCCGCTGCGCCGGTTCACCGAGTACACGGTGTGCGACCCGGCGCGGGTGCGGGCGGCCCTCGGCGAGGCCCGCAACTGCGGCTTCGTGATCAGCGACCGGCAGATCGAGGACGTCTCGCTCTCGGTCGCGGCGCCGGTGCGCGACCGGTCGGGGCGGGTCGTCGCCGCGTTGTCGGTGGTCGTCCGCGCCGACGGGACGAACCCGCACACCTACGTCCCCGCCGTCCGCGCCGCCGCCCGCGGCATCAGCCGCGCCCTGGGCGCCCCGAGCTGACCCGCGCCGGCATGCGTCCCGCAACGAGTGTGGCCTCCGTGGCGCGTGACGCGACGGAGGGCGCGCTCGTGCGACGGCCCCCGGGCGTACGACGGGGTGGGCGAAGATCGTGATCGATCCGATGCGGTGGTGCGGTCGGCGGTGCGGGCCCGGCCGTGCCACCGTGTCGCCGTGCGTGATTTCCGGATCGACATCCCCGACGCCGACCTCGACGACCTGCGCGAGCGACTGGCCCGGACCCGATGGCCGGAGCCGGCCACGGTCGACGGCTGGATCCAGGGCGTCCCGCTGGACTACGCGCAGGAGCTCTGCGAGTACTGGCGCACCCGCTACGACTGGCGGCGGGTCGAGGCCGAGATCAACGCCTGGCCGCAGTTCCGCACCGGCCTCGACGGCGGCGGGGACGACTCGGTGGAGATCCACGTCGTGCACGCGCGGTCGAAGCACGAGAACGCGCTTCCGCTGCTGCTCACCCACGGCTGGCCCGGGTCGATCGTCGAGTTCCTGGACCTGCTGCCCGCGCTGACCGACCCGGAGGACCCGGCGGACGCGTTCCACGTCGTCCTCCCGACGCTGCCCGGGTACGGGTTCAGCGGCAAGCCGGCGGTGTCCGGCTGGGGCGTCGAGCGGATCGCGGTGGCCTGGGCGCAGCTGATGGACCGGCTGGGCTACGAGCGCTACGTCGCCCAGGGCGGCGACTGGGGCTCGATGGTCACCTCGGCGCTGGGCACCGCCGACCCCGAGCACATCGCCGGCATCCACCTGACGATGGCGCTGGCCGAACGCCCCGAGGACGACGACCAGCCGCTGTCGAAGGACGAGAAGGAGGCGAAGAAGTTCGCCGAGAGCTTCCGCCGGTTCGGGCAGGGGTACTCGGCCGAGCAGTCCACCCGGCCGCAGACGATCGGCTACGGGCTCCTGGACTCCCCCAGCGCGCAGTGCACCTGGATCATGGAGAAGTTCTGGGACTGGACCGACTGCGCCGGGCACCCGGAGAACGCGATCGGACGCGACCGGCTGCTGGACAACGTGATGATGTACTGGCTCGGCGGCGCCGGCGCGTCCTCGGCCCGGCTGTACTGGGAGAGCTTCGCCCGCCGCCGGATGGACGAGGTCACGGTGCCGACCGCGGTGGCGCAGTTCCCGCACGAGATGGTGCGCCTGCCCCGGCACTGGCTGGAGCGCCGCTTCACCGACCTGCGCTCGCTCACCACACCCCCGGCGGGCGGGCACTTCGCCTCGCTGGAGCAGCCCGAGACGTTCGTCGACGAGCTGCGCGCGTTCTTCCGGACGGTGCGCTGAACGGGTCGTGCGCGGATATCGCTGCCCTGGCATCGATATCCGCGCACGGGGTGTGATCAGTCGAAGACCAGCACCGACGCGGTGAAGCCGTGCAGGTGGTTGCGCCCTCCGACCGGGCCGATCTCGCCGGCGGCGAAGAACCCGGCCACGGCCTGGTCGGGGTTCGACGCCCGCACCACGCGGACGTCGTGGTCGGCCCCACCGGACTCGGGGCCGAACATGCTCGCGCCGCGGCCGTTGCAGGAGAACAGCAGCGCGCCCTGCGCCGGTCCGCTGCGCACCGCGCGGGCGAGCAGCTCGGTGAGGTTCTGCTCGGCGCCGGCGGCGTCGCGGACCTGGAAGCGCACGGTCTGCCCGACCTCCAGGACGTCGCCGACGACGACGGCGTCGCGCTCCTGCTCGACGCCGAGGACGGCGCGGATCAGGAAGTCGCCGCGGCCGTGGTCGTCGGCGTACTCGTCCATCGCGATGCCCAGGTGCAGCCCGCGCAGCGCCAGCTTCTGCTCCGCGGCCGGCAACGCCCCGACGATCTCGCGCAGCCGGGCCAGGGCGGGCCGGCCGGCGAGCTCCAGGAGGAGGTTCTGCTCGGTACGGGTGACGACCATCGGCGGCCCGATCGGGCGGCAGCCCTGGCTGACCACGGTCCGGGCCTGGGCCTGGCCGCCGAACAGGATGCCGACCGCACCTGTGGGCAGGACCTCGCCGTCGGCGAACAGGCGGTTGCCGCCGGGCCCGCCCGGCGCGCTGGCCAGGCCCCCGACCAGCGGGAACCCCGGGTGCGCCGTGTTCATCCGCTCCAGCAGCCCGCCGACCGGGAACGAGTACGGGTCGGCCAGGAGCATCGCCACCGTCGCGTCCGCACCCGGGGTGGACATGCCGCGCACCGAGAGCGTCCCGTCCTCGGCGGCCTGGGCCGTGAGGCGCATCGGGGTGATCGACGTGCCGGGCAGGGTCGCCGCCCAGACCGCCACCGACGCGGTCTGCTCCACGCCCCGGCCGTCGCCGATGACGCCGTGCGCCGTCGCTCCGACGGCGGCACGGGCGCCGGCCAGCTCCATCACCCGGGCCCCGGCCCGTTCGGCCTGCTCGAGGTCGCCGTCCCCGCCCGGACAGACGAAGAACACGAGGAGGTCCGGGCGGATGCCGTCGAGCGGCGCGAGTGCCTGGGCCACCGCGACCTCGGCCGCGCCGACCAGGTCGGGGCCGACCGCGAGACCGTCGCCGAACCGGCGGGTGGCCACACCGGTGACGCCGGTGGGTGCCGCGTCGTCCGTGTCCCTCATGATCCCTCCTCCGCGGCGCTGCGTCCCTCGTCCGCCGATCCGCCGCCCCCGGGAAGCTACGCAGCCCGATCGGGCCCCGCCACGCGACGATGGGCCGAACGGAGCAGTGACGGGCCCGGATCTCAGGCGTGCCGTTCTCAGGCGTGCCGGTGGGTCTCGGCGGGCAGCCGGCGGGGCCGGGGCCAGAGCCGGGCGCGCACCACGGCCACGACGTCGGCGGGGCCGAGGGCGCGGGAGTCGGTGGAGCCGAACGGGTTGTCCCCGCGCACCCACCAGGCGTCGTCGACGGGGTGCTCCGCCCGTTTCACCGACAGCTGCTCCGGACGCGCCGGCCACCGCACCAGCACGACGTCACCGGCGCGCACGGCGCCCCCGAACCGGACCAGCACGACGTCGCCGTCGGCCAGCGTCGGGGACATCGACGGGCCCCGCACCGCGACCCTGCGCCAGCGCACGGGGACTCCTTCCGTCGGTCCGTCCACACGGGCGTCGGATGCTGCCGCGGCCCGCCCCCGAGGGTAGGGTCGTACGCGCCAGAACGATCATCCATCAGGGAGGACCCATGCGGATGCTGTCCCGCATCATCCACCCGCAGCTGGAGGCCACCGCACACTGCGACCTCCCCTGCGGCGTGTACGACCCGGCCCAGGCCCGTATCGAGGCCGAGTCCGTCAAGGCCATCCAGGAGAAGTACCAGGGCAACGACGACGCGGACTTCCGCGCGCGCGCCATCGAGATCAAGGAGCAGCGCTCCGACCTGGTCAAGCACCACCTGTGGGTGCTGTGGACCGACTACTTCAAGCCGCCGCACTTCGAGAAGTACCCGGAGCTGCACGAGCTGTTCAACAAGGCCACCAAGGCCGCCGGTGCCGCCGGCACCAAGGGCTCGAACGACCCGAAGACGGGCCAGGAGCTGCTCGACCACATCGCCCAGATCGACAAGATCTTCTGGGAGACCAAGCAGGCCGCCTGACCCAGGTGACACGAAGCGGCGCCGGCCGGCGGGAACCCACTCCCGCCGTCCGGCGCCGCTGTCGTCGTACGGACGGTCTGCGGACGAACCGGTGGTGACGCCCCGAACGTGACCTGAGCGGGCCCCGCCCGGTGCTACCGTCGGCCCGGCTCCCGACCCCGGCCACCTGTGTCACGGCATCCGCCGGCACCGCCCGATCAGGGAGTCTCCGCCTCGGCCACGTCCCGGATCGCACCTGGAGTCGCGTCGGGCCCGGAGCTCCTCAGACCTCACGGAGCACCCATGCACACTGTCGAGACCGTCAGCCTGGACGACGCCCGCCGCGTCATCGCCGCCGGAGAGGAGGCGGCCCTGGCCGAGGGCCAGCCGGTCAACATCGCGGTCGTCGACGTCGGGGGCAACCTCGTCGCCCACATCCGTCAGGACGGTGCCTGGCTGGGCAGCGTCGACATCGCGATCAACAAGGCCTACACGGCCCGGGCGTTCGACCTCTCGACCGCCGACCTCGCGAAGAGCTCGAAGCCCGGAGGGCAGTTCTACGGCATCCAGGAGTCCAACCACGGCCAGGTCATGATCTTCGGCGGTGGTGTCCCCCTGCTCTCCGGCGAGACGGTCGTCGGCGGGGTCGGCGTCAGCGGCGGCACCGGCGAGCAGGACGAGACCATCGCCGCGGCCGCTGCGCAGGCTCTCTGATCGGACATGCACGGTGACGCCGTCGCCCGGACCCACCCCGGCGATGGCGTCACCTCGTGCTGTCGGCCTCCGGCGTCGAGCTGCCAGAACGATCATCGGGGACCGGTTCCACAGGTTGCTGCAAGCAACTTGCATCAGAGTACGTCTCGCAACGCGGGACGTCCATGCATGATGACCATCTTTCGCGGGTATCCCGCTCTTGCGAGATAGTGGCTGTTGAGTCCACTTCCCCGAAACCCAGGAGGTCACCACCCGATGGCCGAGTACACGCTTCCGGATCTCCCGTACGACTACAACGCACTGGCGCCGCACATCGCGCCGGAGATCATGGAGCTGCACCACTCCAAGCACCACAACACCTACGTGCAGGGCCTCAACGGGACCCTGGACAAGCTGGCCGACGCGCGCGAGAAGAACGACTTCGGCGCCATCGTGGGGCTCGAGAAGACCCTGGCGTTCAACCTCGGTGGTCACGTCAACCACTCGATCTTCTGGAACAACCTCTCCCCGAACGGCGGCGACAAGCCCACCGGCGAGCTCTCCGCCGCGATCGACCAGGACTTCGGGTCCTTCGACGCGTTCCAGGCGCACTTCACCGCCGCCGCGACGACGATCCAGGGCTCCGGCTGGGCGATCCTCGGCTGGGACGCCCTCGGCTCCCGGCTGCTGATCCACCAGCTCTACGACCAGCAGTCGCAGCTGCCGGCCGGGCAGGTCCCGATCGTCATGCTCGACATGTGGGAGCACGCCTTCTACCTGCAGTACAAGAACGTGAAGCCGGACTACGTCAAGGCCTGGTGGAACGTCGTCAACTGGGCCGACGCCGAGCAGCGTCTCGCCGCCGCCCGCAAGGGCGTCTGAGCACCCTCGCGACACGCGAGAGCCCCGCTCCGGATCCTCTCCGGGCGGGGCTCTCGTCGTTCCTGGACGATGGTGCTCAGCCCCGGGGCAGCCCGCCCGCGGCGCGCAGCAGCAGGTGCATGCCGAGGTCGACCGAGCGTTCGCGGACGTCGGAGCGGCTGCCCGGCAGCTGCGGGTCGCGCGCGATCACGCCGCCGTCGGCCGTCGTCACACAGAAGCAGACGTAGCCGACGGGCTTGGCCTCGGTGCCGCCGTCCGGGCCCGCGACGCCGGTGATGCCGATGCCGACGTCGGCGCCGAAGCGCTCGCGGGCGCCGTCGGCCAGGGCGCGGGCGACCTCCGGCGACACCGCGCCGTGCGTCTCGATCATCTCCGCCGGCACGCCGAGCAGCGAGGACTTCGCCTCGTTGGAGTAGGCGACCACTCCCCCGGACACGTACGACGACGAACCCGGGCGGTCGACGAGGCGCCCGGCGAGCAGGCCGCCGGTGCAGGACTCCCCGGTGGCCACGGTCAGGCCGTGCTCGCCGAGGGCGCGGGCCAGCAGCTCGTCGGTGGTCGTGCCGTCGGCGCTGACCAGGTTGCGCCGGTGCACCTCGACGATCCTGTCGGCCAGGGCCTCGGCGGTCGGCTCCGCGCCGGGCAGCGGGTGCAGGTCCACCTCCAGCTCGGAGCGGCGCAGGCAGGTCGTGACCTCCACGCGGGCCAGCTCCGGGAACTCCCCGGAGGTCTCGATCTCGCGCAGCGTCGCGGCGATCTCGGACTCGGGCAGGCCGAAGAACCGCAGCAGGCGGGGCTCGGCGTGCGGGACGCCGGCGAGCAGCTCGGCCATCGGCGGCGAGGACAGGGCCGAGGGCCACATGCCCTGCAGCTCCCGCGGCGGCCCGGGCAGCACGACGACCAGCGGTCCCGTCGCACCGCGCAGCACCAGGCCGGGCGCGGTGCCGACCGGGTCCAGCACCGACGCGCCCTCGGGCACCATCGCCTGCTTGCGGGTGGCCTCGTCGAGGGCGGCCCCGTCGAAACCGCTGCGCGAGGCCCAGCGCGCGATCTTGGCGTTGATCACCTCGCGGACGTCGTCGTCGAGGTGGGACTCCACGCCGCAGAACCCGGCGACGACCTCGGCGGTCAGGTCGTCCGCGGTCGGGCCGAGCCCGCCGCTGGTGACCACCAGCTCGATGCCGTTGCCGGAGACGAAGTCCAGGGCCGAACGCAGGTCCTCGGGACGGTCACCGACCAGCATCAGCTCGGAGACCTCGAACCCCAGCCCGCCCAGCTCGCGGGCCACGAACGGGCCGTTCGCGTCCTGCACCAGACCGGTCAGCAGCTCGCTGCCGGTGACCAGCACGGCGGCCTTGGGACGGGTGGTGGCGGCGGGATCATCGGACATGGGCCGAACCTACCCGCGCGATCCGGCGGTCGCCGAGGTCAGCGGTGCGGCAGCGCGTCCGACCCCAGGGCCGCGAGCGCCGACTCCCGGCCCACCCGGACGGCGTCGCCGACCGGGCCCGGGTCGACGGTCAGCGCGCCCATGCCGGTCCCGGTGGACGGCTCGATCGCGGCCACCCGCGCGCCGCGCAGGCCCGGGTGCGCCGGATCGGTGACGAGCGCGAGGTCGGCGCCGTAGCGGGCCTCGCCCTGGGTCAGCGTGCCCAGGCCCGGCGTGAACCGGTCCAGCAGCCGGGCCCACCAGGGGATCCGGACGTCCGGGTCGAGGCGCAGGTCCGCGGTCGGGCGCGAGAGCAGTACGAGGACGTGCGTGGCGCCGCCGCGCACCGCCCGGGCCAGCGCCAGCGGCTCCCCGATCGACCCGTCCACCCAGCGGCGGCCCTCGTGTTCCACGGCCGGCCCGGCGATCACCGGGATCGCCGCGCTGGCGCGCAGGCCGCGCCGCCACGCGTCCGGGTCGGTGAGCCCGCCGAGCACGCGCGGTCGCAGGTCGTCCACCGCCGTCGCGACGAGCCGGACCCGCATCGGGCTCGCCAACAGCGCGTCCCAGGGCATCGGCTTGGTCCCGCCGAGGACACCGTACAGGAGGTGGTCGAGCGAGAGCACCGGGCGCCGGCTCGCGAACCGGCGCAGATCGACGAACGCCCGCGACGCCAGATCCTCCGGGAACGACGCCGCCGCACCGGCCGCGTGACCGGCCGCGAAACACGCGGCGAGGAAGGAACCGGACGAAGCACCGTAGATCTCGTCGACGGCGTCGCGTAACCCGATCGAGTCCAGCGCATCCAGCATTCCCGCTGGATAGGCCCCCCGCATGCCTCCGCCCCCGACCACCAGCGCCACCCGATGGGGGTCCCGACGCGCCGAAGGACGGCTCCCCTCGGCGTGTCGTCGCCGGAGGAGTGACACCACATCGGGGTCGCCGAGCAGGGTCCGGGCCCGCGGCCGATCACTCACCTGATCAGCCTAGGCCGCTGATCAGCTCGGACGGACCGTGTTCCGGTGCACACCCACCGACCGGGTGACGAAACGGAAGAGCATCACGCAAAGCGACGCTGAGCACGTTTTCAGCGACTCTCAGTGTCCCCACAGCCGTCGTGCGGACACTTACGCCTATGGCACAGAACGAACCGACCTGGGTGGGCGAGCTCGACCGGCTCGCTCCGCTGCACGACCTCCAGGTCGGCACGGGCTACCGCGCGGCCCGTCTCCTGGTCACCGTCGCCGGCACCCCGCAGGGCCAGGTGACCGTCCCGATGCGGGACGGCCGGGCCACCGCCGCCGACCTCGCCGCCGCCGTCGCACCGCTCGGCCCGCCGGCCGCGGTCCGGGGCGCACCGACGTCGACCGAGCCGATCACCGTCGTGATCGCCACCCGCAACCGCGCGGAGAGCCTGGGCCGCTGCCTGCGCAGCGTGCTCGCCTCCGACCACCCGGCGCTGCAGGTCGTCGTCGTCGACAACGACCCCGTCGACGAGAGCACCGCCCGGATCGTCGACACCTTCGCCAGCCCGCGGGTGTGCTACGTGCGTGAGGCCCGCCGCGGCGCGTCGGTCGGGCGCAACCGCGGTCTCGCCGAGGCCCGCACCGAGGTCGTCGCGTTCACCGACGACGACACCGAGGTCGACCGCTCCTGGGCCTCGCGGATCTCGGGCGCGTTCGCCGCGGACCCGGCCCTGGCGTGCCTGTCCGGCCCGGTCCTGGCCGCGCGCCTGGGCACGCCGGAGGAGAGGGCCGCCGACGTCGCGCTGGCCTGGAACAAGGGCTTCGTGCCGCGCACCTTCTCGATGGCCGCACCGCCGTCGGACTCCCCGATCTTCCCGTTCTCCCCCGGCCTGTTCGGCATCGGCGCGAACCTGGCCGTGCGTGCGGCGCAGGCCCGCGCCGTCGGCGGGTTCGACGAGGCGATGGGCCCCGGTACCCCGACCCACGGGGGCGAGGACTGCGAGTTCATGGTCCGGATGGTGCTGGCCGGGCACACGCTGGGCTACGTCCCCGGCGCCTACGTCTGGCACCACCACCGCGTCGACCAGGCCGCGCTGCGCGTGCAGCTCGAGGGCTACGCGGTCGGGCTGGGCAGCTTCCTGGCCAAGGTCGCGCTGAGCCCGCAGGGCCGCGCGGCGGCGATGCGCCGGCTCCCGGCCGCGATCGCGCGGCTGCGCCACATCTCCGACCGCGAGGCCGGTGCCGGCGACGCGATGCCGGCCGACGCCGACCAGACCCGCACCCGCGGCCTGCTCGCCGGGCCCGGCGCCTACCTGCGCTCGCGCCGCGCGGTGCGCCGCGCCGGCGGCACCGTGCCGGCGCTGATGCCCGCTTGCAGCGACGCGCCGACCGCCGCGCTGCACCGCGACGAGGTCCTCACCCCCTGACGGGCCCGGGGAGGATCTCGGGCCGCTTCGCCGCGGCCGCGAGCAGCTCCCGCGGACCGGTCACCAGACGGCGCTGCGACAGGTCCATCAGCCCGAGCGTGCACTCCACGTCCGCGGCGAGGGTCGCCTCGACGGGTGAACCGTCGACGTCGTGGTCGCGCACGATCCGGTGACTCATGGTGAAGGACCGGCCCTCGCCGAACGCGATGTCGGAGTCCACCTCGATCTCCTCGCCGGCCCGCAGCTCGGCCCGGAACGCCACCGTCGTCGCGAGGAGGACGACGGTGACGCCGTGCTCGCCGAGAGCGGCCTGCGACAGCCCCGCCACGCGGAAGTGCTCCATCCGGGCGTGCTCGGCGTACTGGTGGTAGACGGCGTGGTTGACGTGGCCGTTCACGTCGACCTCGTAGCTGCGGACACCGATCCGGACCCGGAACTCCCCGGGCGTGGCAGACGTCATGCAGCACAGGATCTCAGGCCCGTCGCCGTCGTGGATCACCCGTTCGCCCCGGCCGGGTGGTGTTGTTGTGTGTCACACCCCGCGCCCTTAGGGTTGATCCCGAGCCTGACTAGGCTGTTGCGGGGACGGCACGGAACATCGATCCAGCGTCCGAGTCGATGCGTCACCGAGAGTGACGATCCACTCAACCGGTCCGACCCGTCCCGGACCCGGTGACCTGTCGAGGGAGCACGGTGCACATGAGCAGTGAGACGCCCACCGGTGTGGGGGACGGGACGACCCCCGACGTCGGCGAGGTCGTCCGCTTCGAGGTCGTCGCGCACGGGAAGGACGCCGTCGTCGTCCACGTGCACGGCGAGCTCGACACGATGACGGCGCCGGTGCTGCGCGAGCAGCTCTCCGGCCAGATGCCCTCGGCCGACCTGCTGGTGGTCGACCTGTCGCGGGTGACGTTCCTCGGTTCCGCCGGCCTCGCCGCGCTGGTCGCGGTGAAGGACGAGGCCGACGGCTCCGGGCACCGCCTGCGGCTGGTCTGCGGCTCGCACACGGTGACCCGCGCGCTCGAGGCGACCGGGCTGCTGTCGATGTTCGACGTCGCCGACGGCGTCCCGGAGGCCCTGCACAAGGCGGGCTGACGCGGGGCATGGAGGCGTATGGGTGCCTGGTGGCCCCCGCGGTCTTCAAAACCGACGTGGCCGAGCATCTCGGCCAGGCGGGTTCGATTCCCGTCCGCCTCCGCCGGCCCGCTCTCCGGCGGGCCGTCCCCGCCGCCGACGCATGACCTGCGACGATGTCGCGATGACGGTTGCCGATCGGGGTGTGCGCACTCCCGCGGACCCGGTCGGTATCGCGGGCGCGGTCCGCGCCGGGCGGCGCACCGCGTCCGACGTCGCGGAGAGCGTCCTGTCCCGGGTCCGTGCGCGTGACATCGCACCCGCGCTGTTCGCCGGCGTCGACGCCGAGCGGCTCCGGGCCGAGGCCACCGCGCTGGACACCCGCGCCGACCGGTTCGCGCTCCCGCTGGCCGGGGTGCCGGTCGCCGTCGAGGACGGCATCGACGTGGCCGGGCGCGCCACCCGTCACGGTTCCACCGCCACCGCCGACACCCCCGTGCGTCGTGACGACGTCCTGGTCCGGCGCCTGCGCGCGGCCGGTGCGCTGGTGGTCGGCACGACCATCGCCCCCGAGCTCGGTCTGGGCCGCGACGGCGCACCGGGCGGGCGCGCCACCGCCGCCGCGACGGGTGAGGGCCTGGCCGCGCTGAGCATCGGCATCGACGGCGACGGCGCGCTGCGGGCCGCCGCCGCGGCGCACGGGCTCCTCGCGCTCACCCCCGGACGCCGGGAGCTCCCGCTGCCCGGCGGCGCTCCGCGCCTGTGGTCCGGCCTGGCGGGGACGACCGTGCTCGCCGCCGACGTCGACGGCGTACGGGTGGCCTTCGAGGTCCTGCGCGCCTCCCGCGCGGGGGCGGTGCCCCGGCAGGGCACGGCGCCGGGCTGGGCCTCCCCCGGCGGCGCTCTGTTCCCGCCCGGGAGGGCGCCCCGCCCGGTGACCGTCACCGACGGCGTCGAGGACCTGCCCGCGCCGCGGGCGGTGGCCTGCTCGCTGCGCTCCGGTCGCGGGCTCTGGGCCGACCCGCGGTCCTGCGGTGCGGTGCACGCCGCGGCCCGGCGGCTCGCCGAGTCCGACGTCGCGGTCTCCGCCGACGACCCGCCGTACCGCGCGTGGCTCCCGGCGCAGGTGTCGCGACGCCGGGACGCGGGCGTGGCCCGGCGTGTCGACGAGCTCGGCCTCGACCCCGACCTCCTCGGACCGGACGTCCGCGCCGCACTGCGCCGCGACCGGCAGGTCCGGCGTCTCGGAGGGCCGCGCCCGGCCAGCCCCGGCCGGTGGCGTCAGCGGGCCGTCGCCCTGTTCGACGACGGCGGCTACGACGTGCTGCTGCTGCCCGCCCCCGCGGATGGGGAGCCACCGGCGTGCCTGAGCGCGTGGAACCTGGCCGGGCTGCCGTCGCTGGTCGCGCCCGTGCGGTGGGGCGACGAGCGCCGCCCGGTGCAGCTGGTCGGCCGGGCCGGGTCCGAACGCCTGCTCCTGGGCACGGCCGCGCTGCTCGAGGAGCGGTAGCGATCAGGCGGGCGGGTCCCAGTGGCCCGAGGCCAGGAACGTGTCCAGGGTCTTCCGGTAGGGGGCGAGGTCCATGCCCTGGGCGGCGACCCAGTCGTCGTCGTAGTAGCTGTGCCGGTAGCGCTCGCCACCGTCGCAGATCAGCGTGACGACGCTGCCCGAGCGCCCGTCGCGCAGCATCTGCGCCACGAGCTGCCACACGCCCCACAGGTTCGTGCCGGTCGAGCCCCCGGCCCAGCGCCCGGTGACGTCGTGCAGGTGCCGGGCCGCGGCGACGCTGGCCGCGTCCGGCACCGGGAACATCCGGTCGATCACGCTGGGGACGAAGCTCGGCTCCATCCGCGGGCGGCCGATCCCCTCGATCCGCGACGGGGTCCCGGTCCGGTACTCCGTGGCGCCGCTCGCCCAGCCCGGGAAGAACGCCGAGCCCTCCGGGTCGACGACGGCCAGGCGGGTGGGCAGCCGGCGGTAGCGCAGGTAGCGCCCGATCGTCGCCGACGTGCCGCCGGTGCCCGCACCGACGACGACCCACTCCGGCACCGGGTACGGCTCGTGCGACATCTGCGCGAGCATCGACTCGGCGATGTTGTTGTTGCCGCGCCAGTCGGTGGCCCGCTCGGCGTAGGTGAACTGGTCCAGGTAGTGCCCGCCGCTCTCCCGGGCCAGCTGCTCGGCCTCGGCGTAGACGGCGCCGGCGTCGTCGACGAAGTGGCAGCGCCCGCCCTGCCGCTCGATCAGCAGGACCTTCTCCGGGCTCGTCGTCCGCGGCATCACCGCGACGAACGGGACACCGATCAGCCGGGCGAAGTAGGCCTCGGACACCGCGGTGGACCCGGAGCTGGCCTCGACCACCGTCGTCCCCTCGACGATCCAGCCGTTGGCCAGGCCGTAGAGGAACAGCGAACGCGCCAGCCGGTGCTTGAGGCTGCCGGTCGGGTGCACCGACTCGTCCTTGAGGTAGACCTGCACGCCCCACTCCGGCGGCAGGCCGAACACGTGCAGGTGGGTGTCCGCGGACCGGTTCGCATCCGCCTGCACCCGTCGCATCGCCTCGTCCACCCAGGCCCGGGTGCGGGCGCAGGAACGGTCCACCGGCAGGTTCTCGTCGATGCGCCCGACCCTAGTGGCGGGGCCGGCCCCGGCGGGCCGGGTGCGTCGCGCCTCTCAGTGCAGGTGGACCCGGCCCGCGCCGGACTCGACGGTGCCGATCCGGGCGGCGCCGTGGCCCTGCGCGCGCAGCGCGGCGACCGCGGCGTCGGCGCGGTCCGGGGCGGCGCCGAACAGCAGGCCGCCGGAGGTCTGGGCGTCGGCCAGCAGCAGGGCCTCGTTCTCGCCGAAGGCACCCTGCACGAGCCGGTCGGCCACCCACTCGCGGTTGCGGCGGGTCCCGCCCGGCACGACGCCGTCGGCGATCAGCTCCCGCACGCCGTCGATCACCGGGACCGAGGCGACGTCGAGGTGCGCGTCCACCCCCGAGGCGACGACCATCTTCGTCAGGTGCCCGAGCAGGCCGTAGCCGGTGACGTCGGTGCAGCCGGTCGCACCGGAGTCCACCGCGGCGCGCGAGGCGTCGGCGTTGGCCGTGGTCATCAGCGTGATCGCCTGCTCGACCAGCGCCGGGTCGGCCTTGCCGGTCTTGATCGCGGTCGAGACGACGCCGACGCCGAGCGGCTTGGTCAGCACCAGCGCGTCGCCCGGGCGCAGGCCGGCGTTGGTCAGGACGCGGTCCGGGTGCACCTCACCGACGACGGCCAGGCCGTACTTGGGCTCCGGGTCGTCCACGGTGTGCCCGCCGACCACGGCGAACCCGCAGGCCCGTCCGACGCTCGCGCCGCCGTCGAGGACCTCGGCGAGCACCGAGCCGGGCAGCTCCTCGGACGGCCAGCAGACCAGGTTGAGCGCGAACAGCGGCGTGCCGCCCATCGCGTAGACGTCGGAGACGGCATTGGTCGCCGAGATGGCGCCCCAGGTGCGCGGGTCGTCGACGATCGGGGTGAAGAAGTCGGTCGTCGCGACCAGCGCACGGTCCGCCGAGAGCCGCCAGACGGCGGCGTCGTCACCGGTCTCGGTGCCGACGATCAGGTCGGGGTGGGTGATCGGGGTCAGCCCCGCGAGCACCTCGGCCAGCGCGCCGGGACCGAGCTTGCACCCGCATCCGGCACCGTGGCTGAACTCGGTCAGACGACGCGTCGTCGTGTTGCCGCTCACCGCGACGACGGTACCCCCGTCCTCCGGTGCGCCGCCGGACGCGACGGTCCGGCCGTCCGTCGACACGCTCTACAGCATCACCCTGTCGGAAACGCATGCTTCACAGCGTGATGGGAACGAAGCGCTCCGCAGCCGACGAGCACGACTCCGGTGACTCGACGGTGGAGCCGGTGCCCGCGTTCGACACCGTGCGTAAGGGCTACCGGCCGGAGCAGGTCGACACCGCGGTGCGCGAGCTGCAGTGGCGCCTGGAGATGGCCGAGCGCTCCCAGCAGGAGGCCGAGGAACGCGTCGCCGCCCTCACCGCGTCCCTGGAGGCCGCCCGCGCCACCACGCCGGACACGTTCGGCATGCGCGCCGAGAAGATCCTGCGGATGGCCGAGCACGACGCGGCCCAGCGCCGCGAGCGGGCCGTCTACGACGCCGACCGGATCATCGACGCCGCCCACGACGAGGCCGAGCGCCTGATCGCGGCGGCCCGGGCCGAGGGCGAGCGGGCCCGCACCGACGCCGTCGCCGCCGTCGCGCAGGTGCACGCCGACGCGGCCGCCGCGCGCCGGGAGACCGACCTGTGCGCCGACACGGCCGCCGCCATGCACGAGCACGTGGTCGGCCTGCGCGGTGCCGTGCGCGGCGAGCTGGCCCGCCTGCACGCCGCGATGGGCGCCGAGCTGCGGATCCTCGACGAGATGGTCGCGACCCCGCCCGCGCCCGCCCCGGCCGCCACGACCACTCCGGCCCCCGAGCCGGCGACGGGCCGCGACCCGGCGACCCGGCCCTCCCCCGCGCCCACCGCACCGGTCGCGGTGACGCCCCGGACGACGGCCACCACCGAGGACATCCCGGCGGCGGGCACGGCCCCGTCCGCGACGCCGACCGTCGCCCTGCCCGAACAGCGTCCGCAGCCGTCGCGGGAGACGACCGCGGACGCCCCGGCCACGACGACCGGCGCGCGGACCGAACCTGCCGGGGCCTGACCGCCGGGGATACCGTGCGGGGATGACCACCCCCGATCCTCGCCGACGGGTACCGCGGACCGACCACCTGCTGGCCGAGCCCGCCCTCGCCGCCGCGGCGCGGAGGCTGGGGCGTGATCGGGTCAAGCAGGCGGTGACCGGTGCCCAGCAGCGCGCCCGGTCCGGGGAGATCGCCCCGGAGGCCGTGGCCGACGCCGCACTGGCCGCGCTCCCCCGGTCGGTGACCGGGCTGCGGCGGGTGCTCAACGCCAGCGGCGTGCTCGTGCACACCAACATCGGCCGAGCGCCGCTCTCCGACGCCGCCCGCGAGGCCGTCGCGCTCGCGTCCGGGACCTGCGACGTCGAGCTGGACCTGGCCACCGGAGCCCGCGGCAAGCGGGGCACCGGCGCCCTGGACGCCCTGCGCGCCGCCGTCCCGGGGGCCGGCGACGTCCACGTGGCCAACAACGGCGCGGCCGCGCTCGCCCTGGTCGCCAGCGCCCTGGCGTTCGGCCGGGAGATCGTGGTCTCGCGTGGCGAGCTGGTCGAGATCGGCGACGGGTTCCGGATCCCGGAGCTGATCGAGTCCACCGGGGCCCGGCTGCGCCCGGTCGGCGCGACGAACCGGACCCATCCCCGCGACTACGCCGAGGCGATCGGGCCGGACACCGGGTTCGTGCTGAAGGTGCACCCGTCGAACTTCGTGGTCACCGGCTTCACCCGATCGGTCGGAGTCGGGGAGCTCGGCGGACTGACCCGCCCGGACGGCAGCGCGGTGCCCGTCGTCGACGACATCGGCTCCGGCCTGCTCGCGCCGCACCCCCGACTGCCCGGCGAGCCGGACGTGACGAGCACGCTCGCCGCCGGCGCCACGCTCGTCACCGCGTCCGGGGACAAGCTGCTCGGCGGCCCGCAGGCCGGGCTGGTGTTCGGCGGGCCCGGGCTCGGGGCCGAGCTCGTGCAGCGGGTCCGCCGCCACCCGCTGGCGCGCGCGATGCGGGTGGACAAGCTGACCCTGGCCGCGCTGGAGGCCTCGGTCGCCGGGCCGCCGACACCCGTCCGCCTCGGGCTCGACGCGACCGCCGACGCGCTCCGGGACCGGGCGGAGAAGCTCGCCGCGACGCTCGCCGGGGACGGCATCGACGCGGCCGCGACCGGGTCGGTGTCGACGATCGGCGGCGGCGGGGCGCCCGGCGTCGAGCTCGACAGCGCCGCGGTGTCGCTGCCGGAGTCCTTCGCCGCGGACCTGCGCGCCGGCGACCCGGCCGTCCTCGGACGCCTGGAGTACGGGCGCTGCCTGCTCGACCTGCGCGCGCTCGCCCCCGCCGACGACGACGAGCTCGCCGCGGCCGTCCGCCGCGCCGCGCGGGAGTAGCCGTGCACGTGGTGTGCACGGCCGGGCACGTCGACCACGGCAAGTCGACGCTGGTCCGCGCCCTGACCGGGATGGAGCCCGACCGCTTCGCCGAGGAGCGCCGTCGCGGGATGACGATCGACCTGGGCTTCGCCTGGACGACGCTGCCGGGCGGGCGGACCGTCGCGTTCGTCGACGTCCCGGGCCACGAGCGGTTCGTGACGACGATGCTCGCCGGCGCGGGCCCGGTGCCGGCCGTGCTGTTCGTGGTGGCCGCCGACGAGGGCTGGATGCCGCAGTCGGCCGAGCACGCCGACGCCCTGGAGGCGATCGGCGTCCGGCACGGGCTGCTCGTCGTCACCCGCAGCGATCTGCTCGAACCCGAGCTGGCCCGGGATGAAGCTCTCGCCGAGCTCGCCGCGCGCGGGCTCGGCGACTGGGGCTGCGTGTGCGTCTCGGGCGCCACCGGCGAGGGACTCGACGCGCTGCGGACGGCGCTGGACGATCTCGTCGCCGCTCTGCCGGTGCCCGATCCGGACGCCGACGTCCGGCTCTGGGTTGACCGGGCGTTCACGATCCGCGGCGCCGGCACGGTCGTCACCGGGACGCTGCCGGCCGGGACCGTCGCGGCGGGCCGCGACCTCGCGCTCGACACCGACGGCGGGCGCATCCCGGTCGGGGTCCGGGGCCTGCAGGCGCTCGGCGAGACGGTGTCCGGCGCGCAGGGCCCGGCGCGGGTCGCGGTGAACCTGCGCGGGGTGACGCTCGAGCAGGTCGGCCGCGGGGACGTGCTGCTCACCCCGGGCGCGTGGCCCCGTGCCACGGAGACCGACGTACGGCTGCACGGGATCCGGGGGCTGGGCGTCGACGCGTCCGCGCTGCCGCTGGAGCTGACCCTGCACGCCGGGTCGGCGGCGGTGCGGGTCCGGGTGCGGCCGCTGCTGCCGTCGGCGGACGGGGAGGACGGGAGCGGGGGCGACGTGGTGCGGCTGCGGCCGGACCGTCCGCTGCCGCTGCGGATCGGCGACCGGGCCGTCCTGCGCGACCCCGGCAGCCGCCGGATCGTGGCCGGGGTGACCGTGCTCGACGTGGACCCGCCCGTCCTGCGTCGCCGGGGTGCCGCGGCCCGGCGGGCGGCCGAGCTCGCGACCGTCACCGGGACGCCGGACGCCGCCGGGGAGCTGGCGCGGCGCGGCGCCGTCCGGGCGTCGGACCTGCGGGCGATGGGCGTGCCCGCCGCCGACGTCGACGCGCTGGGCGCCCGCGTCCCGGGTGCGGCCGGATGGCTGCTCGACCCGGACCGCGCCGCCCGCGCCGCCACCGATCTCGTCGCGGCGGTGACCGCGCACGACGCGGCCGACCCCCTGGACCCGGGGCTGCCGGCGGCGACCGCGCGCCGGGCCGCGGGGCTGCCCGACGTCGCGCTCGTCGAGGTGGTGCTCGCCGACGCGGCACGGCGCGGCTCCGACGGGCTCGTGCTCGACGGCGGGCGGGTGCGGGCCGCGCGGCCGACCGGTCTGCCCGGCCCGGTGCGGGAGGCGATGTCCGTGCTGCGCACCGAGCTCGAGGCCGCGCCGTTCGCCGCGCCGGACGCCGGGCGACTCGCCGAGCTCGGCCTCGGGTCGCGGGCGCTGGCGTCGCTGGAACGGGCCGGCGAGCTGCTGCGCGTCACCTCCGACGTGGTCCTGCTGCCCGACGCGCAGGACCGCGCGCTGGAGCTCCTGCGCGGGCTCGGCGACGAGTTCACGCTCAGCGAGGCCCGGCAGGCTCTGGACACCACCCGGCGGGTCGCGGTGCCGCTGCTGGAGCTCCTCGGGCGGCGCGGGCACACCGAGCGCACGCCGGACGGCGGCCACCGGCTGCGGGGATCGTCCTGAGCCGCAGCTGCTCCGTTCGCCGAGCGGGACCCCCTCCGAGTGGCGGGGTCCGCAGGTGGGTCCTACCGTCGTCGCAATGACCGACACCAGCCGCGCCGGCGATCACTCGGCCGACCCGCGCGGCACCACGTCCTCGGACACGGCGTCGGACACGTCGATCGACGGCATGGACCTGACCGTGCGCACCCCGGACGAGGGCCGACTCGTCGTCGAGGTCCAGGGCGAGCTGGACATGCTGACCGCGCCGCAGCTGCGGCGCGAGGTGATCGACCGCCTGCCCGACTCCTCCGCCGTCGTCCTGGCGCTGGACGGGGTCACGTTCCTCGGCACCAGTGGCCTCGCCGCGCTGATCGAGCTGCGCGAGCACGCGCAGAAGTCCGGGACCCATCTCGCCCTGGCGTGTACCGAGCGCCGGGTCCTGCGGCCGCTGGGCATCGCGGGCCTGCACCACCTGTTCGACATCCACGACTCGGTCGACGAGGCGCTGTCCGCCGCCCTGTGACACACGTCACTCTCGATGCTCCGACGGCGCATCGACTCTCGGCACGTTCGCCTTCATGATCGGTTCACGTGGGTCCTGACCTGGGCGGACCGTTGCGGGCGCAAACGCCGTCGTCCCCCGCATCACCCGGGGAACTCCGCAGAGAGGCGCCCCGTAGCACTCCCGGACCGATCCCGCAGGTTTGATCAGTGAGCCCCTCGGGAACTGAACCTCGACGGCCCCAAACCGGCGATGCAGCCGGCTCGACGGAGCAACGAGGTGACGGCGTGAGTGATGTATCCCGGCTTCCCGGACCGATGGACGACGTGTGGCAGTGGCAGCGTCTGGGATCCTGCCGAGGTATGGACAGTGCCGTGTTCTTCCACCCGGACGGTGAGCGCAACCCGTCCCGCGGACGGCGTACCGACCGGGCCAAGCAGGTGTGCCACAGCTGCCCGGTGATCCAGGAGTGCCGCCGTTTCGCGCTCGCCAGCCGCGAGCCGTTCGGCGTGTGGGGCGGGCTCGGCGAGTCCGAGCGTCGCGCGATCCTCGACCGTCAGGACCTGGCTGCGGCCGGATAGCTTTCCCGCGAATCCAGCCCGCCTTCCTGTCCTCGGAAGGCGGGCTGTGTCATGTTCGGAGGCCGCCGTGCGGCGCCGGGACGGCCGGCGGCTCAGGAGCCGCAGGCGAGCGGGGGCGCGGGCATCTCGACGGGCGGGCCGTCCTCGTCGGAGACGCGGCGGTACTGCAGCACCGGCAGCCCGTAGACCCGGGCCACCCGGCGGACCGCGCGCCGCACGACCGTCACCTCCGGGTCGGCGACCGCGCCCGGCCAGCTCGCCGGGGCGAGCAGGAACACCCGGTCGTCGGGGTCGAACCCGACCAGCTCGCACATCGCCGCCACCAGGTCCGGCTCGTCGCGGTCCTGGACCGTCCACCGCAGACCGAGCCGGTGCAGCCGTGCCCCCGCCGGGGCGTCGTCCCCCGTGCCGTCCGGGCCGGGGTCGGCCCGCAGGACGTCTCCGCCGATGCCGAGACCGTCGATGTCGAGGTCGTCGTCCGGGTAGTCCTCGGCGTCCATCGGCGACGTGCCCGCGAGGGGCCCCGGCGGGTCCTGCCGGGCGATCAGGACGTCGACCCCGGTCGCGGCGACGGCGACATGACGCAGGTCCGAGTCGTCGCGGACCACGTCGGCGTCGGTCAGGGCGACGGCCACCAGCCGTCGCGCACTCCCCGGAGCGACACTCCCGGCGTCCGGAGTGATCATGGCGTCGGCCCCCTCGACACGCAGCGTGCTGTACCCCTGAAGTACATCGGAACGGCGGTCGCCGCGCTTTACGGAAAGGGGTGCGGTCCGTCGAGTGGAGCTGATCGGTCCGCGAGCGGGCCGGGGACGGCACGACCGCCCACCGACTGGCCGCTGCCCGCGTCACGACGACCGGCCGACGGCCGGTTTGCTAGGCCATTCGGTGGTTGTCGCTAGCCCATAAGGCGGATGGCCAGCAACGCGATGTCGTCGCCGAGCTGGTCCGGCAGGCAGACCTCGAGCGTCCGTTCGACGACGGTCTCCGGGTCCGCGTCCCGCGGCAGCGCCGCCACCGTCCGCTCGATCAGCAGCGTCCGCTCGTCGGCGTCCTCGCCGACGATGTCGGTCAGGCCGTCGGTGTAGAACACCAGCAGCGACCCCGGCTCACAGGTCACCGTCGCCTCATCGCGCCGCGCGCCCGAGGCCACCCCGAACTCCGGGACCGCGCCCAGCATCGGCGAGCTGTGCGCGTCGAGGCGGACCAGCTCGCCGCCGGGACGGCGCAGCAGCGGCACCGGGTGACCGGCGTTGGAGTAGCGCAGCACCCGGCTGCCGTCCGCACCGGCCGGTTCGAGCCGGGCGTAGACCGCCGTCGCCATCGCCGCGATGTCGAGCCCCTGCACCAGCTGGTCGCAGCGGTCGAGCACCGGCCCGGGGCGGTCGCCGCCCCAGGCGTAGGAGCGCAGCACACCGCGCAGCTGCCCCATCGCCGCGGCGGCGGAGAGGTCGTGCCCGACGACGTCGCCCACCGCGGCGCCGACCGAGCCGCCGGGCAACGGGAGCACGTCGTACCAGTCGCCGCCGACCTGGTTGCCGTCCGCGCCGACGAGGTAGCGGGCCGCGATCTGCAGGCCCGGCACCTCCGGCACCGCCGGCAGCAGGCTGTGCTGCAGGGTCGACGCGGCGGCCCGCTCGACCTCGTAGAGCCGCGCGTTGTCCACCGCGAGCCCGGCCCGTCCGGCCAGGTCGGAGGCCAGGTGCAGGTCGCGCTGACCGTAGCGGCGCCCGTACGGGAACTGGGTGTAGAGCGTGACCGTGCCCAGCACCCGTCCGCGGCCGCGCAGCGGGACCACGATCGCCGAACGCAGCCGCAGCTGCTCGTAGACCTCGGCCGCGTCGGGGTCGGCGGGGTACTGCTCGGCGCCGGACTCGGGCAGGTCCGAGATCAGGTAGGGCCGTCCGGCGTTCACCGCGCGCGCGGCCTGCTCGTCGATCCGCGACGTGCTCAGGGCGCCGAAGCGGCCCAGCAGCGCCTCGTCGTCGGTCTCCCGGGCGGCCACCGCCATCCGCTGGCGGGTGTGCCCGCCCGGCGCGTCGAGCAGGTCGACGGTGCACAGGTCGGCCAGCTCCGGGACGGTGATCCTCGCGAGCCGGGTGCAGGCGTCGGCGGTGTCCAGCGCCGCCGTCATCTGGGTGGTGGCCTCGGCGAGGAGCCGGAGCTGGGCCCGCGCGGCCTCGGCGTCGGCCAGCGCGGCGCGCCGCTCCTGCTCGACGATCACCCGCTCGGTCACGTCGCTCTGCACGCCGACGAAGTTGACCAGCTCGCCGTCGCCGTCGTGCACCGGGGAGATCGAGATCTGGTTCCAGAACGCGGTGCCGTCGCGGCGGTAGTTGAGCAGCACCTCGGTGATCGGCCTGCGGTCCTTCAGCGCCTCGCGCATCCGCCGCACCGAGCCGCGGTCGGTGTTCGGGCCCTGCAGGAACCGGCAGTTGTTGCCGACGGCCTCCTCCAGGCTGTACCCGGTCAGCCGGACGAACGAGGGGTTCACCCAGGCCAGAGGGTCGTCCTCGCGCTGCGGGTCGGAGATCGTGAACGACATCTCGGTGGCCAGCACGGCCCGGTCGCGCAGGAACTCCATCCGGCGCCGGTCGACCTGGTCGGAGTCGGCCAGGGGCAGCAGCACCGCGAGCGCCCGCGACCCGCCCATCCCGGCCGAGCGCGCTCCCTCGTTGCCCCGCCCGGACAGGTGGTCCGCGCTCTCGGCGCGGCCGTTCGACCCGGCGTCGGCCGGCGCGCCGCCCCCGGAGCCGCCGTCGATCCCGCTGCTCGACTCGGTGAGCACCGAGGCGGTCGGGTCGGCGAGGGCGAAACCGGTGACCCACACCAGGGTGCTGGTCCCGTCCTCGTGCCTCGCGGCGTCGCCGAACTGCCCGTCCGCGTGCAGGGCGACCGGCTCCCCGGTCACCGACTCGCCGGCCGCGATCCGGACCAGGGGCGACGTGTCGTCCGGGAACGGGTGCTGCTCGAGGTCGGTCAGGCCGGCCGCGTCGCTCCACTCCCGCACCCCGACCGGCAGCCGTACCGTGCCCCCGGTCAGCTCGATCGCGGTGGCGTTCGCGTAGACGATCTGCCGCTCCGCGATGTCGATCATCAGAACGGCGACGGCGGAGCCGTGCAGCACGTGCGGCATGGCGGCGGTGCTCGGCTGCTCACCCAGTGACTCGGTGGAGGTCGCGACCGCCTGGTCGACGGCCCGGTCCACCGCGTCGCCGGGAGGGCCGGCGGTGCCGCCCATCGGGTCCCAGGACACGGGAGAAAGCCTAATGGGTCACAGTCGGGCGGCCCACGTGACCGGTGGCGGAGTCGCCCCGGAGGGCCTGCGGGACGGCCGGTATCGTCGCATGCGTCCCGTCCGTCTCCCCGAACCCGGAGGTGATCACCCT
Source organism: Pseudonocardia sediminis (assembly GCF_004217185.1). Lineage (NCBI taxonomy): Bacteria > Bacillati > Actinomycetota > Actinomycetes > Pseudonocardiales > Pseudonocardiaceae > Pseudonocardia > Pseudonocardia sediminis. The sequence continues at coordinate 1,201,053 of NZ_SHKL01000001.1, read as the reverse complement.
GCTCGGATCAGCCTCGGCGCACCAGCCCGACGAACCGGGTGACGTCGGAGCGGCCCTGTCCGTTCCCCGGGACGGGCTGACGCTGCTCACGGTGAGCGGAGAGGTCGACACGCTGACGTCCCCGCAGCTGAGCACGGCGTTGGACGACCTGCTCGCGGTGGAGACCGGGGATCTGGCCATCGACCTCGACGGTGTCACGTTCCTCGCCTCGAGCGGACTCGGGGTGCTGATCAACGCCGCGCGCAGGGCCTCGCGCGGGCGCCGGACGCTGCACGTCGTCGCGAGCAGCCGGGCCGTGCTGCGGCCGCTCGAGGTCACCGGTTCCGCGCAGCTGTTCACCGTGGTGCGGAGCCTCGACGAGGTCCCGCGCTGCGAGGTCCCGTCGTCCGCGGTGGACTGACCCACCGAACGAGGGGTACCGCTCACCCCGACGGGCCTCCCCCGTGCGTCCCGCCGCAGTTCACGACATGATCGCCGTGGCTCCCACCACCCCCTGCACCCGAACCCGGTGCGAGCCGAGAAGGAAGGATCCGCGCGTGCCCCAGGAGGACATCCCGAGTGAACCCGTGACCACGGGCTCCTCCACCGTCGAGATCCGCACCGCCGCCAGCCCGTCGCTGATCCCGACCGTCCGCGCCGTCGCGTCCGACCTGGCCGCGCGCGCCGACTTCGACCTCGACGCCATCTCCGACCTGCGGATGGCCGTCGACGAGGCCTGCGCGACGCTCGTCGGCCTGGCGACGGCCGGCTCCGCGCTGCTCTGCACGTTCGACGTGCACGGCGAGCGGATCGACGTCTCCGCCGAGGTGCACACCGCCGCCGGCGCCACCCTGCCCACCGACAGCTTCGGCTGGCGCGTGCTGCAGACCCTCGCCGACCAGGTCTCGATCGAGACGCCGGAGACCACCGACGGCTCCACCGCACTGCGTATCCGGCTGCACAAACTCGCCGGACCCGCCCTGTGAGTTCGGATCCGCAGTACGAGCACCTCACGCCGGTGCTCGAGGAGTACTCCGGCCTCGCCGAGGACGACCCCCGCCGCGACCGGATGCGCGACCAGCTGGTCCGCGGGTACCTGCCGGTGGCCCAGCACATCGCCCGCCGCTTCGCCCATCGCGGCGAGCCCCTCGACGACCTGACGCAGGTCGCCACGGTCGGGCTGATCAACGCGATCGACCGGTTCTCCCCGGAGAAGGGCGGCGAGTTCTTCTCCTTCGCCGTCCCGACCATCTCCGGTGAGGTGCGCCGGCACTTCCGCGACCAGAGCTGGTCGATGCGGGTGCCGCGCCGCCTCAAGGACATGCACGTCTCGATCAACAGCGCGGTCTCCGAGCTGTCCCAGCAGCTCGGCCGGTCGCCGCGGCCCACCGAGATCGCCGAGCGGCTCGACCTGCCGGTCAGCGAGGTGCTGGAGGGTCTCGAGGCCTCCGAGGCCTACCGCAGCTCGTCGCTGGACGAGATGCTCTCCTCCGAGGACGGCAGCGCGACCGTCGGCGAGCTCGTCGGAGAGGCCGACGCGGAGCTCGACCGGGTGGACTACCGCGAGGCCCTGCGCCCGCTGCTGGCCGACCTGGCCGAGCGCGAGCGCACGATCGTGATGCTGCGGTTCTTCGGCAACCTCACGCAGACCCAGATCGCGAACGAGGTCGGCATCTCGCAGATGCATGTGTCCCGGCTGCTGGCCCAGACGCTGGGACGCCTGCGCGGACGTCTGGACCCGGACGGCGCGCCGGACTGAGAACGTCGTAGTACACGGAGATCGGATCGGGGAGAGCGATGAGCACAACGGTGGTGCCCGAGCACGTTCTGGTCGTGGGAGCCGGTCTGGGCGGTGTCCGCACCGTCGAGGGCCTGCGCTCCGCCGGTTACGAGGGGCGGATCAGCCTGGTCGGCGGCGAGGAACACCTCCCCTACGACCGGCCCCCGCTGTCCAAGCAGTTCCTCGCCGGGACCTGGGAGCGCGAGAAGATCGACCTCACCGGCACCGAGAAGCTCGCCGACCTCGGCGTCCGCACCCACCTCGGCCTGCGTGCGGTCGCGCTGCGCCCGGGCGAGGTGGAACTCTCCGACGGCTCCACGCTGCACGCCGACGCCATCGTGCTCGCCCCGGGCGTCACGTCGCGGATGCTCGACGGGCAGCCGGAGTCGGCGCACGTCCTGCGGGACGTCGACGAGTCCTTGGCGCTGCGCGAGGCCCTGGAGAGGGGCGGCTCGCTGCTCGTCGTCGGGGCCGGGTTCATCGGCGCCGAGGTCGCGAGCACGGCGCACGACCGCGGGCTCGACGTCACCGTGGTCGAGGCCGCGCCGGTGCCGATGGCCCGCGTGCTCGGCGAGGAGGTCGGCGCGCTGGCCGGGCGGCTGATCTCCGAGTCCGGGGTGACGCTGCGCTGCGGGTCGGCGATCACGTCGCTGGACGGCGACGGGGCGACCCTGGAGGACGGGACGACGATCTCCGCCGACGCCGTCGTCGTCGGGGTGGGCGGGCAGCTCGACCTGGACTGGCTCTCCGGCGCCGGGGTCGACGTGTCCGGCGGCATCCCCTGCGACGAGCGCGGGCGGGTGCAGGGCCTGGACGGGGTCTGGGCCGTCGGGGACGCGGCGGCCTGGACCGACCCGCGCCACGGCGACCGCACCCGTCACGAGCACTGGACGTCGGCGACCGACCAGGCCGCGGTGGTCTCGCGCGACATCGCCGGGGCGGACCTGCCGCCGGAGACGGTGCCCTACTTCTGGTCCGACCAGTTCGGGCTCAAGATCCAGCTGATCGGGCGGCCGGACGTCGCCGACTCGATCCTGCCGCTGCACGGCGAGGGCCTCGACGGCGGCCCGGTCAAGGGCACGGCCGTCGGGTACCTGCGCGGCGACGAGCTGGTGGCCGTCGTCGGGTTCGGCGCGGCGCGGCGGATCGCCAAGTACCGCAAGCCGCTCAGCGAGCGCGTCGAGCGGGCGGCGCTGCTGGAGTTCCGCGACTCCCTGGGCTGAGCCCGCCGTCCGCCGCCGGCGGGGCGCCACGCCCCGCCGGAGCGGCACGCTCTAGCGGAACAGCGACTTGAGGACGAGCAGGCCGATGACGGCGCCGGCCGCGATCAGGCTGTACTTGACCTTGGGGTCGGCGAGCTTCTCGGCGAACTGCTCCTTGCCGCCCTCGATCAGGTTCTTCGGGTTGGCGCGCTCGGCCAGCGCGTCCAGGCTGTCGGCCAGCTGGTCCCGGGTCTTCTCGATCTCGCTCTGGATGTTCTCGGGGTCGCGGGCCACGACGTCTCCCTCGTTGTTCTGCAGCTACTGGGGCAAGCTCGGTGGGAACACCGTAGTCACCGTGCTCACCGGGTGCGCGAGCCGGGCGTGGCGCGTCGGTGTGGCGGTGGGAGGCTGGGGCCATGAGCACCCGGCTGACCGCGGGCGACCCCGCACCCGACTTCACCCTCGACGACGCCGACGGCAAGCCCGTCTCGCTGTCCGACCTCCGCGGACGCAAGGTCGTCGTCTACTTCTACCCGGCCGCCAGCACGCCCGGCTGCACGAAGGAGGCCTGCGACTTCCGGGACAACCTGGGCGAGCTCAACGGCGCCGGGATCGACGTCCTGGGCATCTCCCCGGACAAGCCGGCCAAGCTCGCGAAGTTCCGCGACGCCGAGGAGCTGACGTTCCCGCTCCTGTCCGACCCGGACAAGGAGGTCCTCACCGCCTGGGGCGCCTTCGGTGAGAAGCAGATGTACGGCAAGACCGTCACCGGCGTCATCCGCTCGACCTTCCTGGTCGACGAGGAGGGCACGATCGCCGACGCGCAGTACAACGTCCGCGCGACCGGTCACGTCGCCAAGCTCCGCCGCGACTGGAAGGTCTGAGCCCTCCCCCGGCGTGCGCCCCGGTCGAGCGAATGGAGCTCTCGTCCGGCCGGGTCGTGCGAACGGGGCTCTCGTCCTCCGGGGCGTGAGCGGTCCGGGCCGCGCGTCCCCGACGGCGGCCGACGTGGACGCGCGGTGATCCGGAGTCTGCGCGCGTCACGGAGTTCGCGCGTGTCCGGGCGCGCGCGTTCTCCGGTTCGACGCGCGGACTGCGGATCATGGTGACGGTGGCGCGGCACATCGATGTGCGGCCCGGTCCGCTCGGTACGCTGTGCCCGAACTGCCACGCACTCACGGACACGTGGTGCGGCCGAAAGAACTAGCCGGTGTAGCCCAGTTGGCAGAGGCACGGTCTTTAGGTGGCCGACAGTGCGGGTTCGAGTCCCGTCACCGGCACGCACTCCCGATGATTCGACCGCCCGCTCACGAGCGGGCCCGCGCCGTCACAACCCGTCGAGTGTCCCGCAGGGCCCCCTCGCTCACTTGGCGGCCTCGAAGGGTCCCCTCGTGGGGCTGTAGCGGGGACGGGACGGGTGGGTCAGGCCTCGTCCGGGAGGGGCCGGCGGGCGGCGACGACCACGCCGGCCAGGCCCACGACCGCGCAGACGATCGACGTCGTCAGCAGCTCCGGCGGGACCTCGCCGGTCACCGCGTCGCCCAGCACCACGATCGCGACGGTGCCCGGGATGGAGCCCAGGACGGTGCCGGTCAGGTAGGGCATGAATCGGACCGCGGAGAGCCCGGAGAGGTAGTTCAGGGCCGCGAACGGGACCATCGGGATCAGGCGCAGCGACGTGACCGCGAGCGTGCCGTGGTGGTCCAGCCGTCGTCGCACCCAGACGGCCTTGGGGTGCTCGGCGTAGCGGCGTACCAGGCGGGCGCCGGTGTAGCGGACCAGCAGGAACGCCAGCACGGCCGCGATCGAGGTGCCCAGCAGCGTCAGGAACAGGCCCCAGACCGAGCCGAACAGCACCCCGGCCGCGACGGTGAACACGGTGCGCGGGAACGGCGGCACGTTGAGCAGGACCTGCAGCGCGACGAACACGACCGGCGCCCACGGCCCGGTCTCGGCCACCACGCGACGCAGGTCGTCGAGGTGCGGGACCACGCCGATCCCGTGCGCGCGGGCGAACATCACCGCGAGCACGGCGACGAGCACCACTCCGAGTCCGGCCAGAGCCGGTCGCCACCACCGCACGACCCGACCGTACCGGCGCCGGGATCGGGGCTCCCCGCGCGGGGCCCGCTTCACTCCCTACAGCTCAGGCGGGGTTCGCCCGGCGTTTACCGTGACGGGGTGAGCGGTGACGACGACACGACCGGCAACCCCGACAGCTCCCCGCACGGCCTCGACCCGGACGGCCTCGCGGTGCGCCGCGAGGTGCTGGGCCACGACTACGTCCAGGCGGCGATCGACAAGATCGACGACACGACCGAGGAGTTCCAGCGGCTGATCACCCGCTACGCCTGGAACGAGATCTGGACCCGCCCCGGGCTCGACCGGCGGATGCGCAGCGCGGTGACGCTGACCGCGCTCGTCGCGCACGGGCACTGGGAGGAGCTGGAGCTGCACCTGCGCGGTGCCCTGCGCAACGGCCTGAGCCCGGCCGAGATCGTCGAGATCCTGATGCAGACCGCGATCTACTGCGGGGTCCCGGCCGCGAACTCGGCGTTCCGGATCGCGAAGCGGGTACTGGCCGAGGACGCACCCGCCTGAGCGACGCACCCGCCTGAGCGACGCACCGAGGCGCCCGGACCGGCTCCGGAGCGCCGTGGTGCGTCACCCGGCGAGGCGGCGGCGTGGTCAGCGGCCGGTGAGCGCGAGGACGTGCGGGACGAGTGCCCGCAGTGCGGTCCCGCGGTGCGACAGTGCGTCCTTCTCCTCGGCGGCGAGCTCGGCCGAGGACCGCGTCTCGCCGTCGGGGACGAAGATCGGGTCGTAGCCGAACCCGTTGGTGCCGCGGGGCGCGCGCAGGAGCGTCCCGCGCCAGGTCCCGTGCACGACGGTCTGTCCCGGGACGGTGCCGTCGGCGTCCGGCGCGGCGGCGTCGCCGGAGCCCGGGACGACCAACGCCGCGGCGCACACGAACGCCGCGCCGCGCCGCTCGTCGGGGACGTCGGCGAGCTGGCCCAGGAGCAGGTTCAGGTTCGCCACGTCGTCACCGTGGTGACCGCACCAGCGCGCGGAGAGCACGCCGGGCATCCCGTTGAGCGCGTCGGTGGTCAGACCGGAGTCGTCGGCGACGGCGGTCAGGCCGGTCGCGTTCGCGGCGTCCCGGGCCTTGGCCAGGGCGTTCTCGGCGAACGTCGCGCCGGTCTCCGGGGCCTCCGGGAACTCGGGGACGTCGGCGAGACCCAGGACCTCGACCCCGTCGAGCCCCGCCCCCTCCATGATCCGCCGCAGCTCGACGAGCTTGGAGGCGTTGCGGGTCGCGAGCAGGAGCTTCACCTCGCCTCCTCGTCCGGCCCCGCCGTCTCCGCGGCGGCGGTCTCGCGCGGGTGCGGCGCGGCGAGGGCCTCGTTCTGGATCGTCGCGAGGCGGCTGATCCCGGCCAGGGCGGAGTCCAGCATCGCGTCGAGGGTGGAGCGGGAGAAGGTGGCGCCCTCGCCGGTGCCCTGGACCTCGATCAGCGTTCCGGTCTCGGTGGCGACGACGTTCGTGTCCACCTCGGCGCGCGAGTCCTCCTCGTAGGGGAGGTCGAGCCGCACCCGCCCGTCGACGACGCCGACGGAGATCGCGGCGACCTGGGCGTGGATCGGCTTCGGGTCGGCCAGCTTGCCGCGCTCCCCCAGCCACGCCACGGCGTCGACCAGCGCCACGTAGGCGCCGGTGATGGCCGCGGTGCGGGTGCCGCCGTCGGCCTGGAGCACGTCGCAGTCCAGCGCGATCGTGTTCTCGCCGAGGGCCTTGAGGTCGATGCAGGCGCGCAGCGAGCGACCGATCAGGCGGCTGATCTCGTGCGTGCGCCCGCCGACGCGGCCCTTGACCGACTCGCGGTCGGAACGGGTGTTCGTCGCCGAGGGCAGCATCGCGTACTCGGCGGTCAGCCAGCCGAGCCCGGACCCCTTGCGCCAGCGCGGGACGCCCTCGGTCACGCTCGCCGCGCACAGCACCTTCGTGTCGCCGAACTCGACGAGCACGGAGCCCGCGGGGTGCTTCTGGAAGCCGCGGGTGATCGTCACCGGGCGCAGCTCGTCGTCGGTCCGGCCGTCTGCCCTGGTGTCTTTCCTGCCGTCTGGTCGCGTCACCGCGCCATCGTAGGAAGACCTGCTCCGGCGGCTCCGCCCGGCCGGGCTCAGATGTCGAAGGCCTCGTCCGGGTGCACGAGGTCGATCGGGCCGTCGAACACGGCCTTGGCCTCGGCGAGCAGCTCCTGCGGGTCGCACCAGGCCGGGACGTGGGTGAGCAGCAGACGTCCCACCCCGGCCGCGGCCGCATGCTCGCCGGCCTGGCGCCCGGACAGGTGCACGCCGGCCGGCGCGTCGTCGCTGTGCGGCCAGCTGGCCTCGCAGAGCAGCACGTCGGCGCCCCGGGCCGCGGTGACCAGGCCGTCGCACGGCCCGGTGTCGCCGCTGTAGACGAGCGTCCGGCCCTCGTGCTCGACGCGCAGCGCGTAGGTCTCGCACGGGTGGTCGACGGGGGTGGCGCTCAGGCGCGCGTCACCGATCGACGAGGTGCTCCCGGGCGTCAGGGCGTGGAACGTGAACACGTCGGTCAGGTCGGTCCCGGCGCGTTCGGCGGCCGAGGGCGCGTAGGCGGCGGCGAACCGGTCCGGGGCCTCACCGGGGGCGTGCACGGCCAGCTTCGACGCGGTCGCGTCGTAGGGCGGGCGCGGGTGGTAGCGGCGGTGCACGACCAGGGACGCGAAGTCCGAGCAGTGGTCGGCGTGCAGGTGGCTGAACGCGACGGCGTCGAGCGCCCACGGATCGAGGTGGCGCTGCAGGGCGCCGAACGTGCCGTTGCCGAGGTCCAGGGTGAACCGCGCGTCACCGGCCTCCACGAGATAGCCCGACGCCGGTGACCCGGGCCCGGGGCCGCTGCCGGAACACCCGAGCACGATCAGCCGCATGTCACACGCTAACCCGCGCGCCCCGTCCGGCGCAGCCACCAGAGCCCGACGAACGGCAGCACGAGCGGGATGAACCCGTACCCGATCCCGAAGTCCGACCAGACCGTCTGGTCCGGGAAGTCGCCGGGATCCAGGAGGGTGAACAGTCCGACCGACAGCACCCCGACCAGCTCGAACGTCACCGAGGCCCAGGCCAGGCGGCGGAAGCCCGGCCCGTTCCCGGCCAGGCCGATCGTGGCCAGGATGTAGACGACCCCGGCCAGCCCGGACAGCGTGTAGGCGATCGGCGCCTCGCCGAACTGGCCGGCGATCTGGACGCCCGCCCGCGCCGTCGCGGACAGCGCGAAGATCCCGTAGACGGCGATCAGCACCCGTCCCGGACCGGTCGCGGTGGCGCGGGGGTGACGCGCCGGCTCAGACACCGCCGGCCGCCCAGAGTCCCTGCAGGCGCAGCACCGCCACGGCCGTGCCGACGGCGCCGATCGCGATCACCGCGCCGCCCCAGCGGGTCGGCTCGGCGGTGGCGAACTGCAGCGCGATCGGCATCACGCAGATGCTCACCACGAGGTAGATGAGGAACGTGCTCTGTTCGGGCAGCGTCACGCCGCCGAACACCCGGAACGCCGCGATGGCGGCCTGCCCGACGAGCAGCACCTCGCAGATCCCGACCGCGATCCGGTGGACCTGGTCGGGCGGGCGGTTGAACGCGGTCGTGACCAGGCCGAACAGGGCCGTCGCGACCGTGGCCACGAGAATCACGAGCACCAGCAGGCCGATCACGTCCGCGACGCTACTCCAGCCGGGGCATCGGCCGTCACGGCACCGGTGTGACGCCGGCCCGCCCCACGACCGGCCCGATCTCCGGGCCGAGGAAGCGTCGGCCCAGGCGCCGGAAGGGCTCCGGGTCGCCGGTGGCGAGGAACCGGTGCGGCTCGGCGGGCTCGGTGGCGTCGCGGAGCAGGTCGCGGGAGTGCAGCGTGCGCACGACGTCCTTGGCCGTCTCGTCGGCGCTGGAGACGAGCGTGACGTCGGGACCGAGCACGATCTGCAGCACCCCGGCCAGCAGCGGGTAGTGCGTGCACCCGAGGACGACGGTGTCGCAGCGGGCCCGCTGCAGCGGCTCCAGGTAGCTCTGGGCCAGACCGAGGATCTGCCGCCCGCTGGTGGTGCCGCGCTCGACGAAGTCGACGAACCGCGGGCAGGCCACCGAGGTGACCTCGACGTCGCGGGCGGCGTCGAACGCGTCGGCGTAGGCGCCGGAGGCGATCGTGGCCTTCGTCCCGATCACGCCGATCTTGCCGGTCCGGGTGGCGGCGACGGCCCGTCGCACGGCCGGGCGCAGCACCTCCACGACCGGCACCGGGTAGCGCTCCCGGGCGTCGGCCAGGCAGGCCGCGGACGCCGTGTTGCACGCGATGACCAGGGCCTTCACCCCGCGTTCGACGAGGTCGTCGCCGATCGCGAGAGCGTGCCGCCGGATGTCGGCGATCCGCAGCGGGCCGTACGGGCCGTTCGCGGTGTCGCCGACGTAGACGATCTGCTCGGCGGGCAGCTGGTCGATCACCGCGCGGGCCACGGTGAGACCACCGACGCCGGAGTCGAAGATGCCGATCGGGGCGTCGCGAGGGTCACTCACGGGACCGATGCTAGGCGCCGAGCCCACCACCGTTGAGAACGGGCGGGGGCGGCCCGGCGACCCGCCGGTCGGCCTTCGCGACGATCGACGCCGCGAGCAGCCCGCCGAGCGCGCCGAACAGGTGCGCCTGCCACGAGACCATCGGGTTGCTGGGCAGCACGCCCCAGAGGATCCCGCCGTAGATCGCGAACAGCACCACGGCCACCAGGATCTGCCGGAGGCTGCGGGCGAAGAACCCGCGGGCCAGCAGGAACAGGAACCATCCGAAGATCACCCCGGAGACGCCGAGCACCGGCGCGGGCGAGATCAGCCAGACGCCGATCCCGCTGGTCACCCAGATCAGCGCGGTGACCATGAACCACTGCGCGGTGCCCCCGGCCATGGCCAGGAAGCCGAAGACCAGGAACGGCAGGGTGTTGCTGATCAGGTGGTCCCAGCTGCCGTGCAGCAGCGGCGCGGTGATGATGCCGGTCAGCCCGTCCACCGAGCGCGGGACGATCACCCCGGCGTAGTCGAGCGCGTTGCCCGAGGCCTGGTCGACGACCTCGGCCAGGTAGAGGAACGCGGTGAACAGCAGCATGATCGCCGCGGCCGTGCGCGGCGACGGCGGCAGCACGCGCGCGATCGGTCGGCGGGGCGTGGATGCGGGTGCGGCCATACCGTCGACGGTACCGACCGCGCGTGCCGCCGAACGGGGGAAATCCCCTGGTCGGGCCGAAACGTTCGATCCTCTGAGGACGAGTCCCCACCGACAGGCGGGGAGGATCCGACATGGCGGAGCACCGTTCCTCCGCCCGATCGCGGTGACCGGGGGATGGCCGCTGGTCGGGCGGTCCGCCACGCTGCGCGCGATCGTCGCGACCGCGCGCTCCGGACGCCGGACCGGGGCGGTGCTGGTCGGCCCGCCCGGGGTGGGCCGCACCCGGCTCGCCCGCGCCGCGCTGGCGGCCGTCTGCGGCGCCGAGGCCCCCCGCACCGGTGCCGGGGCCCGCGGTTCCGGCGGTGGTGCGCCCGCCCGGTGGGCGCCGTGCTGGGTGATGGCCGGCAGCTCGACGGCGTCGATCCCGCTCGGCGCGATGGCGCACCTGTTCCCGGACCTGGACCCGGTCGGCTCCCCGACCGCCCGCCTGCTGCGCGAGGCCCGGCACCGCCTGCTCGCCCACGCCGGCGACGCACGGCTGGTGCTGGCCGTCGACGACGCGCACGTGCTGGACGAGACGTCGGCGATCCTGCTGCAGCAGCTGGCCGTCTCCGGCGACGCGTTCGTGATCGTCACCGTGCCGTCCGGGGTGGTGGTCCCCTCGCCGGTGTTCGCGCTGTGGAAGGAGGGCCTCACCGAGCGGATCGACATCGCCGAGCTCGACCGCGGGCAGAGTGACCGGCTGGTGGTGCACGCGCTCTGCGACGACGAGCCGGGCACGATCGTCGACGGCGGCGCGCTGGCGCACCTGTGGCGCCTGGCCCGGGGCAACCCGCTGTTCCTGCGCGAGCTCGTCGACGGCGGGCGGGCCGGTGGAGCGCTGCGCCGGGTCGGCGCGGTGTGGCGGTGGGAGGGCCCGTTCCCCGGCACCCCGCGCCTGGTCGAGATGGTGGCCGCGCAGACCGGCGTGCTCGACGACGCCGAGCAGGACCTGATGCGGGTGCTCGCGTTCGGGCAGCCGCTCGACAGCGAGGTCGCGGCCGACCTGTTCGACCCCGACGCGCTCGCCTCCGCCGAGAGCCGCGGCCTGCTCGCGTCGTCCCGCGTCGGGAACCGGGTGGACCTGCACCTGGCGCACCCGCTGCACACCGAGATCCTGCGCGGGCGGGTCACCCCGCTGCAGGAGCGCGAGATCTACCGGCGGCTCTCCGAGGCCGTCGTCTCCGGCGGCGGGCTCCGCGACGAGGACCGCTGGCGCACGGTGTCCTGGCAGGTCGCGCAGGGTCTGCCGACCGACCCGCGGGAGCTCCTCCGGGCCGCGACCGAGCTGCGTGCCCGCCACCCCGAGCTGGCCGGGCGGCTGCTCGCCGCGGCCGTCGAGCAGAACGGTGACGCGCCGGGACGGCTGGCGCTGGCCGGTGGGCTGATCCGGCTCGGGCACGTCGAGCAGGCCGAGTCGGTGCTCGCCGAGCTCGACGCCCGGGCCGGTGCCGGGGAGCCGGGCGCGGCCGGGGTGCGGCTCGACGCCGCCGTCGTCCGGGTGCACAACCTCTACTGGGGCCTGCGCGCGTTCGGCCGCGTCGACGAGGTCCTGCGGGCGATCCCGGGGACCGGGCCGGACGAGGGGGACGGCGACGAACCGGCCGCGCTGACGGTGCTGCGGGCGTTCCGGGCGTTGCTCGGCGGGCAGCCGGTCGAGGCCGCACGGATCGTCGCCCCCGTCGCCGACGACGACACGGCCGGGCTGCCCGCGCTCGCGGTGGCCGCGATGGCCTCGGCGAAGTCCGGGCGCTACGGCGCGACCGTCGGCTACGCCAAGCGGGCCGACCCGATGGCACCGGGTCTCGAGGACGGCGGCTGGCTGCGGTTCCAGGTGCTCGCGGCGTGGTGGTATGCGCTCGTGCAGTCCGGGGACCTCGACGCCGCGGACGCGCTCGCCCTGCCCTGTCACCGCGCCGCCGTGGACCGGGAGCTGGACCGCTACTCCGCGCTGTTCGCGACCTGGCTGGGGATCGTGGCCGGTCGCCGCGGGCGCGTGGCGACGGCGTCGCACTGGCTGCTGGAGGCCGCCGCGGCGGTGCCGGCCGACGGTTTCTCGTTCACGATGCCGCTGGTCGGCGAGCTGGCGGTCGCGATGGCGAGCTCCGGCCGGGTCGCCCGGGCGAAGGCGGTGCTGGCCGAGGGCGAGCGCGTCCCCGGGGACATGCTGCTCACCGGATGGGCGCACCCGGCGCGGGTGTTCGTCGCCGGGATCGAGGGGCGGACCTCGCACGCGGCGACGATCGCGCTCGCCGCCGCCGACGGCGCCGAGACCCACGGGCACCGGCTGCAGGCGCTGCACACCGCCGTCCGGGCCGGACTGACCGGCGAGGTGACCGACCGCCTGACCGTGCTGGCCGCCGATGCCGAGGGCCCGCTGGAACGGGCCTACGGCGCGCACGCGGCCGCGCTCGCCGGGACCGACGCGGACGGTCTGGACCGGGTGGCGGTGCGCTTCGCCGACCTGGGGTTCGTGCTGCTGGCCGCGGAGGCGGCGGCGCAGGCCGCGCACGCCCACCGCGCGGCCGGCCGGACCGGGTCGTCGGCGGCCTCGGCGTCACGCGCCCGGGCGTGGGCCCAGGACTGCGAGGGCGCGCACACCCCGGCGCTGGGGCTGCTGGAGGGGTCCAGCGACCTCACCCCGCGCGAGCACGAGATCGCCGCCCTGGCCGCCACCGGGATGACCAGCAAGGCCATCGCCGGTGAGCTGGTCGTGTCGGTACGCACCGTGGACAACGTGCTGCGCTCGGTCTACGCCAAGCTCGGGGTGTCCGGTCGGGGCGACCTGACCCAGGTCGCCGGGATCCGTCCCGGCGCCTGAGCCCGTCCGCCTACCCCGAGTGCCCGGACGTGGAGCAGCAGTCCGGCTCCGTGGTCGCGGTGGACGTCTCGGTGGACTTCGGGGTCGACGTCGCCGTGTGGGTCTTCGACGGGTGCGTGTCGGTCTTCGGCCTCGTCGTCGGCTTCCTCACCACCGGGTCCGGGGCGGGAGCCACCGCCGGGGCCGGGTCCGGCGCCACCGCCGCGGCGCCCGCGCCGTCGTCGGGGGCGGGCTCCTCGGCCGTCGGCTCGTCGGTGACCTGCACCGGTGACTCCGGCTCGACCGGCTCCGGCGGGGCGGTGGTGGCGACGACCGGCGTCGCGGACGGGGTCACGACCACCGGCCCCTCCGGGGCGGACCCGGACGCGGCGCCGTAGAACAGCGCGGCGGCCACCGCGGCCGCGGCGACGAGGACGCCCCCACCCACGGCGATCCCGATCCGGCGGCGGCGCTTCGGCCCGGCCGGTGCCGCCAGTGACGGCGGCGGCGCCCCGGCCGCGAGCGCGCCCGGTCCGGACACCGCGGACGCCGGCATCGTCTGCTCCGGCTCGTCCGCGGCGTACCCCGCCATGGCGGCGGTCGCGGTGTCGGGACCGGCCGCGGCTCCCGCGAGTCCGGCGCTCGCGAACGCGGCCGGGACGGCGTAGGCGCCGGTCCCGACCGGCGCCCCGGGGTTGACGGGCGCACCGGGGCCGATCGGCACCCCGGCGCCCGGCCCGGGGCCGACGACCGGGATCCCGCCGGGCGGGGTCGGGGTGTCGTCGCCCGGGACGTCGTCCCAGGCACCGGCCACACCCACCGCGGCGGCCTCGGTGGGCGTGGCGGTCCGGCCGGAGACGGCGGCCGCACCGAGGGCGATCGCGTGCTTGGGGTGGGCGTCCACCGACGTCGGGCGGCCCAGCTCGGACGACACCGTCCGCGCCACGGCCGGGATCCGCGACGACCCGCCGACCAGCAGAACGGTATGGAGCTCGTCGGCCGTCACCCCGGCCGAGGCCAGGGCGCGGCGCATCGACTCGACGGTCGCCGCGACCGAGGGCCGGATCATGTCCTCCAGCTCGCCGCGGGTCAGCCGTACCTCGGTCTGGATCGCCGGGAGCAGCACCGGGATCGTCGTCTCGGTGTCCGCCGAGAGCGCCTCCTTGGCCAGCACGCACTCCTGCCGCAGCCGGATCGCCGCACCGGTGGCGCGCACGTCGGCGGGGTCGAGCGCGGACACCGCGCCGTCGAGGACGCGGTCGACGTGGGCGAACACGGCCTCGTCGAAGTCGATGCCGCCGAGGCCCTCGATGCCCTCCGGCGTGCCGAGGATCTCGAAGCCCCCGGCCCGGCGCCCGGCGGGGTCGACGCGCAGCACGGTCGCGTCGAACGTGCCGCCGCCCAGGTCGTAGACGGCGACGACCGCGCCGTCGGGCACCCGCTCGGTGGAGGCGTAGTGCGCGGCCGCCGCCTCGGGCTCGGTCAGCATTCGGACGTCGGCCAGGCCGGCACGCACCGGGATCTGCCCGAACAGCTCGCGCTTGTAGGGGCCCCAGTTGGCCGGGTGGGTGAGCGTCACCGTGTCCGCCGGGCCGCCCTCCCGCTCGGCGACGGCACGGACGACGTCGCGCAGCTGCATCGCCATCAGCTCCTGGACCGGCTGCGGCGTCCCGCCCAGGATCACCGGCATCGGGTCGCCGAGGCGGCGTTTGACCTCGCGGGCGACCCGGTCCGGCTCGGTGGACGCACGCCGGTCGGCGGCGTCTCCGGTGAGCACGGTGCCGTCGGCCCGCAGCAGCACCACCGACGGGACGGCGGCCGTCCGGTCCCCGAGCGTGGCCATCTCGACACGACCGTCGCGCTCGACCGCCGCCGCCGTGAACGTGGTGCCGAGGTCGACACCCAGCCCGTATCCCATCGCCGTCTCCCCCTTCGAGTCCGACCGGCGCGGTGCGCCGGTCCGGTGTGCTGCCGTGCTCAGGACACGAGCGCGTCGTGTGCGCCCGCGTCGTCGGTGCTGCTGCCGTGGTCGGTGACGTCGTGGTCCGGGGTGCCGAGCGGCCCGGTCGGGTGCTCGTGCCCGGCGTCGGTCCCGGTGGTGGTCCCGCCGGTCGCGGTGCCGGTCGGGTCCGACGGGTCGGTGGCCGGGTCCGGGTGGGTCCCGGTGGACGGGTCCGGCCCGGACGCGGGATCGGGCACCGGGTGCTCGTCCGTGCCCGGGGTGGTCGGGAACGTCTCGGTCCCCGGCCGCGGGTCCGTGCCCGACGTCGTCGGCGAGCCCGGCGTGCCGGGCTGGGTTGTGCCGGGCTGGGTCGTGCCGGCCTCGGGCGCCGGCTCGAACGGCCCCGGCCCGGTGGGGGCCGCCGGTGCACCGGAAAAGTGCCCCGCGCCCGGATCGCCGGGCTCGGTCCGGGGCGTCTCCCCCGGCGGCGGTGAGGGCTCCGGTGCCTGCAGCGGGGACGCCTGCTCGTTCCCCGGACCGGAGCCCGCGGCCTCCACCGGGGCGGGCTCGACGATCCGGATGTCGGCCTGTGACGTCTCGACCTGGACGGCCGCGGCGGCCGCCGGGGCGCCGAGCGTGCTCGTGAGCGGCGCCGGCTCGACCGGTCGTGCCGCCGTCCCTGCCCCCGCGCCCGACCCGCCGGAGGTCCCGGCCGGCGACGACGGGGACGACGGGGTGATCGTCGTCTGCGGGCCCGTCCCGCGGTCCGCGGGCTCCTCCCCGAACGGCGACGACGGGTCCGGCCCGGTGCCGGGGTCCTCGGGGGCCGGCGCGTCCGGATCGACGACGACCCCGTCCGAGCCGGTGCCGGTGCCCGTACCGGTGCCGGTGCCGGTGCCGGTGCCGGTGCCGGTGGGGACCGTCGTCGGGGTCGTCCCGACCGGTGCGAACGGGCCGCTCTCGCTCGAGGGAACCCCGTCGGTCCCCTCCTTCCACGGTGTCTCCGGCAGGTCGTCGCGGTCGGTGAGGACCTGGCCCTGCTTGATCGTCGTGGTGGCCTCGTCGCCGAGGTCGTCGCTGGTGGAGGTGGCCTTCTCGGACAGGTCGACCGTCACGTCGGAGCCGTCGTGACCGTCCTTGTCGGTCACCTGCACGCGCTCGGACTGGGTGATCGCGACCTCGTCCTTGCCGTCGCCGTCGTTGCCGACCAGGACGTCGATGCCGTAGTCGGCGGTGGCCACGGAGAAGCTGCCGTCCGGGTTCTCGATCACGTGCACGTGCCCGCGCTCGTGGATCACCAGGTCGGTCTCCTCGCCCGGCGGGTCCGGGACGACCACCTGGTAGTGCTCCTTGAACACGTACTCCTGGCCGTCGTCGTCGCGGATCACGATGTACTGGTAGGCGTCGACGACGAACATGCCGTCGGCGGTCTCGGTGACGGTGACGCTCTGGAACATCTGGACGGTGAGCCACTCGCCGCCGGCCTCCGGGCCGCCGTCGCTCTGCACGTGCCAGGTGCTGCCGAGGCCGGACGCGACGTCACCGGTGCCGGTGGTCTCCGACGTGGCGTACCCGCCGCCGTGCCCGTCGGACCCGCCGTACGTCCCGCCGTCGGGGTCACCGCCCGAGCCCGCGGAGCCGCCGCCGTGGCCGGCCGAGTGGTAGGACGGGCCGTGGTCGGCGGAGCCGGGCATGGGCGGGGCCGGGTCGAGCCCGTTGTCCTCCCCTCCGGTGCCGTCCAGCGGCGCGGAGTTCCCGGCGAGGTCGACCGGGATGCCCTCGGCGGCGTCGGCGAAACCGCCCACCGAGACCAGTGCGGCCGCGGCACCCATGGCGGCGCCGGTGGCGGCGATCCGGGCGGCGATCCGCCGGACGCCGGCGGGTGCGTTCGCCCCGTTCGCGACGGCACCCCGCACGCGCTCGGGGACGGACAGGCGGACATCGGACTTCGCCAGCTCCCAGAGGTGCGGCGGCATACCCGCCGGTCCGCTGCGCGGCGGTGGTGTCGTCGTGGTCATGGCATGAGACTCCCGTCGCGGACGCCCCCGGTCATGAGCAGTCCGCTACTCGACCGGGGCCGGTGGCTACTCCCCCGTTGCTCACGAACCCGGTGTTCGGCACCGCCCGTTGCAGGGGGAGGCCGTTCTCCAGCACGCCCAGCAGCAGCCCCTCGCAGGTGCGCACCAGCACCCGGCAGGCCTCCCGGACGTCGCGCCCGGACGACGGGTGCTCGGCCCGGCGCTGCCACTGCACCAGCGCCGCCTGCGCGACCTGCAGCGTCTCCTCCCGGGTGCTGCCCGGCGGCGGGCCCAGCCGTGTCCCCGGCGCCACGCCCTCGCCGCCGAGGAGCCGTTCGGCGGTGGCCCGCTCGGCGTCGGTGAGCATCAGCGCGCCGGTGCGCAGCGTGTCCAGCAGCCGGATCTCGGCGAACTCGTGCGCGCCCGCGGTCACCAGCTCCAGCTCGTGCATCAGCGCCGCCGCGGCCGGCACCGGATAGCGGCGCAGCACCGACTCGGTCGCGCGCAGCGCGGAGCGTGCCTTGAGCACCTCGGCCCGGCCGGCGAAGCGGCTGGTCAGCGCCTCCCGGAACGGGGACAGGCCGCTGCGGTGCAGCAGTTCGCGCGACAGCGCACCGGCCGTCGTCGCGACGCCGGAGTCGATCAGCTGCACCGACAGCCGCACCCCGAACAGCCCGAACCGCTCGAGCAGCGCCGCCCGCCGCGCCGGGCCCAGGTCGAGCTCGGTCCCGGCGGCGACGAACCGGTTCGCCGTCAGCAGCAGCTTGTCCGCGACGCCGTCGTCCGCGGCGGCGAGCAGCCCGAGGGCGCGGAACTCGTCCTCGCGCAGGGTCGCCGCGGTCGCGGCGAGCAGCCCGGCGACCGGCAGCACGGTCTGGCACAGCGCCCGCACCCGCGGGTCCTCGCGGTAGCGCCCGGCGACCCGCGCCGCGCTGTCCAGCGCGCCCGGGCGGCCGTGCCCGACCTCGTCGGCGCGGGCCAGCACGCCGATCGTGTTGATCGGGCGGCGTTCGGCCGGGTCGTCGCGGAAGGCCTCCAGGAACGAGACGTCGGTGGCGTGCATGTGCCGCATCAGGTAGACGACGGCGTCGACGGCGCCCGGTCCCTCGTCGTCATCCGGGGTCAGGGTGGACGTCGTGCGCCCGGACAGCTCGGTGGTCAGCGAGTCCATGCCGGGGGTGTCGATCAGCGTCATCTCGCGCAGCGCCGGGGACGGCCAGTCGACCATCAGGTGGTCGATCTCGTCGGCGGAGAGGCCCTGCAGGTCCGGGGCCCCTCCGGTGGGCCCGGGCGGCAGGCCGAGACGCCGCCCGGAACGCAGCTGGGCGCCGACGCGGTAGGTGTGCCCGTCGCGGTACCAGGTGACGACGCGGGTGCACTCCCCCGCGTCGGTGGCCGCCAGCTCCTGACCGACGAGCGCGTTGAGCAGCGTGGACTTGCCGGCCTTGATCCGTCCGGCGATCGCGACCCGCAACGGCTCGTCGAGGCGCGCGGCCGCGGCGAGCAGGTCCGGCATGGCCGGGCCCCCGCCGTAGACGCTGCACGCCCGGTGCACGAGCCCGCGGACGCGGTTGACCAGCGTCGGGGGTGCCGGGGTCATCGCGGCGCGCCCTCTCCTGCGGTCACCGGCTCGCCGCGCACCCGCTCCAGGTGCCCGGCCAGGTCGTCGAGGCGGGCGCGCAGCATCGCCAGCGACGCCAGGTCGTTCGCGATCCGCTCCCGCGCCCCGACGTCGGACTCACCGGTGCGCGCGGACTCCTGCGCGGCGGCCAGCCCGGCCGCCGCGGAGCGCTGCAGCTCCGAGACCCGCTCGGTCCACGCGGTCCGCAGCTCGCGCTGGACGTGCCGGATCGCGTCGCGGGAGTCCTTGCCGACCTGCATCTGGAACTCGTCGACGAACCGGCGCACGGCCGCCTTCGCCTCGCTGCGGCGTTTCTCCAGCTGACGCCGCCGCTCGTCCTTGAGCCCGGCGCGTCCCATCAGGGCACCGGTGATCAGGCCGAACGGCGCCGGAATGGCGAGTGCCGCCATGTGCGTGAGCATGGTGAACATCAGGAAACCGCCGTAGGCCTTCTGGAACGCGGCCATCCCGGCGCCCTTGGCCTTCTTCTCCACGAACGCGGAGTCGACGGTGAACGTGTCCAGCAGCTCGACCGGGGCGGACACCTCGCGGGCGGTGACGATCTCGGACTCGGCCAGGTCGAAGTGCTCGCCGACGGTGTTGGCGACCTCCTTGGCCCGGCGCACGAACAGCGCGTAGTTCTCCAGCGCCTCACCGGCCAGGCGCTGGCGGAACCACTGCTCGAACTCCTCCCAGTTCTTCGCCGGGTCGCCCTCGTCGATCGCGGCCTCCGCCTCGTGCATCGCGCGGCGGGCGCGGTCGCGCAGGTCGAAGTCGACGTCCGAGGCGATGTCGGCGAACCCGTCGTTGAGCAGCAGCTGCCACTTCGACGACCGTTCGCGCAGCGCGTCGGCGCTCTCCTTCGCCGCGGTGAGCGTCGCGACCAGCTCGGCCGCGTTCTCCGGGTCGAGCAGGGCGTCGCGACGGGCCGTCGCGGCGACCTCCATCTGGCCCAGCGCCGAGCCCAGGTGCGTGACGACGGAGTCGACGGCGATCCGCTCGGAGCCGGCGAGCACGTCGTTGATCCGGCGGACCAGCTCCGGGAAGCCGGACTCGTTGTTCAGCTCCTGGTCCGCGTCCTTCGCGGCGAGCGCCCGGATCTCCGACGACACCGCGACCGCGTCGACCGTGATCCCCTTCCGGCGCAGGTGGCCCTGGTCGAGGTCGAGGATCCGCTGCCACTGCGGGTAGAGGTCGGTCTTGGTCAGCACGAGCAGCAACGTCGGGCACAGCTCGCGCACGGTGCGCAGGAACCGCAGCTCCGCCGCCGTCAGCTCCTGGGAGGCGTCGGTCACGAACAGCACCGCGTGCGACTGGGGCAGCGAGCTCATCGCCGTCGCGTTGGCGGTGGAGCCGAGACCGCCGACGCCGGGGGTGTCGATCAGGACGAGCCCGGTGGAGAGCAGCTGGCGCGAGATCCCGACGGTGACCGAGCGCAGACGACGGGTGTTGCCCGGGTTGCCCGACTCCGAGGCGTAGGCGGCGATGTCCGACGGCGAGATCGCCTCGGTCCACCCCGGGCCGCCGGATCCGGGCGCGGACTCGAAGCTGGCGCTCGCGGCCAGCTCGGCGGCGTAGCGGACCTCGGTCGGGACGGCGGTGGCGATGTCGTCGTCGACCGGGCAGACGGGCGCCGTGAGCAGCGCGTTCACCAGGGAGCTCTTGCCCTGCTTGAACTCCCCGACGACGTGCACGGTGACGGTCGCGGCCTCGAGCAGCCTGCGCGCGGCGCGGAGGCGGTCGGCCAGGTCCTCGCGGTCGTAGGCACGGGCGCCCTTGACGGTCATGTCGAGGGTCTCGAGCGCGTGCTTCGCGGCGGCACTCGGGGTTGCGGGCATCTGGAGTCGTCTCCCCTCGCACGTGTGAGCAGGTGCCCGGACTCGGCGTCCGGGCACCTGCTCACTCGTTCCGGCCCCGCGGTTCGCTACGGGGCGTCGTCGACTCAGCCGTCGTGGCTCATCGCGGCCGCGTGGTCCCCGGAACCGTCCGAGCCGCCGCTGTCGTGGCTCTCGGCCTCGAAGCTGCGCTCCTCGTACGCCGGGGCGAACGTCGGCTCCTCGGTGTGGTGGGCGACGGTCTCGACGGGGGCGTCATCGTGGTCGCTCCCTTCGGACTTGGCCTGCTGGTTGAAGTTGCTGCCCCCGCCACCGGCACCGGACTGCTGCTGGTTCTGGAAGATGTCGCCGCCGCCGTCGTCGTCACCGGACTTGGCCTGCTGGTTGAAGTTGGACCCGCCGTGGCCGCCGCCCGACTGCTGCTGGTTCTGGAAGATGTCCCCGCCGCCGTCGTCACCACCGGACTTCGCCTGCTGGTTGAAGTTCGACCCACCGTGGCCGCCGCCCGACTGCTGCTGGTTCTGGAAGATGTCCCCGCCGTCGTCATCACCACCGGACTTCGCCTGCTGGTTAAAGTTCGACCCACCGTGGCCGGCGCCCGACTGCTGCTGGTTCTGGAAGATGTCCCCGCCGTCGTCGCCACCGCCCGACTTCGCCTGCTGGTTGAAGTTGCTGCCCCCGCCACCGGCACCGGACTGCTGCTGGTTCTGGAAGATGTCCCCGCCACCGTCGTCACCACCGGACTTCGCCTGCTGGTTGAAGTTGCTCCCGCCGAGCCCGGCGGCACCCGCCTGCTGCTGGTTCTGGAAGATGTCACCGCCGTCGTCCTCCGGCAGGAAGATCCGGTCGCCGTCGGCGTCGAAGAAGAAGTGGCGCCCCTGCTCGTCGGTGAAGACCTGCTCGCCGTTCGGGCCGACCAGGACCTCGTCGCCGCCCGACTTCGCCTGCTGGTTGAAGTTCGACCCGCCCAGCCCGGCGCCGGCCTGCTGCTGGTTCTGGAAGATGTCGCCGCCGTCGTCACCACCGGACTTGGCCTGCTGGTTGAAGTTCGAACCCACGGTGTCGGTCATCGTCATCGCCTCTTCTTCGCTGGAGTGTCGGGGTCTCGCTTGAGGAGAAGAGTGCTCCGGCGACCGGCGACGGTCATGAGTACCGGAGTACTCATCCCCCGCCGGACCACTGCTCAGAAGCCGGTCGCAGCCGTCCGGACACCGACCGGGAGGATGGCGGCATGGACCGATGGATCGATCATGCGGTGTGGTGGCACGCCTACCCGCTCGGCTTCGTCGGCGCCGAGGCGCAGGCACTGCCCGAGGGCACGCCGCCGGAACCGCGCCTGGACCGGTTCGAGCCCTGGCTGGACTACCTCGTCGAGCTCGGCTGCTCCGGGCTCGCGCTGGGCCCGGTGTTCGCCTCCGAGACCCACGGCTACGACACCGTCGACCACTTCCGGATCGACCCCCGCCTCGGTGACGACGCCGCGTTCGACCGTCTCGTCGCCGCCTGCCGCACCCGCGGGATCCGGATCCTGCTCGACGGCGTGTTCAACCACGTCGGACGCTCGTTCCCGCAGTTCACACGGGCCCTCCAGGACGGGCCGGAGTCCGAGGCGGGCCGATGGTTCCGCTGGAACGGCGACGAGCCCGAGGCCTTCGAGGGCCACGACAAGCTCGTCTCCTTCGACCACGACGAGCCGGCCGTGCGCGCGCACGTCGCCGCCGTCATGACGCACTGGCTCGACCGCGGCGTGGACGGCTGGCGCCTCGACGCCGCCTACCAGGTGCCGTCGACGTTCTGGGCCGCCGTGCTCCCGGGCGTACGGGAGCGGCACCCGGACGCGTGGTTCGTCGGCGAGGTCATCCACGGCGACTACGCGGCGGTCGTCGCCGAGTCGGGCCTGGACTCGGTGACCCAGTACGAGCTGTGGAAGTCGATCTGGAGCTCGCTCAACGACGGCAACCTGCACGAGCTGGCCTGGAACCTGAGCCGGCACGAGGAGATGCTGGCGACGTTCACGCCGCTCACGTTCGTCGGCAACCACGACGTCACCCGCATCGCGAGCCGCCTGGAGAACCCCGCGCACCTCGGACACGCGGTCGCGGTGCTGATGACCGTCGCCGGGATCCCGGCGATCTACGCCGGGGACGAGCAGGCGTTCACCGGCGTCAAGGAGGAGCGCGAGCACGGCGACGACGCGATCCGCCCGCCGTTCCCGGACACCCCCGACGGCCTCGCGCCGTTCGGCGCCGCCACCCGTGAGCTGCACCAGCGCCTGATCGGGCTCCGCCGCCGCCACCCCTGGCTGGTGGACGCCCGCACCACCGTCGAGCACGTCACCGACACCACGATCGCCCTGCGCTCGGCCCCGCGCGAGGGCGACGGCGGAGGCCTGGTCCTGCTGCTCTCGGTGGACGACGCCCCGTTCCGCTTCCCGGACGAGCTGCACGGCGAGGTCCAGGCCGAAGCCGCCCCGACCGACGATCCCCTGCTCCTGGAGCCCCACACCTGGCGGATCCTCACCGGCTGAGTCCCGGGCCCTGGCGGGCACGACGAACGGCACCCCCGTCGGAAAGATTCCGACGAGGGTGCCGTTCGCTGAGAGACGGGCGCGGGATCAGGCCCAGAGCTGGCCGTCGATGCCCTGTGCGGCCGTGCCCAGGTCGCCGGAGTAGGCGCCGGTGGACAGGTACTTCCAGCCGCCGTCACAGACGATCATGACGACGTCCGCGGTCTCGCCCGCCTTGTGCGCCTTCTCCGCGGCCGCGATCGCGGCGTGCAGGATCGCGCCGGACGAGATGCCGGCGAAGATGCCCTCCTGCTCGACGAGCTGGCGGGTGCGGCGCAGCGCGTCGTAGCTGCCGACCGAGAACCGGCCGGTCAGCACGGACGCGTCGTAGAGCTCGGGGACGAACCCCTCCTCCAGGTTGCGCAGCCCGTAGACCAGCTCCCCGTAGCGCGGCTCGGCCGCGATGATCTGGACGTCGGGCTTCTGCTCGCGCAGGTAGCGCCCGGCCCCGACCAGCGTGCCGGTGGTGCCCAGCCCGGCGACGAAGTGCGTCACCGACGGCAGGTCGCGCAGGATCTCCGGACCGGTGCCGCGGTAGTGCGCATCGGTGTTCGCCGGGTTGCCGTACTGGTAGAGCATCACCCAGTCGGAGTGCTCCGCGGCCAGCTCCTTGGCCACCGCGACGGCCTGGTTCGAGCCGCCCGCGGCCGGCGAGGAGATGATCTGCGCGCCGTACATCGCCAACAGCTGGCGACGCTCGGCCGAGGTGTTCTCCGGCATCACGCAGACCAGCTGGTAGCCCTTGAGCTTGGACGCCATGGCCAGTGAGATGCCGGTGTTGCCCGACGTCGGCTCCAGGATCGTGCAGCCCGGGGTCAGCAGGCCCTGCTTCTCCGCGTCCTCGATCATCGCGAGCGCGGGCCGGTCCTTGATCGAACCGGTGGGGTTGCGGTCCTCGAGCTTCGCCCAGATCCGGACGTCCTCGGACGGCGACAGTGACGGCAGCCCGACCAGCGGGGTGTCCCCGACCGCTTGGAGCAGCGAGTCGTAACGGGCCATGAGCTGCTACTTCCCGCCCGCGACGGCCGGGAGGATGGTCAGCGTGGAGGTCTCCTGGACGGGGGCCTCGAGGCCGCCGGCGAACCGGATGTCCTCGTCGTCGACGTAGATGTTGACGAAACGGTGGAGCTTGCCGTCGGTGATCAGGCGCTCCTTGATGCCGCCGTGACGCGACTCGAGGTCGTCGATCACCTCGGCGACGTTGCTGCCCTTCGCCTCGACGGACTTCTCGCCGTCGGTGTGGGTGCGCAGGATGGTCGGGACGGAGACGGTGACGGCCATGCTCGGGTTACTCCTGGTCGGATCGGTTGCCGGTGGAAATCAAGGGGACTGTCCTGGGCAACGCGTCCGGGAGCGACGGGCATTCCACGCGCACCCCCGGCGCGTGCGCGCGGGTGGGCTCAGCGGTGGTCGGGGACGTCGTCGGAGCCGGTGTGGGCGAACATGTACGACTCCACGACCTGGATCTCCTCCTCGGCCGGCTCGCCGTCGGCGAGACGGTAGGACCGCACCTCGGGCTCGGCGTCGGCGGCGGTCAGGCCGACGATCAGCCAGTGCTGGTCGGGGGTCCAGCCCATGAACTCGACGTCCTTCACCGACGGGTAGGCCTCGGGGAGGCCGGTGTCGGTGAGCGGGCGCCGCGGGACCCGGGTGTGCGAGTGCACCACGACGATCCGGCGCTCGCCGGCCTCGTCGAGCTCACGCTCGAGCCGGATGTCCTCCTTCGGGGAGAACGCGAAGTCGCTCTCGATCCCGTCGGTGTTGGTCATCGGGACGTAGCGGCCGGGCTCGTCACCCGCTTCCGGGCCGACGAGCTGACCGCACGACTCCAGCGGGTACTCACGACGTGCGTGCGCGACGATCTCGTCGACGAGGTCTGCCCGGAGCACCAGCACGCGCTCGAGGATACGGGGCGTCCGACGACGGACGCACACGGTGTCGGCGCGGCTCACACCACCCCCGTCACACGCGCCACTCCGGCCCCGCCGGACGGGGTCCGAACACGGGCAGGGCGGTGGTCAGCGTGTGGTTCGAGTTCTCCTGGTAGACCGCGAGCGCCTGCCGGGCCCGCGACGACGGTCCCGCTGCGGCGAGGACGGCGCCCAGCAGGTCCGCGGCGCCCGGCACCGCCGCGGTACCCGGTGCGGCGGCCGGCTCCCCCGCGGCGACCTCACGCCGCGCGGCCCCGTGGTGGGCCGCCTGCTCCTGCAGTGCCGCGGCGGCGCGGGCCAGCCGGTCGGCGTCGGTGCGCGTGCCGTGCAGCAGCGCGTCGAGGTGGACGCGGGTGGCTCCGGCCGCGTCGCCGCCGTGCGCGCAGTCGTAGTCGCGCAGCAGGTGTGCGAGGTCGGCCGCGACACCGGCGACGGTCGCCGACGCGTCGCGGTAGGCGGCGGTCATCGGCTCGAACGCCGCCGCCCCGGGACCGGCCAGCAGGCGGGCGCGCAGCCGTGGCACCGACTCGTCGTCGAGGGTCAGGGCGGTGGTGGCGTAGGCGGGCACGTTGTTCCTCCAGGGATGGGTACGGGACTCAGCGGGGCGGGAGGGCGGCGAGCAGCCGGGACGCGGCGCGGGTCGCCACGGCGCACGGGTCCGGCACGGGCCCGACCTGCACCGTCAGCGAGGTGTCGTCCGACGTCGCGACGTGCAGCGAGCACGACGGGTCGCCCTCCGGCGAGGTGACGACGGACGGGAGCCCGTCCACCTCACCGGTGCGGAAGGCGCGGAAGAGGTCCCGGGCGCGGTGGGTCCCGTCGAGCCCGGCCGCCCGGACGTCGGCGCGCAGCAGGAAGCCGCGCCCGGTGCCGGACGGGGAGGGCCCGGTCCAGGAGCAGCCGGAGCCGGCCGCGCCGGTCGTCGGCGACGCGGTGGACGGGACGACGAGGCCGGGACCGAGCAGCTCCGTCGACGGGTGGCACCCGGCCAGACGGCCGGGGTCCCGCGGGACCGTGACACGCGGAGCGCCGCTCACCGTCGCGGCATCGTCCGCCGCATTCCGGCCCGGCGAGGCGCCGGCCGTCACCGGTACCGGGGCCGGTGGCTCGCCGGGGGAACATCCGGCGGCCAGCACGAGCCAGCAGAGCAGACCCGCGGGCACGGCCACCCGGACCGCCGTCCACCGCCACACCGGCCGGGCCGTACCCCGACGAGCCCTCATACCGGGATCGCGCCGGCCCGTTCCGCGTCCTCGTAGGCCCTCAGCTGCGCCTGCAGCGCCGCGATCGCCGCGAGCAGCCGCACCTGACGGTCACCGATCGAGGCCCGCGCCTGCTCCGTCATCGTGACGAGCTGCCGGTACATGTTCAGCGACACCTCGTCGTGCCCGGGCGGGGACGCGCTGACGGCGGCGTCGAGCTCCATCGCGGTCCGTGAGAGCCGGGCGACCATGTCCTGCAGCGAGGCGATCAGGGACCGGAGCCGGTCCGGGTCGAGGCGGTAACCGGCGGGTGCGTGGGCGTGCATCGGGCCACCGTGACACCCGCGTCGGGGATGGACGGGGGATCGACGGGGACCGTTCGCGGGCGCACACGCGCCCGGCGGGTCACAGCGAGCGGACGCGCACCTGGACCAGGGAGTCCTGCACGAACGTCAGCCACTGGTAGACGCCCAGGTGCGGACCCCGGGGGTCGTCGTCGGGGAGCTGCTCGGGCATCTGCTCGTCGACGTCGAGCGCGGTGCCCAGCGCGAGACGGACGTCGTTGAGCGCGGCCAGCCAGGAGTCGACCTGGTCGAGGTCGAGCTCGACCCGTCCCCCGGCCTCGGGCAGCGTGTCGAGCACCAGCTTCGCCGCGGCGTCCTTGGCCTCGATCAGCTCCGGCTCGTGCAGCGACCGCAGGCCGCCGGCCAGGTCGGAGTCCTCGGAGGTGAAGTCGGGCAGCAGCCGGGCCAGGACCCGGTCGGTGGGACGGCTCGTCGGGCCGGTGCGGATCCCGGTCAGGGCGGCCAGCTCGTCCTCGGGCGCCTGCGCGGCCCGGTTGCCCAGCATCTGGCGGATCTCGGTGAACAGCCCGCGCAGCACGCCGGCCTCCTCACCGGAGAATCCGCTCACGATGCGCAGCCGGTCCCCGCGCCCGGTCCGCTTCCAGCTGTTCATGCCCCACCCCTCACGAGCGCTGCATCGTGGCCCACAGGCCCGCCGCGTGCAGCTTCGCCACGTCGCCCTCGACCTTCTCCTTGTCCCCGGAGGAGACCGCCGCACGACCCTTGTGGTGCACGTCGAGCATCAGCGCGGTCGCCTTCGGCTCGGGATAGGCGAACAGCTTCTGCAGCACGTAGGTCACGTACGACATCAGGTTGACCGGGTCGTTCCAGACGATGGCCTGCCACGGCGTGTCCGAGGCGGAGGCTTCGTCGACGGCCGGGTCCACCTGCTCGGTGGGCGACGGTGACGGCGCGGACATGGCGTCCATGGTGTCACGGGCCCACACCGGCCCGGCAGCGCGCATAAGCTCCACAACCATGAACGGGCCTCCCACGGCGCCGGGTAGCGGAACGGCGCTGCTCACCGACCGGTACGAGCTCACGATGGTCGCCGCGGCGCTGGCCGACGGCACCGCCGACCGCCACTGCGTGTTCGAGCTGTTCGCGCGCCGCCTCCCCGACGGGCGGCGCTACGGCGTCGTCGCCGGCACCGGGCGGCTGCTCGAGGCGCTCGACGCGTTCCGCTTCGGCCCCGCCGACCTGGAGCTGCTCGCCCACGTGGTCGACCCGGCGACGCTGGACTGGCTGCGCGACTACCGCTTCACCGGCGACGTCGACGGCTACCCGGAGGGCGAGCTCTACTTCCCCGGCTCGCCGATCCTCACCGTCACCGGGACGTTCGCCGACGCGGTGATCCTGGAGACGCTCGCGCTGTCGATCTACAACCACGACTGCGCGATCGCCTCGGCCGCGGCCCGGATGGTCAGCGCCGCCGCCGGCCGTCCGATGATCGAGATGGGGTCGCGGCGCACGCACGAGGAGGCCGCCGTCGCCGCGGCGCGGGCGGCCTACCTGGCCGGCTTCTCCGCCACGTCGAACCTCGCGGCCGGGCAGCGCCACGGCATCCCCACCGCGGGCACCGCCGCGCACGCCTGGATCCTGCTGCACGACGATGAGATCTCCGCGTTCCGCAGCCAGGTCGCCTCGATGGGCACCGGCACCACGCTGCTGGTGGACACGATCGACATCCGGCAGGGCATCGAGAACGCGATCGCCGCCGCCGGCACCGACCTGTTCGCGATCCGGATCGACTCCGGCGACCTGGGCGAGCTCGCCCGCCAGGCCCGCGAGCAGCTCGACGGCCTGGGCGCGACCGGTACGAAGATCGTGCTCTCCGGTGACCTCGACGAGTACGCGCTGGCCTCGCTGCGCGCCGAGCCGGTCGACTCCTACGGCGTCGGCACCTCGGTCGTCACCGGCTCCGGCGCCCCCACCGGCGGGATGGTCTACAAGCTCGTCGAGGTCGACGGGCGCCCGGTCGCCAAGCGCAGCGCGTCCAAGGAGTCCAAGGGCGGCCGGAAGTCGGCGCTGCGCCGCTACAAGCCGACCGGAACCGCCGTCGAGGAGGTCGTGTTCCTGGCCGAGCACCCGCTCCCGGCCGGGCCGCACGACGCCGTCCTGCCGGTGCCGATGGTGCGCGGCGGCAAGGTCGTGCCCGAGGCCGTCGACCTGGAGGGTGCCCGCGAGCGCCTGCGCGCGGCCCTGGTGTCGGTGCCGTGGGAGGGGCTCAAGCTCTCCCGCGGCGAGCCGGCCATCCCGACGACGTTCCATCTGGAGGTGTCGAGATGAGCCGCGCACTGATCGTCGTCGACGTCCAGAACGACTTCTGCGAGGGCGGCGCGCTGGCCGTCGACGGGGGTGCCGCGGTCGCGGCCGGGATCGGCGCGCTGGTCGCAGGCGGCGGCTACGACCACGTCGTGGCGACCCGCGACGTCCACGTGGACCCGGGCGACCACTTCAGTGACACCCCGGACTTCGCCACGTCCTGGCCGCCGCACTGCCGCACCGGCACGCCCGGCGCCTCGTTCCACCCCGCACTCGACGTCGCGCCGATCGAGGCGGTCTTCGACAAGGGCGCCTACACCAGCGCGTACTCCGGCTTCGAGGGATCGGACCGGGGCGAGACCGGCACCGCGCTCGGGGACTGGCTCGCCGCGCACGGGGTGGACACGGTCGAGGTCGTCGGCCTGGCGACGGACCACTGCGTGCGCGCCACCGCCCTGGACGCCGTCCGCCACGGCCTGGCCACGACCGTCCTGCTCGACCACTGCGCCGGGGTCGCCCCCGCGACCACGGCCCGCGCGCTCGACGAGCTGCGCGGGGCCGGGGTCGAGGTGCGCTAGCCCTTCATCCGGAACGGGTCCAGCGCCGCGGCGATGTTGACCGGGCCGCCGTCGCTGCCCGGGGCGTGGTGGCTGCCCTCGGCCTCGGCCAGGCCGATGCAGCGCGCGCCGTCGAACAGACCGCAGGCGTAGCGGACGGTGTCCTCGCCGAGGTCCAGCACGCCGACCCGGAGCTGGTAGATGTTCGGGTACTCGACCTCCGCCCGGTACTGCACGGCCAGCGAGCTCGGCGACAGGCCGTCCAGCGGGCCGCCGGTCGGGTAGCCCAGGACGTCCTGGTGCAGCTCGGCGAGGCCGTCGAGGTACCAGCCGGCGAGCTTGACGTTGTTCACGTGCCGGTTGGTGTCGAGGTCGCCGAAGCGGGTGCGGACGTCCACCCGGAACGGGTAGTTCTCACGGACCAGGCGGGCGCCGCCGCGGTCCGGACGCTCCGAGGGCTCGACGGCGACGCGGATCGTCGCCAGCGCGCCGCGCACCTGGTCCGGCAGCGGGGACGGGCCGTCGCCCTCGACGTACACGCTGACCGACTCGCCGGTCGCCACGCACTCGTGGCCGGCGAACACGGCGTAGGCGTAGGTGAACGAGGAGACGCCGATGTGGCTGACCCCGATCCCGATCCGGTAGCGCCCGGCCACCCGCAGCGGGGCGATCACGTCGACCCGGACGGCGGCGAGCAGCAGCTTGACGCGGGCCTGCAGGCGGGCCACCAGGTCGGCGCCGAACGCGTCCCG
The DNA here is from genome assembly GCF_004217185.1 of Pseudonocardia sediminis. Taxonomy (NCBI): domain Bacteria; kingdom Bacillati; phylum Actinomycetota; class Actinomycetes; order Pseudonocardiales; family Pseudonocardiaceae; genus Pseudonocardia; species Pseudonocardia sediminis. The sequence continues at coordinate 1,170,990 of NZ_SHKL01000001.1, read as the reverse complement.
CTCGACGGCCACCCGGGCGTCCTCGAACCAGCGCACGAGGGCGTCGCGGCCGATCCGGCGGCTCGGGTCGAGGTCGGAGTAGCGGGCGTCGTGCTCGATCAGCACGGGGTAGAGCGAGGGGTCCTGGCGGGTCCCGGAGAGGGTCGTCTGCGTCGATGTCACGGCCCCATCGTGCCGTCATGACGCAGGTCACCGGCCACCCGGCCGGGCCGGATCACACGTGGCCTGCGCCATCCCGCAGTGGTGTTCACCGGCTGTTCGCCCGGCCGTCGACCGCGGCGCGCGGTTCCCGACCCGGCCCGGCTCGCGGGTTCCCGGCGACGGCGGCGGTAGCCTCGCCGGGTGCCCGCCACCACGGCTCCGACCGTCTCCTCCCGGGACATGCCCGGCGTGGCCGAGCTTCTCGAGGCGGCCGTCACCTCCGTCGGCGGCAGCCGGCGCGAGGGCCAGGACAAGATGGCCGACGCCGTGCGCCGCTCGTTGTCCAGCGGCGAGCACCTCGCCGTGCAGGCCGGCACCGGCACCGGCAAGTCACTGGCCTACCTCGTCCCCGCGATCCGGCACGCGATGGTCCGCGAGACCACCGTGGTGATCTCCACGGCCACGATCGCGCTGCAGCGCCAGCTCGTCGACCGGGACCTGCCGCGGGTCGCGAAGAGCCTCAAGCCGCTGCTCGGGCGCGAACCCACGTTCGCGATCCTCAAGGGCCGCCGCAACTACCTGTGCCTGAACAAGCTGCACGGCGAGGACATGGGCGACGACGGGGGCGAGGAGCAGCTCTTCGACGCGTTCGCGATCTCGGCGATGGGCCGCAACGTCAAGCGCGTGCACGACTGGGCGTCGGACACCGAGACCGGCGACCGCGACGAGCTGGTCCCCGGCGTCCCGGACGCGGCCTGGCGCCAGGTGTCGGTGACGGCCCGGGAGTGCCTGGGTGCGACCCGCTGCCCGGTCGGCGAGGACTGCTTCGCCGAGAAGGCCCGCGCCGAGGCCGGGCGCGCCGACATCGTCGTCACCAACCACGCGCTGCTCGCGATCGACGCGATGGGCGACGCCTCGGTGCTGCCCGAGCACGACGTCGTCGTGATCGACGAGGCGCACGAGCTGGTGGACCGGGTCACCGGCGCCGCCACCGCGGAGCTGACCGCCGGCACCGTGGCCGCGGCCGCGCGGCGGTGCGCCAAGCTCGTCGACCAGGGGATCGCCGACCGTCTCACCGAGGCCGGCGAGGGCCTGGGCATGGTCCTGGAGGACATCGCGCCCGGGCGCTGGGAGACGCTGCCGCAGTCCGCGGCGGGGGCGCTGAACTCGATCGTCGAGGCCGCGGCGGGGTGCCGTCAGGGTCTCGGCGGGGCGCGCAAGGAGGACCCGGACGCGGCCACCGGCCGCAAGGTCGCGCTCGCCCTGCTCGACGAGGTCTCCGAGACCGCGATCCGTCTCACCAAGACCTTCGAGGAACGCGACCCCGCCAAGCGCTGGGACGTCGTCTGGCTCGGCGAGCAGGGCCCCGACGGTGCCCGCTACAAGGTCCTGCGGGTCGCCCCGCTCTCGGTCGGCGGGCTCCTGCGCGAGCGGCTGTTCGCCCAGCGCACGACGGTGCTGACCTCGGCGACGCTGGCGCTGGGCGGGTCGTTCGACGCGCTCGCCCGCCAGTGGGGCCTGCCCGCGGAGAAGCCGAAGGAGTCGGGCTCGGAGAAGGCCGACGTGTCCGCCTCGGACCCCGGCCACGGACCCGTGCAGGACCCGGACGCGCCGCGGTGGAGCGGGCTCGACGTCGGGTCCCCGTTCGCCCACGGGCGCAGCGGGATCCTCTACCTGGCCAAGCGGCTCCCGCCGCCCGGACGCGACGGGCTCGCCCAGGAGTACCTCGACGAGATCACCGGCCTGGTCGAGGCCGCCGGCGGGCGCACGCTGGGCCTGTTCTCGTCGATGCGCGCGGCCAAGCAGGCCACCGAGGCACTGCGCGGGAAACTCTCCACTCCCCTGCTCTGCCAGGGCGACGACTCGACGATGCTGCTGGTCAAGCGCTTCGCCGAGGACGAGGAGACGTCGCTGTTCGGGACGCTGTCGCTGTGGCAGGGCGTGGACGTGCCCGGCCCGTCGCTGTCCTGCGTGATCATCGACCGGATCCCGTTCCCGCGCCCGGACGACCCGCTCGTCGCGGCCCGCCAGAAGGCCACCGACGCCCGCGGAGGCAACGGCTTCCTGTCCGTCTCGGCCACCCACGCGGCCCTGCTCCTCGCCCAGGGCGCGGGACGGCTGCTGCGCGGGACCGACGACCGCGGCGTCGTCGCGATCCTGGACCCGCGGATCGCGACCGCCCGCTACGGCGGCTTCCTGCGCGCCTCGCTGCCGCCGTTCTGGGCGACCTCGGACGTGGAGAAGGTGCACGGCGCCCTGCGCCGCCTGCGCGGCGCCTGAGGCACATTCCGCGGACCGCGCACGTCACAACCCGTCTACTTCACACACCTCCCGGTGGCAGCGACCGGTCGTCCGACGATAGGTTGTGCACAACCGAACGTCCCCGAGCACGGAGGTTTGTCATGGCAGACGCGATCTACACGGCCGAGGCCACGTCGTCCGGCGGTGGCCGCGACGGGCGGGTCCGCACGTCCGACGGGATCATCGACCAGGACCTGAAGATGCCGCCGGCCCTGGGTGGACCGGGTGGGGCGACCAACCCGGAGCAGCTCTTCGCCGCGGCCTACGCCACCTGCTTCCACGGCGCGCTGCGCCTGGTCGCCGGCAAGCAGAAGGTCGCCGTCCCCGACGGCGCCACCGTCGACGCGTCGGTCAGCCTCGCGCCCGACGACACCAGCTTCGGCATCAGCGCCGTGATCACCGCGCACCTGCCCGGTCTCGACCAGAAGGCGGCCGACGAGCTCGTCGAGGGCGCGCACCAGGTGTGCCCGTACTCCAAGGCCACCCGCGGCAACGTCGACGTCACCCTCAAGGCGACCGTCTAAGTCGTCCCGCCCGGCCCCTGGGGTCGCGCTCCGGACAATGCCTCGCGGACAAGCGGCTGTTCGTGGGGCATTGTCCGTGCAGGGGGGTCTCAGCCCCGGGCGACGCAGGTGACCGTGCCCGGGTCGACCTCGGTGAAACCGGCGTCCCGGACGGCGACGACGGTGCCCGCCTCGACCTCGGCGAGCAGCGCGTCCCACTCGGCCCGGGTGGTGTCGCGGACGGCGAACGCCGGCGCCGACGTCCACCCGCGTACCGCGGCCAGGATCATCGACGCGTGCCCGACCTGGGCCGCGGCCTTGCCCACGCTCATCTCCACATAGGGGTTCAGCACGATCAGCGGGCGGCCCTCCGGCGGCGGGCCGGGCGCGTCGTCCTCCAGGTCGGTCCCGCCGATCTGCAGGCGCGAGACGGTCTTCGGGACGTCGTCGACGGGGCCGGGCAGCAGGGCGCGGGCCTGCGCGGTGCCCTCCCCCACGGTGACGCCGGGGAGCTCCTGCACGGCCTCCCAGTGCGAGCCACGGGCGCGGCGGGCGATCTTGCGGATCCGCCCGTCGACCCAGGTCCGCACCGGCTCGTCCCACTCCCCGCCGGCCTGCGCCCGGGGATCCAGGCAGACCGCGAGCGCCGCGGTCGCGGCGGCCTCCAGCAGCGCCGTGCGCGACGGCTGCGGGTCGCGCTCGATCCGCAGGATCACCGGCATCGCGCGGACGACGCCGTCGGCCTCCGGCGGGATCTCCCGGGCCACCCGGCCGGTGCCGTAGCCGTCGGCGAGAACGGACAGGCTCACGCGATCGGGACGCGTCGCAGGACGCCCTCGGCCTCGTCGGCCGCCTCGATGTCGTTGCGGGTGATGCCCAGCACGAACAGCACCACGTCGAGGTAGGGCAGCGACAGGTCGGTGTCGGCGATCTCGCGCAGCGCGGGCTTGGCGTTGAACGCGATGCCCAGACCGGCCGTGGAGAGCATGTCGATGTCGTTGGCCCCGTCGCCGACGGCCACGCACTGCTCGATCGGGATCTCGTGCGCGTCGGCGAAGCGGCGCAGCGCGACGGCCTTGCCCGGACGGTCCACGACCTCGCCGGTGACCCGCCCGGTCAGCTTCCCGTCGACGATCTCCAGCTCGTTCGCCGCGGCGAAGTCCAGCCGCAGCTCGTCCACCAGACCGGCGATGACCTGGCTGAACCCACCGGACACGACGCCACAGCGGTAGCCGAGACGCTTGAGCGTGCGGATCGTGGTGCGCGCTCCCGGGGTCAGCTCGATCCGGGACGCGACGTCGTCGACGACCGAGGCGGGCAGGCCCTCCAGGGCCGCGACGCGGCGGCGCAGGGACTCGGTGAAGTCCAGCTCCCCGCGCATCGCCTCCTCGGTGACGGCGCGGACCTGCGCCTCGACGTCCGCACCGGCCCGCGCGGCGAGCATCTCGATGACCTCGCCCTGGATCAGGGTGGAGTCGACGTCGAAGACGATCAGCCGGCGGCTGCGGCGGACCAGGCCCGCCCGGGACACGGCCACGTCGACGCCGGCCTGGCGCGCCACGCCGACCAGCCGCTTGCGCAGCGTGCCCGCCGGGTAGGCCTGCGCGTCACCCTCGGGCACCGGGGAGACCAGCAGCTCCAGCCCGGTGACCGGGTAGTCGGCGATCCGGCGGATGGCGTCGATGTTCGCGCCGACCGCGGCCAACTCGGCGGCGATCGCGCCGAACGCACGGGCGGTGATCGGACGGCCCAGGACGACGACGGCGTGCGTCGACCCCGGACGGGGGTCCTGCCCGCCGTCCTCGTGGACCTCCATGTGCACGGCCATGTCGATCGTGTCCATGGCCGACCCGACGGACTCCTGCAGACCCTCGGGGTCGGAGTCGGGCATCACCAGCGCCCCGAGGGTGAGCCGGCCGTTCACGACGACCTGCTCGAGGTCGAGCAGCTCCACCCCGTGCGCGGTGAGCGCGGTGAACAGGACGGAGCTCACTCCGGGCCGGTCCGGCCCGGTCACCGTGATCAACACGGTGGACCGGGCCGTCGGGACTGCGTCTTCCCTGTCTGTGGGACCCACCCGCTCAGACGGACCTGGGGTCGTCGTCCGGCTGGGCCTCCTTGCCCACACCCTGGGCGATCACCTCTGCCGCCTGCGGCATCCCGCCGACGTGCGCCTCGGCGCGCGCCCTCTCGACCAGGTGCGGGTAGTGCAGGTCGAACGCCGGGCGCTCGGAGCGGATCCGGGGCAGCTCGGTGAAGTTGTGCCGCGGCGGCGGGCAGGAGGTCGCCCACTCCAGCGAGTTACCGAAGCCCCACGGGTCGTCGGTGGTGACGACCCGGCCGTAGCGGTAGCTCTTGAACGCGTTGTAGATGAACGGCAGCGTCGAGGCACCGAGGACGAACGCGCCGATCGACGAGATCATGTTCAGCGCCGTGAAGCCGTCCGTGGGCAGGTAGTCCGCGTAGCGGCGCGGCATGCCCTCGTTGCCCACCCAGTGCTGCACCAGGAACGTCAGGTGGAACCCGATGAACGTGGTCCAGAAGTGCAGCTTGCCGAGCTTCTCGTCCATCATCCGGCCCGTCATCTTCGGGAACCAGAAGTAGATGCCGGCGTAGGTGGCGAACACGATCGTGCCGAAGAGCACGTAGTGGAAGTGCGCGACGACGAAGTACGTGTCCGAGACGTGGAAGTCCACCGGCGGCATCGCGAGCAGGATGCCGGTCAGGCCGCCGAAGAGGAACGTCACCAGGAAGCCGACCGCGAACAGCATCGGCGTCTCGAACGTCAGCTTGCCCTTCCACAGGGTGCCGATCCAGTTCACGAACTTGACGCCGGTCGGGATGGCGATCAGGAACGTGGTGAAGGAGAAGAACGCGAGCAGCACCGCGCCGGTGGCGTACATGTGGTGCGCCCACACCGCGACCGACAGCGCCGCGATCGCGATCGTGGCGAAGATCAGGCCCTTGTAGCCGAAGACCGGCTTGCGGGCGAACACCGGGAAGATCTCCGAGACGATGCCGAAGAACGGCAGCGCGACGATGTAGACCTCGGGGTGGCCGAAGAACCAGAACAGGTGCTGCCAGAGGATGACGCCGCCGTTGGCCGGGTCGAACACGTGCGCACCGAGGTGGCGGTCCGCGGCGAGGCCGAGCAGGGCGGCGGTCAGGATCGGGAACGCGATCAGGATCAGCAGGGCCGTGATGAAGATGTTCCAGGTGAAGATCGGCATCCGGAACATCGTCATGCCGGGGGCGCGCATGCAGACGATCGTCGTCACGAAGTTGACGCCACCGAGGATCGTGCCCAGACCGGAGACGACCAGGCCGATGATCCAGAGGTCACCGCCGGGGCCCGGCGAGTGGATGACGTCGGACAGGGGGCTGTAGGCGAACCAGCCGAAGTCCGCGGCACCGCCCGGGGTCAGGAAGCCCGAGATGACCGTGAGGCCGCCGAACAGGAACAGCCAGTACGAGAAGGCGTTCAGCCGCGGGAACGCGACGTCCGGCGCACCGATCTGCAGCGGGACGATGTAGTTCGCGAAGCCGAACAGGATCGGGGTCGCGTACAGCAGCAGCATGATCGTGCCGTGCATGGTGAAGAGCTGGTTGTACTGCTCGGTCGAGAGGAACTGCAGACCGGGCCGGGCGAGCTCACCACGCATCAGCAGCGCCATGGCGCCGCCGGCCAGGAAGAACCCGAACGACGTGACCAGGTACAGGATCGCGATGTCCTTGGGGTCTGTCGTCCGCAGCATCTTGAGCAGCGTGGATCCCTTGCCCGTACGACGCGCGGGGTACGGGCGCGACGTGATCGGCTTCGGGGCGACGGCTGTCACTGGGCCTCCTGCACTTACCTGGTTCGGGCTGGTCGGACTCTATCCCGACCTGCGGCCGGCGCCCTTGCGGGCTCGACGTCGGCGGTGCCGGACGACGGTCGCGAGACGATTGTGCTCTACCGGGGGTAGAACGACCACCCCAGGCCCCGAAGGTTCAGCGCAACGGGACGAAGAGTTCGCTCCAGACCTCCGGCGCCGTGGCCGGGTTGGGCAGCTCGTCGACGATGTAGAACTCCGTGCCCAGGCCCATCGCGAAGATCGGCTCGGGCATCGCGAGCAGGAAGTGGTCGGGTGCCATCTGACTGGCGTGGGCCTGCATCGAGCGCCGCTTGACCTCCGCGAACTCGACGGCCTCGACCCGGTGTGTGATCTCCGACTCGGGCTTGCCGAACGACCCGTCGTCCGGGATCTCGGGCGGCTCCCACGCTGTGCCGTCACCCGCCCGCCCGGCGTCCTTGGCCATCCCCTTCATGCCCCGGAGCAGCCAGTCCCGGTTGGTGGTGCCCTGCGCGACGACCGGCACGGCCGAGAGCTCACCGGCCCGCTTGCCGACCCGGTGCACCTGGATGTGGTCGGGGTGCCCGTAGCCGCCGTTGTCGTCGTAGGTGGTCAGGACGTCGGGCTCCTCCTCGTCCAGGATCACCGCGAGGCGCTTGGCGGCGTGCTCGACGGGCGCCTGCCAGAAGCAGTACGGCGCGTCGTTGGACGGCTCGCCCATCATCCCGGAGTCGACGTAGCCGAGGAACTCCACGCGGGCGGCGCCGATCGCCGCGGCCGAGGCGAAGCACTCCCCGGAACGCCGGACGGCGAGCTGCTCGCCCTCGGCCAGGACGCCGGGCACCGGCTCGCCGAGCTCCCCGCGGGTGGCGAAGACGAGCACGACGCGGTGTCCGGCGGCCGCGGCCTTGGCCAGCGTGCCGGCCGAACCGATCGACTCGTCGTCGGGATGGGCGTGGAAGCTGACGATGGTCCCCATGGACCCGAGCCTAGGCAGCCCCGGGTCACCCCAGGATGCGGGTCAGGGCCGGGCCGACGTCACCGAGCCGGGAGACGGTCTGGCACAGCCCTCCCCCGCGCGCGGCCAGGGCGGAGCTCGCCCGCACCGCCTCGGGGTCCGGCTCGCCCGGCTGCGGCAGCAGGACGTGCACCCGGTCGATCCCGCCGAGTGCCGTCACCGGGTCGTCGCCCGCGGTGTGGATGCAGTCCGAGAGCAGCACCACTGTGCGTTCCTGGGCCGGTGCCGCGGACAGCTGCACCGACGCCTCGCGCAGCGCCGCGGCCAGGTCGGTGGTGCCGTGCCCGCGCAGCGCGACGAGCTCGGCGACCAGCGACTCCGGCGACCGCCCGACGCCCTGGCGCTGCAGCGTCCGCACCCCGGACCCGAACGCGAGCACGCCCGGTTCCAGCCGGGTGCCGCTGTTCTCCGAGGCCAGCACGACCCCGGCCGCCGAGACCGCGGCCAGCGCCACCGCGAGCCCCTGCATCGACCCGGAGATGTCGACGAGCAGGCAGATCGCGCGGCGGTGCGCCGTCCAGTCCCGGGTGACCATGTCGTCGACACCCGGCCGCGCGGAGTGCGCGGGCTGCCAGGTGTCCAGCGTGCGGTCGAGGTCCAGGTCGCCGTCCCCGCCGCGGCGGGGCCCGAGCCTGCGGGTGCCGCGGGCCTTCGCCGGACCGACCCGGCCGAGCCGGATGAACACCCGCCCGGCCAGCCGCCGTGCCTGCGCGCGCAGGGCGGCGTCGGTGGCCACCGCGAGGTCGGCCAGCAGCGCCGCGGCCGCCTCCGGGTCCTCGGCCATCGCGGCGTCGAAGGCGGCGTCGTCGAGCTCGCCGAGCTCCGGGGAGACGTCGTCGAAGCCGTCGTGGCGCGCGCCCAGCTCGGCGCGCCCGAGCGTGCGCTCGTTGCGTCCGGACTGGGCGCGGTCGCGGCCCGGGTTCTGTCCCTGCTCCTGGCCCGGCGCCCCGGAGGGCGGCGGGCCGTCAGCTTTTCCCGACTCGTCCTCCGAGCTGTCGGTGGGTTCGTCGGCGTCCGGTGGCCAGAGCCTCTCGAGCAGCTCGTCGAGCACGGACTCGGGTGTGCGGTCGACGCCGTCGGCGATCCGGATCCGGCCGGACAGGGCCGCGTACGTGGCGTCGCGGGCGGTCTCGCGGCCGAACGGCTCCTCGCCGCGCAGCCCGGCCAGCCCGGTCAGGACGTGGGCCAGGTCGATCGCGCCGCGCACCGACGAGCCCATCCGGACGTCGCGGTGCTCGCGGGTGGCCCGGGTGAGGCCGACGGCCAGCTCGTTCGCCCGGCCCTGCACCCCGCTGACGGCGCCGGTGATCTGCCGCTCGGCGGGCTCGTCCTGGTAGCCGAGCACGACCCGGCACATCCGGTCGGCGATGGCCTGACTGACCCGGGCGGTGCCGATGGCGTCGAAGGGGTTCATCGCGGCGATCAGGCGGAAGCCCGGCCCGGCCGAGACCGTACCCAGGCGCGGGACGGTGATCTCCCCCTCGGTGAGCACCGTGATCAGGACGTTCAGCGTCTCCTCGGGGATCCGGTTCATCTCCTCGAGGTAGAGCAGCCCCCCGGCCCCGGAGTCGTCGCCGCGCATCGCCATGAGCAGCGGACCGTCGGTGAACGCGTCCGGCCGGTAGCCCTCGGCGAGGACCTGCGACGGGTCGAACGAGCCGATCAGGCGCGCCGGCGTGAGCTCGGCGTTGCCCTCGACGAACACCATCCGCTGCCCGCCCTCCCGGGCGATCGCGTGCAGCAGCGTCGACTTGCCGGTCCCCGGCGGGCCCTCCAGCACGACGTGGCGTCCGGTCGCCAGCGCGACGGTGAGCACCTCGCGCTCCCGGCGCAGGCCGACGATCGTGACGGGTCCGCCGTTCGGCGACGACCCTGACGCGGGCCGGTCCTGGGACGTTGCCTGGGATGTGGACAGCACTGTCACCTCCGAGATCCTCGATGCGCATGTCATCACATCCTGCGTGCGCGACGCACCGCCTGTGACGCACCGGCATGACTGTCCACGATCCGTTGACGCCCCGTAGAGCGTGTGTAGCATCACATTTCCCGAACCGGCCCCACCACGATCGGCACAGGAGCCACCCACCATGGCCGAGCTCTTCAACGCTGCGGAGTACCTGACCGGGGCCCGTGTGGCCGCGGGTGACGGCGACCGGATCGCCGTCCGGCACCCCCGCGGGCTGTTGACCTACTCCCAGCTCACCGACGAGGTCCGCCGCGTCGCCGGCGGGCTGCGTGCCGTCGGGGTCCGGCCGGAGCAGCGGGTGCTGCTGGTGATGACCGACGACGTGGAGCTGTTCACCGCGATCCTGGCCGCGATGTGGATCGGCGCGGTGGCCGTGCCGTCGTCGACCATGCTGACCGGCCGGGAGCTGTCGGTGCTGGTCCGCGACTCGCGCGCGACCGCGCTCGTCGGCAGTCCCGAGTTCGCTGACAACATCGCCGCCGCCGTGGCCGGCGCGCCCGACCTGACCCGGGTCGTCCTGACCGGCGAGAACGCTCTCGGCTCCGACGGTCTCGTCGACGGCGCACGGTCGACGACCTGGGATGAGATGATCGCCGAGGGCTCCCCGGTCGAGATCCCCTACCGCACCTGGGACGAGTCGCACGCGCTCTGGCTCTACACCTCGGGCACCACGGGCAAGCCCAAGGGCGCGATGCACCGCCATGCCGACATCCGGTCCGTCGCCGAGACCTACGGGACGCAGGTCCTGGGCATCGACCGCGACGACGTCTGCCTGTCGGTGGCGAAGCTGTTCTTCGCCTACGGCATCGGCAACTCGATGTTCTTCCCGCTGGCGGTCGGCGCGAGCGTCGTGCTGGAACCGTCGCGCCCGAACCCCGACCTCTACTCGCGCCTGGCCGCCGAGCACTCCGCGACGCTGTTCTTCGCCGTCCCCAGCTTCTGGGGCCCACTGCTGGCCGCGGAGGTGGACCCGGCCCGGTTCGCGAGCGTGCGCCGCGGCGCCTCGGCCGGTGAGGCGCTGCCCGCCCGGATGTTCCACGGCGTGCGCGACCGGTACGGCTTCGAGGTGCTCGACGGCATCGGCTCCACCGAGGCGCTGCACATCTTCATCTCCAACGTGCCGGGGAAGGTCGTCCCGGGCAGCTCAGGGTTCCCGGTCCCCGGCTACGAGGCACAGCTTCGGCGCAGCGACGGCACCGTGATCGACGGGGCGGGCGAGTCCGGGATGCTCTACATCTCCGGCGACTCGATCTGCACCGGCTACTGGTGCCGCACCGACGTCAACCGCCTGGTCTTCCACGGCGAGTGGATGCGCACCGGCGACCAGTACATCCGTGGCGAGGACGGCGCCTACACGTGCCTGGGCCGCGCCGACGACGTGCTCAAGGTCGGCGGGCTGTGGGTGAGCCCGAGCGAGGTCGAGGTCCGGCTGCTGGAGCACCCGGCGCTGGCCGAGGCCGTCGTCGTCGGGGTCCCGGACGACGACGGGCTGGACAAGCCGATCGCGTTCGTCGTCCCGCGACCGGGACAGGCCCCGGACGCCGACGAGCTGATCGCGTTCTGCCGGGCCGGGCTGGCCGCGTTCAAGCGACCGCGCGCGGTGGTGACGGTCGAGGAGCTGCCCAAGACCGCGACCGGGAAGATCCAGCGGTTCCGACTGCGGGAGCAGGCCGCGCTGATCCCGACCGCCCCGCCGCCCGGCGTCCCGACCTGACCTGACCTGACCTGACCTGACCTGACCACCGTCGGTACGTCACGGACGCGAATCCCAATACTCCACAAACTTCCGTCGCGACGCACGACCGCCGTAGACTGAGACCGACCCGAACCGAGGAGCGGCCCACCCATGACCGACGCCGGCACCACCACCGAGACGACTCCGGCGGTCGACTTCGACCGGGAACCGGGCAGCTACCGGCACTGGAAGCTCGACCTCGACGACGCCGCCGGGATCGCCTACGTGCGTCTCGACATCGCCGAGGACGGCGGCATCGTGCCCGGCTACGAGCTCAAGATGAACTCCTACGACCTCGGCGTCGACATCGAGCTCTACGACATCACCCAGCGGCTGCGGTTCGAGCACCCGACGATCCGCGCGGTCGTCCTGACCAGCGGCAAGGACAAGAACTTCTGCGCCGGCGCGAACATCCGGATGCTCGCCCAGAGCTCGCACAGCTGGAAGGTGAACTTCTGCAAGTTCACCAACGAGACCCGCAACGGCATCGAGGACGCGACCGCGAGCTCCGGCCAGACGTGGATCGCGGCGGTCAACGGCACCGCGGCCGGCGGCGGCTACGAGATGGCGCTGGCGTGCGAGCAGATCCTGCTCATCGACGACAACTCCTCTACCGTCGCGCTGCCCGAGGTCCCGCTGCTGGGCGTGCTGCCCGGCACCGGCGGCCTGACCCGGGTCACCGACAAGCGACGGGTCCGCAAGGACCGCGCCGACGTGTTCGCCACCAAGTCCGAGGGGATCCGCGGCAAGCAGGCCATGGAGTGGAAGCTCGTCGACGAGGTCATCCCCAAGCGCACGTGGGACGAGACGGTGCGCGAGCGCGCCGAGGCCGCGGCCGCCGCGTCGAGCCGCCCCACCGACGCCACCGGGATCACGCTGCCGCCGCTGCAGCGCACGGAGACCGGCGAGGGCATCGACTACCGGTACGTGCACGCCGCGTTCGACCGCGACCGGGGTCTGGTGGAGATCACCGTCGACGGTCCCGAGGGCGGCGTCCCGGAGTCGCTGGAGCGGGTCCACGAGCTGGGCGCGGAGTTCTGGCCGCTGGCCATGACCCGCGAGCTCGACGACCTGATCCTGCGGCTGCGGGCGAACGAGCTGGAGCTGGGCACCTGGATCATCCGCACCCGCGGCGACGTCGAGGACGCGCTGGCGATGGAGCGGGTGATCGAGACCCACTCCCGCGACGACTGGCTGGTCAACGAGGTCCGGCACTACTTCAAGCGCGTGCTCAAGCGCCTCGACGTCACCTCGCGCAGCCTGATCGCGCTGATCGAGCCGGGCTCCTGCTTCGCCGGCGCCCTGCTGGAGCTGGCCCTGGCCTGCGACCGGCAGTACATGCTCGACGGGACCCTGGACCCCGACGGCGACGAGCAGGGCGACGAGGCCCAGATCATGCTCTCCGAGTCCAACTTCGGGACGTTCCCGATGAGCAACGGCCTGTCCCGGCTCGGGTCGCGCTTCTACGGCCCGGGAGGCGACGGGGACGACCACCTCGCCAAGCTGCGCCAGGAGACGGGCCGGCGGATCGAGGCCGTCGAGGCGATGGAGATGGGGCTGGTCACCGACGCCCCGGACGACATCGACTGGGACGACGAGGTCCGCATCATGCTCGAGGAGCGGGCCTCGCTCTCCCCGGACGCGCTGACCGGCATGGAGGCGAACCACCGCTTCGTCGGGCCGGAGACGATGGAGTCGCGGATCTTCTCGCGGCTCACGGCGTGGCAGAACTGGATCTTCGTGCGTCCCAACGCCTCCGGGCCGGAGGGTGCACTGCGTAAGTACGGCACGGGACGCAAGGCCGAATTCGACCGCAGGCGGGTGTGAGTCAGACATGAGCATCGACTACAGCGAGAAGATCCCCAACAACGTCGACCTCGCGGGCGACCGGAAGCTGCAGCGGGCCCTGGAGTCCTGGCAGCCGAACTTCCTCAACTGGTGGGTCACGATGGGCCCGGCCGTGCCGACCCAGGACGTCTACCTGCGCACCGCCGTCGACGTCGGCAAGGAGGGCTGGGCGCAGTTCGGCCACGTCGCGATGGAGGAGTACCGCTGGGGCGTGTTCCTCGCCGAGCGCGGCGACGACCGGCGGATCGCGTTCGGCGAGCAGAAGGGCCAGCCGGTCTGGCAGCAGGTGCCCGGTGAGTACCGCGCCGACCTGCAGCGCCTCATCGTCATCCAGGGCGACACCGAGCCGGCGTCGGTCGAGCAGCAGCGCCGTCTGGGCGAGACCGCCCCCTCGCTGTACGACCTGCGGAACCTGTTCCAGGTCAACGTCGAGGAGGGCCGTCACCTCTGGGCGATGGTCTACCTGCTGCACGCCTACTTCGGCCGCAACGGCCGCGAGGAGGCCGAGGCGCTGCTGCAGCGCAACTCCGGCGACCTCGACAGCCCCCGGATCCTCGGTGCGTTCAACGAGGAGACCCCGGACTGGCTGAGCTTCTTCATGTTCACCTACTTCACCGACCGGGACGGCAAGTACCAGCTCGGCACGCTGAAGGAGTCCGCCTTCGACCCGCTCTCGCGGACCTGCGAGTTCATGCTCAAGGAGGAGGCCCACCACATGTTCGTGGGCACCACCGGCATCGACCGCGTGGTCACCCGCACCTGCGAGCTGATGCGCTCCCACGACACCGCCGACATCGCCCCGCACGGCGGCATCCCGCTGAACGTGATCCAGAAGTACATCAACTTCCACTACTCGGTCTCGCTGGACCTGTTCGGCTCCGAGCAGTCCACGAACGCGGCGAACTACTTCACCGCGGGTCTCAAGGGCCGCTGGCAGGAGGAGCGCCGCCGCGACGACCACCTGCTCACCGACGCCGGCTACTCGATCGACGTGGTCCGCGACGGCGCCGTCACCACCGACGAGGTCCCGGCCCTGCTGGCGCTGAACCTCGACCTGCGCAACGAGTACGTCAAGGACTGCCAGTCCGGGCTCAAGCGCTGGAACAAGATCCTCGAGAAGCACGGCTTCGACGACCGGGTCTACCTGCCGCACATCGGGTTCAACCGCAACGTGGGCCTGTTCCGCGAGCACCACGTGACGCCGAAGGGCGACCTGATCTCCGACGACGTGTGGGCGGCGAAGGTCGACGACTGGCTGCCGAGCGAGGCGGACAAGACCCACGTCCAGTCGCTGATGCGCCCGGTCTACGAGACCGGCAAGATCGCCGGCTGGATCGCCCCGCCGAGCAACGGCATCAACGGCAAGCCCTTCGACTACGAGTACGTGCACCTCGCCTGACCACTCTTTCCGCGACGGGCCCCGGCCATACGGCCGGGGCCCGTCGCGATAGATCTTGTCCGCGGCGAAGGCGACCGGCTCGACATCGGGGTCGAACAGATCGACTCTCATGGCCCGGGGTCCTCGGAACGAGCCGTTCTCCACGGGGGCGCGGTATACGCGTGCCCGGTCGGTGTCGTCGTGTGGACGCCGCCGGCGGTCCTCTCCACGGCCCAGCCCGGGGTCTCCCGCAGATGGTTGTGCAATTCGCAGACACCTCTGCCGTTGTCGAACTCGGAGATCCCGTCATCGGCGAAACGTTGGATGTGGTCGATATGTCGGATCGGGGCATCGCAGTAGGGTTCGCTGCACCGATACCCGTCGCGGGCTCGGATCCATTCGGCGAGCACTCCGGTGAAGAGGCGTTGCCGGGAGTCGCCGCCGATCACGATGCCCGCCCGGGTCAGCAGCCGGCGCAAAGTCTTACGGCCGGAACTGGTGGCGAGGACGTCGAGCGGGACCGGGCCGTGGCCCGGAATGTGCGCGGGGAGCGGGGAGTCGGGGTCGATCAGCGCCTCGACTGGGACGACCACCTGGACCTCGACGGCGACGTCGGGCGCGGTGGCCTGTCCCGTGACGCGCTCGACCAGCGTGTCGGCCATGATCTGTCCCCGCCCACGGGTCACCGGCTCGGGGCTGACGGCGGCCTCGTTGACCGCCTTCGCCAGCGCGGCGTAACAGGCCACGCCCTGCTCGAGGGGCAGGTGCGCGATCAGGTCGGTCATCCCGTCCGGCGCCGGGCGCAGCGAAACACGCCGCTCCTGACGAGCCGCGCGACTGCGCGCCGTGAACCTCTCCGGCGCGACCTCCGCGGCGATCGCCTGAGCGAGGGTCCGGATCCGCCCCACGCCCATGTGGACGATGTCGTGCGCGGCGAGGCGCCGATCGACCTCGGCCCGTTCCGCGGCGTCGAGGCCGCTCGTGGCGGCGGTGATCGTCGCCGTCTTGTAGGCGCTGATCTCCCCGGCGGCGAACAGGGCGAGGACGTGGTCGTGCCCGTTGCGCAGGTCCCGCGCCATCCGCATCCGCTTCCCGCCCTCGATCGGCGAGACCCGGCACGCGAGGGCGATCTGCCCGGCGACACTGCGTTCGAGCCTCTCCGGGTCCACCACCCCGGCATCGACCCGCGAGGCCACATGACGGCGGGCGAACGCATGGATCGCCGCCGACTGCAACGACGCGACCCGATGCTGCAGCGATTCCAGCTGCGCGATCCGGTCGACGAGCTCGACCTCCGGACGTGGCCCGAGCAGTGGATCGGGGTCGGATTCGTCGAGGAGCCGCAGGAGCGTCAGATCGACGAGTTCGAATGTGGGCGCGACGGGTTCCGGGCGAGTGCCCGGAACGGAGAAGTCGGCGACCGCGGTCATGCCAACCATTCTATTCGAACATCTGATCGAAGAACAGAAACTGTTAGCGATAGCGAATTCGTCGATGCTCGACCACGTCGATGACGCCTGTGCTCAGGAGCGTGCATCCTCGGTGATCGACGCGGCCTCATCGACGTCCGCCGAGCGGGCGGAGGGCAGCCACGACACGCCCACCCCGGCCGCGACGACGAGCGTCGTGACGGCGCCGGGCAGGGTCCCGCGCGCCGGTAGGTCGATCGCCACGAGCATCGCCTCGGCCAGAGCAGCCACCCCGATCACGACCGTGCACACCAGACGGGACGTCTGCCGACCGGCCCGGGCCAGGAGCGCGTGCGCCATCAGCACACCGCCGACGAACGACGTCGCCGCCCCGAGCGGCACCCCCGCGACGACGCCGACCAGCACAGTCGCGAACCCCGCCGTGGCCAGAGGCGTCGGCCCGGCCCGCGACGGCCGCGACGGCGCGACCGGACCGCCGAACCGCGCCCGCGCCTGCCCCATCCGGTCGTCGTCGTAGCGGTAGCGCGCCCAGGGCGAGCCCGGCTTCGCCACCCGCGTCACCCCGACGATCCCGATCACCGACACCACCGACAGCGGCGCGAGCAGGGCGAGGCGGCGCTTGCCCTTGAGCCATTGCACGGTCCCGGTCGACGTCACGACGGTCAGCAGGGCACCGACGGGAACGAGCCGGTCGGTGACGAGTGTCAGCCCTCCGGTCCCCACATCGGACAGCATGCATGACCCGTCGGGCGGGCGACGGGTCCAGGCGACCCGGTCCGCCGACCGCGCGGCGTCCCACCCGGGGCGTCTCGCGTGTGCGGAGGCGGTCGGGGCTGCCTAGTCTCGACGGCGTGCCGTTGTCGTTCTCGGAGGAGCCCGGTGCCGGCCTCGTGGCGGTCACGCTGACCGAGGCCGGCGGGGAGATCGTCGAGTCCCGGGTGGTCTCCGCCGACGAGCTGCCCCGCATCGTCGCCCGGGCCCGGGCACTGGTCGACCGTGGGGACGCCGGCGCGTTCGTGACCCTCGACGAGCTGATCGACGGACGGCCCCGCCCGGAGGACGGGTAGTCGCCGGGCAGAACTCAGCTCCCGCCCGGGGCCGCGGGCTTCGTCGGGTCCGGCGGCTGCAGCGGCTCGCACTGGGCGTCGGAACGGTTCCCGGCGACCCGCGCCGGGAGCTTCCCGGTGGCCAGGTAGTCGGCGATCTTGTTGTCGGTGCAGGCCACCCCGGACAGCGACGACGAGTGCGTCGTCCCCCCGACGCCCTCGATCAGGCGCGAGTTCGGGAACAGCTTCCGGGCGTTCAGCGCACCCGCGTACGGGGTGGCGCCGTCGTTGGTCTCGGAGATCAGCAGCGGGCCACCCGCGACCTTCGTCCCGTCCACCTTCGGTGCCGGGCCGGGCTTGACCGGCCAGGACAGGCAGGGCGCGTTGTACCAGGCGTTGCCCCAGGTCTCGAACGGCGCGAGCTTGTCGACGCGGGCGTTGTCGGCCTTCCACGTGGTGAAGCTCGTCGGGAAGGGCGCATCCGTGCACTGGGTGGCCAGGTAGACGGCGTAGTTGTTGTCGTCGGTCGGCGAGCCGGCGGCGTCGTAGGCGGCCTTGAGCGCCGCGGAGTCCTGCTTGATCGCGCCGGCGACGAACGCCTGCGCGGTGGCCGGCCACTCACCGACGTTGTAGCCGGCGCGCAGGAAGATGTCGGTCCACTCCGAGGAGCCGATCTTGCCGCCGGCCGGGGCCTTGCGGAGCTTCTCGCGCTCGTCGTAGAAGCGCTTCTCGACGGCGTCGCCGGAGTCGCCCAGGTGGTAGACGGAGTCGTACTTGGCGACCCAGTCGAAGAACACCTGAATGTTCTTCTCGAACGCGACGTCCTGGTTCAGGTTCGCCTTGTACCACCAGTCACGGCTGTCCAGGACGCCGTCGAGCACCATCCGGCGGACCTTGTCCGGGAACATCGTGCCGTAGACCTGGCCGAGGAACGTGCCGTAGGAGAAGCCGTAGAAGTTGATCTGCTTCTGGCCCAGGGCCTGCCGGATCCGGTCCATGTCGCGGACCGTGTCCTCGGTGCGCAGGTTCTCCAGCAGCTTCCCGCCCTTGGCCTTGCACGCGGCGGCGTAGGCCTTGGTCTTCGGCAGCCAGGCCTTCTCGGCGCCGTTCTCCGGCTGGTAGTCGGGCCGGTTGTAGCCGCCGTAGTCGGGGTCGCAGCTCAGGGCGGGCTTGCTGGTGCCGACGCCACGCGGGTCGAAGCCGATCCAGTCGTAGGCGGCACCGGCACCCTTGGGCACCGACGCGCCGAGCCGCGACAGGCCCAGCCCCGGACCGCCGGGACCGCCCGGGTTGACCAGCATGACGCCCTGGTAACGGCTCTCCGGGACCGTGTGCCTCACCCGGGAGACCGCGATCTGGATCGTCGTGCCGGTCGGCTTCGCGTAGTCCAGCGGGACCGTCACGAACCCGCACTGCGCGCGGGCCTGCTGCAACGCCGGGGACTGGCAGGCCCCCCAGGCGACGGGTGGCGGCGCGGGCGCGGCCGGGGCCGCGGGTGCGGCCTGCGCGACCGGGGCGGCGAGCACCGACCCGGCGGCCAGCAGGCCCATGGTCAGTACCGAGACGATGGTCCTGCGCACGAGTCCCCCTGACGCCACCCCCGACGACACACCGGAGAACCGGGCGTCGCTGACCGTGACGACGGTGCCACCCCCGGCCGGTGATCCACAATCAACACACCGGAGCCTGCCTCGGATGGCCTAGTGCAGACCGTCACACGAGGGCATCGACCCGGACAAACCGGTGATCAGCGGCTCGGCAGCGATCCACGACAGGCCTGTCCGGGATCGCCGCCGAACCGGTGATCAGCGCAGCATGTCCTCCAGGATGTCGGCCGCGGCGCGCGCTCCCCCGGCCTCCCGGGCCCGCTCGCGCAGCTCCCGGCAGCGCGCCGCCACCTCCGGTGAGCCGGACACCCGCAGGATCGCCTCCCGCAGCCGTTCCGGCGTCACCTCGTCGGCCGGCAGGTGCTCCCCGACGCCGAGCTCGACCAGCCGCGCGGCGTTGCCGAACTGGTCGACCGCCTGCGGCACCGCGACCATCGGGACGCCCTCGTACAGGCCCTCCGAGCAGCCGCCCATCCCGGCGTGGGTGACGAACGCCGACGCGTGCCGCAGCGCCGCGAGCTGCGGCAGCCAGGAGCGCACCTCGACGTTCTCCGGTATCTCGCCCAGGTCGGCGGGGTCGACGTAGGGCCCGATCGACATCGCGACGCGCCAGTCGAGCCCGTCCATCGCGGCGATCACGTCACGGAAGAACTGCGGCCGGTCGTTGTAGGCCGAGCCGAGCGAGACCACGAGCAGCGGACGGTCCGGCTCCGGCCACTCCTCCTCGTGCGGGCGCCGGTCGAGGGCGGGCCCGACGAACGTGACGACGTCGTGGTCGACGCGCTCGGCGTTCGGCTGCATCGCCTCCGGGACCAGGGCCGCGCAGCGCGGCGGGCGCCCGCTGAACGCCGCCCAGCCGATGTCGATCCCCTGCTCGCCGAGCCAGGCGTCGAAGTCGTGCTGGAAGGCCAGACCGTCGGGCTCGTCGAGGAACGCCAGGGCGTCGCCCATGTCCTGCTCGTAGCCCTCCCAGGCCACGATCGACGGGGACAGCTGCAGCAGCGGCAGGTCCCAGCGGTGGGCCAGGACCCGGCCGGCGTAGCCGCCGATGTCGTAGAGCACGGCGTCCGGACGGTCCCGTTCCAGTGCGTCGAGCAGCTGTGGGAGGACCGTCCGGCCCTCGTCGAGGAACAGCCGCATGCCCGAGACGGCGTCGGTCGGCCAGTGCTGCGCCGCCGTCTCGTCGGGCAGGGCCGTCTCGACGACGAGCGGTGTCGCTCCGCTGCCCGCCACGGTCTCGGCGAAGGGCTCGCTGATCGCGTAGGTGACGCGGTGCCCACGGGCGACCAGCTCGGTCATCACGGGCAGGTGCGGGTTGGTGTGGCCGTGCGCGCCGACGCCGACCATGAGGATGTGGGACAAGGGATCTCCGGTACTCCGAGTCTGATGAGGTCAGCGGTCCGTAGCGGGCCGGATCAGCTGTAGAGCACCTGGATCATGACGACGACGGTAGCGGTGATCGTTCCGGCGGCGCACCGGGATATCCGTGCTTGACCGCTATGACCGCGGTCTCCACGATCAGCGCGTGACGCTGCTGCCCGGAGTGCGCTCGAGGACCGTGGACACCGACCGGATCCGGATGCACGTGCTGGAGTCCGGACCCGACGACGGCATCCCGGTGGTCCTGGTGCACGGCAACCTGTCCACCGGGCGGTTCTTCGAGCACCTCATGCCGCACGTCCCCGACCGCTACCGGGTCCTCGCCCCGGACATGCGCTCGTTCGGGCGCAGCGAGCCCGCCCCGCTGGACGCCACCCGCGGCCTCGCCGACTGGGCCGACGACCTCGACGCCCTGCTCCGCGCCCTCGGCGTCGACGCTCCCCCGCACCTGACCGGTTGGTCCACCGCGGGCGCCGCGATCACCCGCTTCGCCCTCGACCGCCCGGTCGCGTCGCTGACGCTGCTCGACCCGGTGTCGCCGTTCGGCTACGGCGCCGTCCGCCGCGACGGCACGCCGGTGTTCGACGACCACGCCGGGTCCGGGGCGGGCGGCACGAACCCGGAGGTGGTGTCCCGCCTGGCGTCCGGCGACTCCTCGGACGAGAGCCCGTTCTCCATCCGCAGCGTCATGCGCTCGTCGTACTGGTCGCCGTCGTTCACCCTGCCCGCCGACCGCGAGGACGTGCTCGTCGACGAGGTCCTGCTCAGCGTGATCGGCGACGGCGGCTACCCCGGCGACCGCGCCGCGTCCCCGAACTGGCCCGGCTTCGGCCCCGGCACCAGCGGCATCCTCAACGCCCTGTCGCCGAAGTACTGCCGCTGGGACGCGATCGTCGGGCTCGGCCCGAAGCCGCCGATCCTGTGGACGCACGGGACCGCGGACCTCGTCGTCGCCGACGGCTCGATGCTGGAGTTCGGCACGCTCGGCGCGGCCGGGGTCGTGCCGGGCTGGCCGGGGGCGGAGGTGTTCCCGCCACAGCCGATGGTCACCCAGATCCGGGACGTGCTCGAGCGCTACGCCGCGGCCGGTGGTCTCGTGCGCATCGAGATGTTCGACGGGTCCGGGCACGGCCCGCACGTCGACGCCGCCGAGCACTGGCTGACGGTCTTCCTGGACTTCCTGGCCGGCGCGGTCGACCAGCCCTGACCCGGCCGGCCTCTGCGACCATCACCGCATGGCCCACCTGCGGTGCGACTTCGTCGCCGACTCCCTCGGTCTCGCGACGTCGATGACGGTGCTGCTGCCGCAACGCTCCAGCACCCGGATCGGGGTGACCGGAGGCGCCGGCGACGGTCCGCCGCCGGTGCTCTACCTGCTGCACGGTCTCTCCGACGACGACACCGCGTGGGTCCGCAACACCTCGATCGAGCGCTACGTCGAACAGCTCGGGATCGCCGTGGTGATGCCGCAGGTGCACCGCAGCTTCTACCTCGACCAGGCCTACGGCGGGAACTACCGCACGTTCCTCACCGAGGAGCTCCCGCAGGTGGTGGGCCGCTTCTTCCGGGTCTCCGAGCGGCGCGAGGACACGTTCGTCGCCGGGCTGTCGATGGGTGGCTACGGCGCGCTGAGCTGGGCGTTGACCGACCCCGGCCGCTTCGCCGGGGCGGCGAGCCTGTCCGGCGCGCTGGACCTCGCGGCGCTGGCGGCCGGGCCGGGACGCGAGGAGGACCCGCGGATGTGGGAGCGGATCGCCGACGGCGCGGGCCTCGCGGGCACCGACGCCGACCCGTTCGCGCTCCTGCAGCGCGCCGACTCCTCGGCCGTCCCGCCGCTGTACCTGTGCTGCGGCACCGAGGACCCGCTCTTCGAGCACAGCCTGCGGTTCGCCGAGCGGGCCTCGTCCGCCGGGCTGTCGGTGACCAGCAGCTTCACCCGCGGCGAGCACGAGTGGGGCTACTGGGACGCCCGCATCCGCGACGTCCTGGACTGGCTGCCGATCGGCTGACGCGTGACGAGGGCATGCGTCACCAGGGCATGGCGCCGTCACGGTCGACGAAGGTCCCGGTGGGGCCGTCGGAGGCGACCGTGGCGAGGGTGACGATCGCGTCGGTGCCCTCCTGCACGGTCTGCGGGCCGGAGTTCCCGTTCAGGTCGGTCGCGGTGTAGCCGGGGTCGGCGGCGTTGACCCGGAACCCCGGCAGCGCACGCGCGTACTGCGACATGAGCATGTTCAGCGCGGCCTTCGACGACTGGTAGGCCAGCCCGGGCACGCTGTTCTCGATGCGCTCGGGATCGGCGGTGACGACCTGCGAGCCCAGCCCGGAGGACACCATCACGATCCGCGGCGCGTCCGAGCGCTCCAGCAGCGGGATCATCGCCTTCGTGACCCGGACCGGGCCGAACACGTTCGTCTCGTAGACGTCACGCACGTCGTCCGGCCCCGTCTCGGCGGTCGAGGTGTGCGCACCGCTGATCCCGGCGTTGTTCACCAGCACGTCCAGGCGGCCGAACTCCTCGCCGATCCGGGCCGCGGCGGCGGCGACCGACCCGTCCGAGGTGACGTCGAGGGTCACGGCCGTCACGTCGAGCCCGTCCTCGGTGAGCTCCCTCGCCGCGACGGCGCCGCGCTCGGCGTCCCGGGAGCCGATCAGGACCCTCCAGCCCTTCTCCCCCAGCCGCCGTGCGGTGGTGAATCCGAGTCCCTTGTTCGCACCGGTGATCAGGACCGTCGTCTTCGCGTCATCAGCCATGGCACCGACAGTGCGCCCCGTACGGCCGGCCCGCCAGGCACGCCGCAGCCGGGGACCGGTGGTACCAGGATGAGCACGCCCGGGCGCGGCATGCTGGAGGCATGGACCGTGACGAGCTGGGCACCATGCTGCGGACGTGGCGCGAGCGGGTGGACCCGTCGGACGTGGGGCTGCCGGCCGGGTCGCGGCGACGCACCCCCGGGCTGCGCCGCGAGGAGGTCGCCGGGCTGGCCGGCATGAGCGTCGACTACCTGAGCCGGCTCGAGCAGGGCCGGGGGCCGCACCCGTCGGAGGCGGTGCTCGGGGCGATGGCCCGCGCCCTGCGCCTGGAGACCGCCGAACGCGACCACCTGTTCCACCTGGCCGGCGTCGCCCCGCCGACCCCGGGCCGGATCTCCACCGCGGTCCGGCCGAGCGTCCTGCGGCTGATCGACCGGTTCGCCGACCTGCCCACGCTCCTGCTCAACGCCCGTCTCGACGTCCTGGCCTGGAACCCGATGGCGGCCGCCCTGTTCGGCGACTTCTCCACCGACCGGCCCGGGCAGCGCAACATCCTGCGCGGGCGGTTCCTCACCGGCGACAGCCGGATGGTCGCCCACACCGAGGCCGACCGGGCCCGCCTCGACCGCGCGATGATCGGCGACCTGCGCGGCACCGTCGCCCGCTACCCGGACGACCCCGAGCTGCGCCGCCTGATCGCCGACCTGTGCGCGGGCAGCGCGGAGTTCGCCCGGATCTGGGACGAGCGCGAGGTGATCGCGCATCACGACGACCGCAAGACCTTCGCCCACCCCCAGATCGGCGAGCTGACCCTGGACTGCGACGCGCTGCACGTCGGAGCCGACGACCAGATCCTGCTCGTCTACTCCGCCGTCCCCGGCAGCCCGGACGCCGACGCGCTGTCGCTGCTGCGCGTCGTCGGGACCCAGGAGCTGCGCACCGGTTCCTGAGTCGTCACCGCGTCGCCGGAATACCCCTAGGGGGTACCACCGTTGCCGGGAGGGCAACGGCGGTTCGACGACGGGAGCGACGGATGTCCGCGACGACGGCACACGACGAGCACGCGGGGCACCCCGGGCACGGGACGGGCCACCACGAGGGTCACGGCGCGGGCCACGGGGACCACGCGGCGCAGTTCCGGGACCGCTTCCGGTGGACGCTGCTGCTGTCCGTCCCGGTCGTCGCGTTCAGCCCGATGGTGGGGATGCTGCTGGGCTACACGCCGCCGTCGTGGTCGGCGTGGATCCCGCCGGTGCTCGGGACGGTCGTGTTCGCGTGGGGCGGGGCGCCGTTCCTGACCGACGCGGTGTCGGAGATCCGCGCGCGGCGGCCCGGGATGATGCTGCTGATCGGGCTGGCGATCTCGGTCGCGTTCGTCGCGAGCATGCTCACCTCGCTCGGGGTGGCCGGGCTCGCGCTGGACTTCTGGTGGGAGCTCGCACTCCTCGTCGTGATCATGTTGCTCGGGCACTGGCTGGAGATGCGCGCGCTCGGGCAGGCCTCCGGCGCCCTGGACGCGCTCGCGGCGCTGCTGCCCGACACCGCCGAGCGGATCGGCCCGGACGGCTCCCCGGTGACCGTGACCCTGGCCGACCTCGCCGAGGGCGACACCGTGCTGGTCCGCTCCGGCGGGCGTGTCCCGGCCGACGGCACCGTCGTCGACGGCGCCGCGGCGGTCGACGAGTCGATGATCACCGGCGAGTCCCGCGCGGTCTCCCGGGGCGTCGGTGAGCGTGTGGTGGCCGGAACGGTCGCGACCGACTCGGCGCTGCGCGTGGAGGTCACCGCCGTCGGCGAGGGCACGGCGCTGGCCGGGATCCGCCGCCTCGTGGAGCAGGCGCAGGCGTCGCGGTCACGGGCGCAGGCGCTCGCCGACCGGGCCGCGGCACTGCTGTTCTGGTTCTCCACCGGCGCCGCCGTCGTGACGTTCGCCGTGTGGTCGCTGCTCGGGGACCTGACCGGCGCCGTCGAGCGCACGGTCACCGTCCTGGTGATCGCCTGCCCGCACGCGCTGGGGCTGGCGATCCCGCTGGTCATCGCGATCTCCACCGCACGCGCCGCCCGCAACGGCATCCTGGTCACCGACCGTCTCGCCCTGGAGCGGATGCGCCGGGTCGACACGGTGCTGTTCGACAAGACCGGCACGCTGACCACCGGCACCCCGGCCGTCGTCGCCGTGGCGGGCGATCCGGACACCTTCACCCTCGCCGCCGCCGTCGAGGCGGACAGCGAGCACCCGCTGGCGCGCGCCGTCGTCGCGGCCGCCGACCCCGCGACGACGCCGCGGGCGACCGGCTTCCGCTCGCTGACCGGACGCGGGGTCCGCGCCGGCGTCGACGGCGCCGACGTCGCGGTGGGCGGACCGGCGCTGCTGCGCGAGCTCGGGCTCACCTCCCCCGCCGCGATCGCGGACGAGGCGGAGCGCTGGAGCGCCGACGGGTCGACGGTGCTGCACGTCGTGCGCGACGGCGTCGTCGTCGGGGCCCTCGCCCTGGCCGACGGCGTGCGCCCGGAGTCCCGCGACGCCGTCGCCGCATTGCGCGCGCGGGGTGTCCGGTCGGTGATGGTCACCGGGGACGCCCGTCCGGTCGCCGAGGCCGTCGCCCGCGAGGTCGGTGTGGACGAGGTGTTCGCCGAGGTCCTCCCGCAGGACAAGGACGACGCTGTGGCCCGCCTGCAGGAGCGCGGCGCGACCGTGGCGATGGTCGGCGACGGCGTCAACGACGCGCCCGCGCTGGCCCGCGCCGACGTCGGCATCGCGATCGGCGCAGGGACCGACGTGGCGATCTCCTCGGCCGGCGTCGTCCTCGCCTCGGACGACCCGCGCGCCGTGCTGTCGGTGATCGCGCTGTCCCGCGCCGGCTACCGGAAGATGCGGCAGAACCTGTGGTGGGGCGCGGGCTACAACCTGCTGTCGGTCCCGCTCGCCGCGGGCGTGCTCGCGCCGGTCGGGTTCGTGCTCCCGATGGCCGTCGGGGCGGTACTGATGAGCCTGTCGACGATCGTCGTCGCCGCCAACGCGCAGCTGATGCGACGGGTCGAGCTACGGCCCGGTGTGCTCGCCGCGCGCGGTGGCGGGGGCCCGCCCGCGAGGCCATGATCCGGTCATCGCCGCGATCCGGTCGTCGCCGCGCACGAGAGGGAGAGCATGAACGCGTACTACACCGACGAGGTCCACGGGAAGCACGAGTACTACGACCTGGGCGGATTCCCGCTGCGGAGCGGGTACACGCTCCCGGAGGCGGGGATCGCCTACAAGACCCACGGCACGCTCAACGCGGCCAAGGACAACGCCGTCCTGTTCCCGCACATGTACTCGGGCACGTCGGCGTCGATGGAGATCTTCATCGGCGAGGGACGGCCGCTGGACCCGTCGAAGTACTTCATCATCCTGCCCGGGCAGTTCGGTGGCGGGTTCTCCTCCAGCCCGTCGAACACCCCGGCGCCGTACGACCGCGGCCAGTTCCCGCCGCTCGCGATCGCCGACGACGTGATCGCCCAGCACCGGCTCGTCACCGAGCACTTCGGCATCTCGACCCTGCACGCCGTCCTCGGCTGGTCGATGGGCGCGCAGCAGACCTACGAGTGGGCCGTGCGCTTCCCGGAGATGGTGCCGCGCGGGGCCGTCTTCGCCGGGAACGGCCGCACCCCCGTGCACAACCAGGTCTTCATCGACCTGCACACCGAGCTGCTGACCTCCGACCCGGAGTTCAAGGACGGCTTCTACTCCGACTCGGCGGACCTGCGTCTCGCGCTCAAGCGGCACGCCGTGGCGTTCTCGCTGATGGGGTTCTCGGCCGCCTTCTACCGCGACGAGCTGTGGCGGAGCCTGGGCTTCGTCTCGTCGAACGACTTCCGCCAGGGCTTCCTGCGGGGCTACTTCGCCCCGATGGACCCGAACAACCTCCTCGCCCAGGCGAGCAAGTGGCGCGCCGGCGACATCTCCGACCACACCGGCGGCGACGTCGCCGCTGCCCTGGGACGGATCACCGCGCAGTTCTTCGTGGCCTCGTTCTCCGAGGACCTGTTCTTCCCGCCGGAGGACCACGACGCCGACTGCGCGCACATCCCGAACGGGCACCGCCGCCCGATCGAGACGCCGATGGGTCACTTCGGCATGTTCTGCCTCCGGGAGGAGGACCAGGCCGCGGTCGACGCGGTGATCGCGGAGATGCTCGACGCCTGACGACGTTCCCCGGCCGCCCCGGGCCCCTCTTCCGAGGTCCGGGGTGCCGGGGCCCGGGGTGCCGGGATCGCGACCCCGGCACCCTCCGGCGGGCGCGGCCACGGACAGGAGATCTCCGCGTAGCGGCCCAGGTCGATACGGACCGGCGACACGACCGGGAACACCACCTGGCCCGGCCCCGACCGGAGCGGATGCCGGAAGTGCCCGCGGACCCACCCCGTCTCGCGCCAGTGCCCGTGCACGTAGCTCATCGCGCCTCCCTCCTCCCACCAGGAGAGCACGCACCCCCGACAGTTCCGGCGGTCGACGAGGACGGACGGGCGAACCGCTCGTCGACGCGGACGCCGCGCTGGGCCCGATCATCGGTCCGAAGAGGACTCGGGCCGCCCGGGAGACCTTTCACCGACCGACTGGCCACGCTCCTCCGTTCCGGGTCGCGACACCCCCGAACGTATGAGTTGACTGGTCCCATGGTCACCGAACGTCGACGGGACGACCCGCACCGTGACATCCGATCCGGTGGTGTCGCGGCGCGTTTCCGTCCGCTCGCCGACATCGGCGACGTCCCGGACGGGCACCCGGCGACCTCACCGGACGGCGCCGCGCCCCCGGTCTTCGGCACCGCGCCGTGGGGGTACCGGCGGTCCGAGGTGGACTCCTGGGCGTCCTGGGTGGCCGCGCTGGTCGCGCACGGACGGAACGATACGGTCCGCGCGGACAGCGCCGAGGCCACGCTGAAGGCGACCCTGGAACGACTGGAGCAGCTCCAGCGCGGACCGGCCGTGGGTGAGCAGGCGGACCGGTCGGACGGTGAGCAGGCGGACGGCACGGTCACGCCCGACCCACCGTCGGTGGGGGTCCTCCCCCGCCGGATCGCGGCGGTGCCCACCACACCCGACACCGACGAGAGCCGGGACGCGAGCGGGCACGACAGGACCGACGGACCCGAGCGTGCGACCGAGCCCCGGCCCGCCCCCGCACCGGGCCCCGCCGGCACGTCCCCGACCCGGCCCGACCGGATCACCGACCACCCGGAGCTGGCACGCCTGCAGGTCGTCGAGACCACCCTGCACGAGGTGATGACGCTCCTGCACCGCCTGGCCGGGCCGGAGAAGTCCTAGGTCCGCAGGCCGGTCCGCGTCAGGCCTTGCGGCCGACCGCCCCCACGATGCACTGCGGGACGACGCCCGGCTCGGCCATCGGCGGGCCGTCCGGCCACCATTCGAGCAGCGGCACGAGACCCTCGTCGGTGTCCGCGTTGCCGGGAACCAGCTCGAGACCGTCGAGCATCGGCAGGATCTGCTCGCGGGTGCGGAAGTACTCGCCGTCGAGGCCCTGCTCCAGCATGATCTCGCGGATCCGGCGCACCATCGCCCCGGCCTCGCCGCCCGGGTCCCAGAAGTGGCTCAGCACGACGTACGAGCCGGGAGCCAGGGCCGCGACGTACTCGCGCATGATCCCCGGCAGGTCGGCCTCGTCGGGCTGGTGGTGCAGCGTGGCGCTCTGGTAGAGCCCGATCGGCTCCGAGAAGTCCAGGTGCGACCGGACGACCGGGTCGTCCAGGATCTGCGCCGGCTTCGTGAGGTCGCCCTCGACGTAGCGGGTGAGGTCGTCGTCGTCGAGCAGCGCCTTGCCGTGCGCGACCGCCGACGGGTCGTTGTCGACGTAGACGACGTGGGCGTGCGCGTCGATCCGCTGCGCGACCTCGTGGGTGTTCTCCACGGTGGGCAGGCCCGCGCCGAGGTCGAGGTACTGGTGGATCCCGGCCGTCCCGGCCAGGAACCGCGTCGCCCGGATGTGCCAGGCCCGGTTCACCTTGGCCAACACGCCGGCCTCGGGGATCAGCGACTCCACGGCGGCGACCGCGGCCCGGTCGACCTCGTAGTTGTCCTTGCCCCCGAGGGCGAAGTCGTAGCAGCGCGCCACGCTGGGCACGTTCAGGTCGATCGGAGCCTGCCGGCGCTCCCCCTGCGTCACGATGGCCCTCCCGCGTTCGCGTCCGGTCCGGCGATCGTATCCACACTGGTGGGTGCCTCTCACGAGGTGTCACCCGCGCGCGCCGGGCCGTCCGGACGGCGGCGCCGTGGTGCCCCGGACCACGAGACGTGTCGGCAGTTCGACGTCACCGGCGCCGGAACCGGCGAGCGTGTCCAGCAGCGCCCGCGCGGCGAGCTCGCCCTGACGGCGGACGGGCTGGGCGATCGTGGTGAGGTCGGAGACCCCGGCCAGCTCGTGGTCGTCGAACCCGACGACGGAGACCCGCCCCGGCACGTCGACCCCGGCCCGGCGCAGCGTCCGGACCAGGCCGAACGCGAGCTCGTCGGACATCGCGAACACCGCCGTCGGCAACGGCGACGCGGACAGCAGCCGTTCCGCCGCACGCGTGCCGGCGGCGACGTCGGCGCCGTCGGAGACCACGCACCCGTCGCGCACGGACAGCCCCGCCTCGGCGAGCGCGTCGTCGAAGCCGAGGCGGCGCAGCTCGGTGGTCTGGCGCCCGCAGGCCTCGTCCGGGTCGAACGAGACGAGCCCGACGTCGGTGTGCCCGAGCCCGACCAGGTGCCGGACGGCGGTCCGCGCCCCGGCCCGGTCGTCCACCCCGACCCGTGTCCTGCCCGGCAGCGTCCCGCCGACCACGGTGATCGGCACCTCCAGCGAGTCCAGCGCCGCGATCTCGGCGTCGCCGAACGCCGACGCGACGACGATCAGCCCGTCCACCCGCCCGCGCACCGGCAGCGTCGCGAAGAACTGCGCGCGCCCGGCCGTCGTCCCCAGGTTGTGCAGCAACGTGCCGAACCCGGCCGCGGAGAGGACCTGCTCCACGCCGCTGATCGCCTCGGCGAAGAACCACTGGCGCGGGAAACGCGCCAGCACGCCGACCGTCGTCGTGGATCCGGGCGGCGCCGGTGCGCCGGGCAGCGTGTAGCCGAGCTCGGACGCCGCGCGCAACACCCGCTCCCGGGTCGGCGCGGATACCGAGGTCGCGCCGTGCAGCGACCGGGACACGGTCGCCGGGGACACGCCGGCGAGGCGCGCGACGTCGCGAACCCCGACCCTGCCCGTCTCCTCCATCACGCCTCCCCAGGTCATCCTGCAAGCACGTCGACAGCCCGTGCAACGCTGTGAAACAGTATGAAACAGCAGGCAACACGAGCACGGGAGAGGGTATGACCGCGACCGCGAACGACATCGACTGGTGGCGCGACGCCGTCGTCTACCAGGTCTACATCCGCAGCTTCGCCGACGGGAACGGTGACGGCGTCGGCGACATCGCCGGGCTGCGCGGCAAGCTCGGCCACCTGGCCCGCCTGGGCGTCGACGCGATCTGGATCAACCCCTGGTACCCGTCGCCGCTGGCCGACGGCGGCTACGACGTGGCCGACTACCGCGCGATCAACCCGGCGTTCGGCGACACCGCCCAGGCCGAGGCACTGCTGCGCGAGGCGCACGAGCGCGGCATCAAGGTGCTGCTCGACATCGTGCCCAACCACCACTCCGACGAGCACGAGTGGTTCCAGGCGGCCCTGCGCGCGGCCCCCGGCTCACCGGAACGCGAGCGCTACGTCTTCCGCGACGGACGCGGCCCGGACGGCGCGCAGCCGCCGAACAACTGGGAGTCGATGTTCGGGGGGCCTGCGTGGGAGCGGGTTCCGGACGGGCAGTGGTACCTGCACCTGTTCGACGTCAAGCAGCCCGACGTCAACTGGAACAGCGCCGAGGTCCGCGACGACTTCGAGACCACCCTGCGGTTCTGGTTCGACCGGGGCGTGGACGGGTTCCGGATCGACGTCGCGAACTCGATGATCAAGCAGGACGGCCTGCCGGACGTCGTCGAGGGCGTGAACGACGAGCAGGACGGCAACCACCCCTACCTCGACCGCGACGAGGTGCACGACATCTACCGGTCCTGGCGGCGGATCGCCGACTCCTACGACCCGCCGAAGGTCTACGTCGCCGAGGCATGGGTGCCCGACCCGGAGCGTCTCGCCCGCTACCTGCGTCCGGACGAGCTGCAGACCGCGTTCAGCTTCAACTTCCTGCGCGCGGCGTGGCTGGCCCCGGACCTGAAGGAGAACATCACCGAGGCCATCGCGGAGAACGACGCGGTCGGCGCGCCGGCGACGTGGGTCCTGTCCAACCACGACGTCGCCCGGCACGTCTCGCGCCTGGCCCGCAAGCCCGAGTCCGGCCGCGGCTACCAGCTCGACGACCTGCTCGACCTGCCCGCGGACCTCGACCTCGGCCTGCGACGGGCCCGGGCGGCGACGCTGCTGATGCTCGCCCTGCCCGGCACCGCGTACCTCTACCAGGGCGAGGAGCTGGGCCTGCCGGAGGCGGAGAACATCCCCACCGACCAGCTCGACGACCCGACGTGGGTCCTGTCCGGGCACACCAAGCGCGGACGCGACGGCTGCCGCGTGCCGCTGCCCTGGTCCGGCAGCTCGCCGCCGTACGGCTTCGGTGGCAGTTCGTGGCTGCCCCAGCCCCCGGAGTTCGCCGCCTGCGTGGCGGACACGCTCGACGCCGACCCGGAGTCGATCCTGCACCTCTACCGGGACGCACTGATGCTCCGCAAGGCACACCCGGCGCTGGGCGGCGGCGAGCTGACCTGGAAGGACTCGCCGGAGGGCACGCTCGCGTTCACCCGGGAGCCGGGCTTCACCGCACTGGTGAACGTCTCGTCCGCACCGGTCTCACTGCCGGAGGACGCCGAGGTGATGCTGACCAGCGGCCCGCTCACCCGCTACGGCGCCGTCCCCGCCGACACGACGGTCTGGCTGCGCCACGCCTGACGGCCCTCAGGCCGCGATCGGCCAGGCCGAGAAGTGCGACCACGTGTCGTCGCGGACGGCCCGCTCGGACAGGTCCCACAGCGCTGCGGCGGCGACCGGGTCGAGCGCGTGCGCGGCGACGCCCCGGTAGACGCCCGGCTCGGCCGGCGCGGCCTCGTTGACGTCCTCGAAGTACCGCCCGGTCACGCCGCTGACCAGCGGGGACGCGGCCAGGAGCACCGAGGTGGCCGCGCCCTGCTGCGGGGTCTTCCACTGCGGGGCACCGGCTCCGGCCTTCGCACGCAGGCGCGCGAGATCGTCGTCGGAGATGTGGCGCTGCAGACCGGTGCGGATGCCGCCGGGGGTCAGCGCGTTGACGCTGATCCCGTCGTCGGCCCACCGCCGCGCCGCCTCGACCGCGAACAGCACGTTCGCCGACTTGGACTGCGCGTAGGCCAGCGACCGGTCGTAGGGACGGTCCAGGAAGTGCGGGTCGTCGAGGTCCACACCGGCACGCAGGTGCGCGTTCGAGCTGACCGAGACGATCCGCGCGCCGTCGACGGCGGTCAGGGCCCAGTGCAGGCCGGTGGCCAGCTCGAAGTGCCCGAGGTGGTTCGTCGCGAACTGCAGCTCCCAGCCCGCCGACGTGCGGGTCTCGGGGGTGGCCATCACGCCGGCGTTGTTCACGAGCATGTGCAGCGGCCCGTCCCAGAGACGGACGAAGCGGGCGACCGAGGTCGGCTCGGCCAGGTCGAGCTCGCCGACGCGGACCATCGGGTTGCCGGTGACCTCGGCGATCTCGGCACGGGCGCGCTCGCCGGCGTCGACGTCGCGGACGGCGAGGGTCACCTCGGCACCGGCGCCGGCCAGGGCGCGGGCGGTCTCGTAGCCGATGCCGGAGGCGGCGCCGGTGACGACGGCGCGGCGGCTGGAGAGGTCGACGCCGGCCAGGACCTCGTCGGCGGTGGTCGTGGCGTCGAACGGGGTACGCAGGAGAGTGGGCGCAGTCATGGTGGGGTTCCCGTCTGCGAGGGGTCCGGGAAAGCGGGCCCGGGGCTAGAATCGGAGGATCCTCCGGTACTGGGAGAACTCTAAACGGAGTACTCTCCGGTTGGCAAGCCGAAATCTGAACTACGCTGATCACCGACGTCACCGTCGCGAGAGAGAGGGACCATGTCCACCAGCACGCGCCGCGGGATGCGCGCCGACGCCGCCCGCAACCGCGAGCTGCTGCTCGACGCCGCCCTGGCCGCCTTCGCCGCCGGCGGGACGGACGCGACGCTGGACGGGATCGCGAAGTCCGCCGGCGTCGGGATCGGGACGCTCTACCGGCACTTCCCCACCCGGGAGGCGCTGGTCGAGGCCGTGTACCGCAACGAGCTGGACCGCCTCTGCGACGCCGCCGACGACCTGCTGACGACGCTGCCCGCCGACCAGGCGCTGCGCGCGTGGATGGACCGGTTCGTCGACTACATGGTGACCAAGAAGCACATGGCCGACGCCCTGCGCGCCGTCGTCGCCAGCGGCGGGACGCCGTTCGCGCACAGTCGCGAGCGGATGGGCGCCGCCGTCGGGCGGCTGCTCGCCGCCGGTGCGGCCGACGGGACCCTGCGCCCGGACCTGGCGCCGTCCGACGTCACCGAGACGCCGTCCGACGGTGCACCGGCGTGCGTCGGCGGCTCCGACGTGCTGGTCGGGATGAGCGGGGTCTGCATGACTGCGGGCGAACCGGAGGGCCGCGCCCAGGCCGGACGACTGCTGGACCTGCTGGTGGACGGCCTCCGGGCCCGATAAGCTCCCGGTTGTCGTGAGCATCGCTTACGATGCCGCGCATGACGTCGGGGGTGGGCACGGAGGCCGTGCCGGAAGTGTCCATGGGCCGGATCGCCGTGGCCGGGTTCATCGGTACGACGATCGAGTTCTTCGACTTCTACGCCTACGGCATCGCCGCGGCGCTCGTGCTCAACGCGGCGTTCTTCCCGAACCTCGACCCGGTCGCCGGGACGCTCGCCGCGTTCTCCACCTACGCCGTCGCATTCCTGTCCCGCCCGCTCGGCTCGGCGCTGTTCGGGCACTGGGGCGACCGGATCGGCCGCAAGTCGATGCTCATCGCGTCGCTGCTGACCATGGGCCTGTCCACCGCCCTGGTCGGGGCGCTGCCCGGCTACGCGACGCTCGGGGTGTTCGCGCCGATCCTGCTGGTGGTGCTGCGGTTCGTGCAGGGCATCGGTCTCGGCGGTGAGTGGGGCGGAGCGGCGCTGCTGGCCGCCGAGCACGCCCCGCCCGGCAAGCGCGGTCTCTACACGCTGTTCCCGCAGCTCGGTCCGGCGATCGGGTTCATCCTGGCCAACGGGGTGTTCCTCGGCCTGAGCATTGGGATGGACTCCGCGACGTTCGCCGCCTGGGGCTGGCGGATCCCGTTCCTGGCCAGCG
The DNA here is from genome assembly GCF_004217185.1 of Pseudonocardia sediminis. NCBI lineage: Bacteria > Bacillati > Actinomycetota > Actinomycetes > Pseudonocardiales > Pseudonocardiaceae > Pseudonocardia > Pseudonocardia sediminis. Next base: position 1,136,659 of record NZ_SHKL01000001.1, on the reverse strand, counting down.
CCGTCCTGGTGCTGGTCGGGCTGCTGGTGCGGCTCGGGATCGCCGAGTCGCCGGTGTTCCGCCGCGCGTCCCCGGCACGGGTGCCACTGGCCGGGCTGCTGCGCCACCAGCCCCGCGAGCTGCTGCTCGGCTCCGGCGCGATGATCGTCCAGTACGCGCTGTTCTACACCGCGACGACGTACTGCTTGTCCTACGGCACGTCGATCCTGAAGATCCCGCGCACCGAGATGCTGCTGCTGACGATGATCGCGGTGATCTTCCTCGGGCTGTTCACCGCGGCCAGCTCGCTGGCCTCGGACCGCTTCGGGCGACGACGGGTGGTGCTCGCCGGCTGCGTCGCCGGGATCGTGTGGGGGCTGGTGATGTTCCCGCTGCTCGACACCCGCTCGCCGGTGCTGATCGTCGTCGCCCTCGGCGGGGCGCTGGCGATCATGGGCCTGTCCTACGGTCCGATGGCCGCCTACCTGCCGGAGCTGTTCGACACCCGGCACCGCTACAGCGGGGCGTCGATGGCCTACAGCCTCGGCGGTGTCCTCGGCGGCGCCGTCCCGCCTCTGGTGGCGACGGCGCTGCAGGCGAGCCTGGGCAGCATCGCGATCGGCGGCTTCATCTCGCTGCTGGCGGTGCTGAGCCTGCTCTGTGTGCTGGCCCTGCGCGAGACCCGCGACCGGGACCTGTCCGCCGCCGCGTGACTCAGATGCCCAGCACGGCCCGCGCGACCACGAAGTAGATGATCAGCCCGGTGGCGTCGACCAGGGTCGTGACGGCCGGGGCCGAGACCACGGCCGGGTCGATGCCCAGTCGCTTGGCGACCAGCGGCATCGTCGCCCCGATCGTCGCCGCCCAGGCGCAGATCGCGACGAGCGAGATCGCCACGACGACCGCGATCCGCATCCCGACCAGGGCACTGCCGATCCCGAGCGCGGCAACGGCGAGCATCGCGCCCAGCGCGATCCCGACGCGCGCCTCGCGCCAGGCGACGGCCAGGACGTCCGAGGGCCGCACCTCCCCCACCGCGACCGCCCGCACGCTGGCCGTCGCGGCCTGCGCCCCGGCGTTGCCCCCGGTCCCGATCAGCAGCGGCACGAACAGCGCCAGCGCGGTGACCGTCTCCAGGGTGTCCTCGAAGAACTGCAGGACGTTCACGGTCAGCGTCGCCGCGACGAGTAGGAGCAGCAGCCACACCACCCGCGAGCGCGCCAGCGGCCAGACCCGCTGCGCCATGTAGTGCCCGGCCCACGGGGCGGCCCCGGCCTGGCGTGCGGTGTCCTCGGTCTGCGCCTGCTCCAGGACGTCGACGGCGTCGTCGATGGTGATCAGCCCCAACAGCCGGTGCTCGGCGTCGAGCACCGGCAGCGCGAGCACGTCGGTCTCGCGCATCAGGTGCGCGGCGTCCTCGGCCGGGTCGGTCGCGAGCACCCACGGCGCGGACGGGTCGGCCAGCTCTCCGACGGTGGCACCCGGGTCGCCGAGGACGAGCCGGCGCAGGGTGACAACGCCGGCGTAGCAGCGGCCCTCGTCGACGATCGGGAGCGTGTAGACGGTCTCGGCCGAGGCCCCGTCGCGGCGCACCCGGTCCAGGGCGCGGGCCACGGTGTCGTCCGAGTGCAGGCTGACCAGCTCCGGGCTCATCGACCGCCCGGCCGAGCGTGCGGGGTAGCCGAGCAGCGACGCCGTCATCTCGCGCTCGCCGGGACTCAGCCCGGCCAGCACCCGGTTCGCCACCGACGCCGGGACCTCGCCGAGCATCCGCGCGCGGTCGTCGGGCTCCATCCGTTCGACCAGCTCGCCGACGGCGCCGTCGCGCATGCCGCGCAGCAGCCCGTGCTGCGACACCGGGTCGAGGTCCTCGAACGCGGCCAGCGCCTCGTCCTTGCCGAGCATCCGGAACACCAGGCCGGCGCTGCTCTCGTCGAGGCGGGCGAGCAGGTCGGCGACCTCGTGCGCGGGCAGCCCGTCGAGCCGTCGCGACACCGCGGGCAGGTCGCCGTCGCGCACCGACGCGCGGATGTCATCGACGGGCATCGGTCGTCTCCCGGACGGTGCGGTCGACCCGGTCCGACTCGTTCATGCTCCCGATGCTGCCCGACCGGTGCGGCCGCGCGCCGCCGGTCCGGTGCGCGCACCGGCGACCCGGCCACGGCTCACCCTCGGCAGACCGAGCGCAGCGCGACGCCCAGAGCCTCCCGGTGCAGGGCGTCCGAGCCGACCGAGGCGGCGTCGGACGACAGCTCCGCGGGGCAGCTCTCCGCGGTCCGCGCCGGCGTGGTGACGCGTAGCTGCGTCACCATCTCCGCGCCGATCCGGTCGAGCTCCGGGCGGACGGCGGCCAGACCCGGGCGAGCCCGGGGGCGCAGGTCGGCGCGGTCGGCCCAGAGCCGGAACAACCCGCGCTGCACCACCTTGCTCGCCTCGATCTGGTCGCGGAAGAACGCCTGCGTACCGGCCGGGTCGAGACCGTCGCGGGCGGCCGCCGCGCCGGCGGCGTCGACCACCTGCTGCTCGCGGACCGGATCCTCGATCGGCGTCGGGGTCCCGAACTTGGCCGCGGCGACCGTGTCGGACAGGGCGATCCGCCGCGCGGCCAGGTGGGTCAGCCCGGTCAGGCCCGCCGTCGGCGCGGGAGGCGGCGACGGGACGGCGGCGGGGGCAGACGGCGGCGGGCCGGTCGTCGGCGCCGCGGGTGGCCCGCCGGCACACGCTCCCACGGTCGAGACCATCGCGAGGATCACCAGCAGACGAGTGACGACACCGTGCACGACTCGGACCCTACGACGCGCCGGCGAACGGATCCGGTCCCTCCGCAGAGACCCGCCATGATCGACGAGTGTGTGCAGATCCGGGCCACCGGTGGCCTCGATATGTACACGAACGTCGATCACCGGCCGCCGGCCCGACCGGGGGGGGGACGTCACAGGACGCCACGTTCCGCGGTCACGCCCGACGACCGCGCCCCGGGCCTCGTCGAGCGTCACGTTCGGCGCTGCCGGCAGCGGAACGTGACGGCCGATGGTCGCCGCCGCCCCGTGGTCACGCCGAACGTCACGTTCCGGCGAAACCGGCAGCCGGAACGTGACGCTCGATCGCTGTCGCGGCCCCGGATGCCCGATGATCGGGGAGGGGATGCACGACGTCCGGCGAGCGGGTCCGCGAGACAGGGAGTTCCACATGAGCGTGCACGGTTCCGAGACCGACCAGACCTACGACCGCGCCGGCTTCGGCTCCCCCGTCCGCCGCGGGGAGCGGCCGGTGATCGTCGTCGTCGACCTGACGACCGGGTTCACCGACCCGTCCTACCCGACCGGTGCCGACCTGTCCGACGTCGTCGCGGCGACGGCGTCCCTGGTGCTGGCCGCGCGCCCGGCCGGGGTCCCGGTCGTCTACACCACGATCGGCTACACCCCGGCCGAGATGGACACCGTCGGCTGGCTGCACAAGGCCCCCGGCATGCGAGCGCTGAAGGCCGACTCCCCCGCCGTCGACATCGACCCGCGGCTGCCCCGCACCGACGCCGACCACGTGGTCATGAAGAAGGGCGCGTCGGCGTTCTTCGGCACCGGGCTGGCCACGACCCTGGCCTCCGTCGGGGCGGACACCGTGATCGTCTGCGGGGCCACGACCAGCGGCTGCGTGCGCGCGACCGTGGTAGACGCGCTCCAGTCCGGCTACCCGGTGCTGGTCCCGCGCGAGTGCGTCGGCGACCGCGCGCAGGGCCCGCACGAGGCGAACCTGTTCGACATCCAGGCCAAGTACGGCGACGTGATCAGCCTCGACGACGCCCTGGCCTACCTGAAGGAGATCCCCGCGCGCGGATGACGCCGCCGACGCCGCCCGTGACCGTCCGGCGGACCGTCGTTCATGATGGAGACGTGCACGCGGTGGATCTCGATCGTCTCGACGACGACGGCGGGCCCCCGCTCGTCGAGCTGACCCCCGCCGCACGGGCCGCCCTCGACGACGCCCACCGTCGCGACATCGCCGCCCGCGACGCCGCGCTCGAGCGCCGGCAGGAGGCCGAGGCCGCCGCCCGGGAACGGGAGCTCGCCGCGTTCCTCGCCGAGCCGGATCCGCTCCCCGACGACGAGCTCCCCCCGCCCGCGGAGGAGCAGGCCCCGGCCCCGCGGGGGAAGAAGCCCGGCCCGACCACCTCGCAGCGGGCCCGGGTGGCCCGCCAGCGCTCCGCGGCGGCCCGGGACGCGACCCGCTCGTGGCACGGCGTCGAGCCCCCGGCGACGCCGACCGCGAAGGCCGACCGGTGGTCCGCGATCCAGGACCGGGACCGCCGCCGCGACGCCGCCGAACAGCGCCGCCTGCTCCGCCAGCGCGACCGCGACGCCGACCGGCACGAGGGCTGACACCGTCCCCCACCGATGAGTCCCGCGCCGCCCCACGGTCTCCCCTGACGAGAAGAACCGGATGGGGCGGACGTACGTGATGGACACCGACACCGCGGCAGCACCACCGAGGGCGACCCGGCGGGAGTGGGTCGGCCTGGCCGTCCTCGCGCTGGCGTGCCTGCTCTACGTGATGGACCTGACGGTGCTGCACCTGGCCGTCCCGGACCTCAGCGCCGACCTCGCGCCGTCGAGCACGCAGCTGTTGTGGATCATCGACGTGTACGGCTTCATGGTCGCCGGCGCGCTGGTCACGATGGGCACGCTCGGCGACCGGATCGGACGGCGGCGGCTCCTGCTGGTCGGGGCCGCGGCGTTCGGGCTGGTCTCGGTCCTGGCCGCGTTCTCCACGACGCCGGAGATGCTGATCGTCAGCCGGGCACTGCTCGGGCTGGCCGGGGCGACGGTCGCGCCGTCGACCCTGTCGCTGATCTTCCACATGTTCCGCGACCCGAAGCAGCGCTCGCTCGCCGTCGGCGTGTGGATCAGCGCGTTCTCCGCGGGCAGCGCGGTCGGGCCGGTGCTCGGCGGGCTGATGCTGGAGGCGTTCTGGTGGGGGTCGGTGTTCCTGCTGGCCATCCCCGTGATGGGCGCGCTGCTGGTGATCGGGCCGAAGGTGCTGCCCGAGTACCGCGACCCGGACGCCGGACGGCTCGACCCGCTCAGTGCGGCGATGTCGATCGTGGCGCTGCTGGCCGTCGTCTACGGGCTCAAGCAGCTCGCACAGGACGGGCTCTCGCTGACGGCAGTGGCCGCGGTCGGCCTCGGTGTGGCCGTCGGGGTGGCGTGGACGCGCCGCCAGCGGCGCCTGGACGACCCGATGATCGACGTCGGCCTGTTCCGGGTCCCTGCGTTCAGCGCGACGCTGGTCGTCAACTTCCTGTCGATCTTCGTGATGGTCGGATACTTCCTGTTCGTGTTCCAGTACCTGCAGCTCGTGCTCGGGCTGACGCCGCTGCAGGCCGGGCTGTGGTCGGTGCCGTCGGCGGCGGCGTTCGTGCTGTCCTCGCAGCTCGCGCCACGGGTGCTGGCCGGTGTGCGACCGGCGTTCGTCGTCGGCGGCGGGCTCGTGTCGTCGGCGGCGGGGCTGTTCCTGCTGGCCCAGGTCCAGGTCGACCACGGCCTCGTCGCCCTGGTCGCCGCGTCGGTCGTCGTCTCGCTCGGGATGGGACCGGTGTTCGGGCTGACCACGGAGCTGGTCGTCGGGACCGCCCCGCCGGAGAAGGCCGGGGCGGCGTCCGGGATCTCGGAGACCGCCGCGGAGCTCGGCGGCGCGCTGGGGATCGCGGTGCTGGGCAGCGTCGGCGTGGCGCTGTACCGGGCCGGGCTCGACTCGACGATGCCGGCCGGGGTTCCCGGACCGGTGGCCTCGGCCGCGGAGGACACCCTGGGGGGCGCGGTCGCGGCGGCGGCGACGCTGCCGGAGCCGTCGGCGTCGGCGCTGCTGGCGGCGTCGCGGGAGGCGTTCGTGACGGGCATGCAGGTCACGTCCGTGGTGGCCGGGCTGATCGCGACGGCGGTGGCGGTGCTGGCCGTGGTGGTCCTGCGCGACACCCCCGCCCCCAGCACCCCTACCCCGGAACCCTGTCCGGCCTGACCCGGCGCACCCGCCCGGCCCGATCCGCACCCCGTTCCGCGATCCGCACGCCCTGCAGGGAGTGCGGATCACCGGACGGGGTGCGGATCGGCGCGCGGGCGCGACAACGCACGGCCACCGAGGCGATGCTGTCCCGCATGGACTCACCGGTGATCCTGGAGCTGGCGCTCAACGGCGCCACCACGCGCGACGCCAACCCGAACGTCCCCCGTTCCCCCGCCGAGATCGCCGACGTGGCGTGCGCGGCGCTGGAGGCGGGCGCGGCGATCGTGCACAACCACAACGACGAGCCGATGTTCACCGAGGACGGGATACACGCCGTCGAGCCGTACCTCCAGGCGTGGGCGCCGGTCCTGGAGCGGTTCCCGGACGCGCTGCTCTACCCGACGATGGCCGCCGGGGCGCGCGGGATCCCGGTGCAGCGGCGGTGGGCGCACGTCGAGGAGCTGGCCCGACGCGGTCTCGGCGGGCTGAGCCTGGTCGACCCGGGGTCGGTGAACGTCGGCCTCACCGCCGACGGGCGCACCCCGCCGGCCGCGGCCGCCGGCCCGTACCTCAACAGCATCGACGACACCGAGTACATGTTCGCCCGCAGCGCCGAGCTCGGTGCCGGGCCCAGCATCTCGATCTTCGAGCCGGGGTTCCTGCGGACGGCGCTGACCCTGCACCGCCACGGCCGGGTGCCACCGGGCGCGATCGTCAAGCTGTACTTCGCCGACGACCTGCAGTTCGGGCTGCCGCCGACACCCGCCGCGCTGGAGGCCTACCTCGAGATGCTCGAGCCGTCCGGGCTGCCGTGGTCGGTGGCGGTGCTCGGCGGCGACGTCGTGGGCAGCGGGCTCGCCGAGCTGGCGATCCGGCGCGGCGGGCACGTCCGAGTGGGCCTCGAGGACTACGCCGGACCCGGGACGCCGACGAACGCCCACCTGCTCGACGGGGCGCTGCGCCTGCTGGACCGGCTCGGCCGGGTGCCGGCCACCTCCGCGCAGGCACGGGCACTACTCGGGGTCACCTCTTCCGGAATTCGTTGATCCCGCACATTCCCGACGCGAACTCCTACACCTCGTCGAATTTCCCGACCGGTTCGCCGGTAAGACAAAGAGTGAGGGTGTCCGGAAATACCGACGGGCCCCTCCGGTACTGCGGGAGCAGTATCCGGAGAGGCCCGTCGGTGGATCCGGGTCAGGTGGTCCGTTCAGCCGGCAGAACTGTTACCGGAACGAGACCACCCTGGTCAGAACCATGCTTTGCGACCACCCACGGGACGGCCGATCGCGCCGAGGATCAGGAAGACCACACCGATGATCAGCAGGATGCCGCCGATGTAGTAGAGGATGGAGATGCTGGTGAAATAGCCGATCAGCAGCAGGATGACACCGAGAACGATCATTGTGGAACCTCTTCGTCGAAGGTGGCGGAAACGTACCTGAAAGACACACCGAACGCAGAGCGCAACGCGGTGCCGCGGCCACCGTTCGACGCAGTAGAGACGAACGGGTGAACGGGGGAACGGTCCGCCGTCACGGAGAGGTACCGCGACGGTCTCGGCGCCGCATCGGCCGGGACGATCGCTGCTCCCAACGGACCAGAAGTCGTTCGCCCGTATCCCGACCTGCCGCCGTCGGACGTACGTATGACACCGCACGGCGCCGCCGACGGTCGTCGTGCCGGAACGCCGCACCATGCGGCCGACGGTCGCGCCGCCAGAACCGTCACTTCTGGCTTGCAGCACATCCAGCTCTTCGACTTCTCTCCTCGCCCGGGAGAAGGTGGAACGGAGTCCACACGGAGAGAGGGAGCCCGATGTCCACCTACGTCCTCGTCCCCGGCATGTGCCACGGCGGCTGGTGCTTCGAGCCGCTGCCCGAGGGCCTGCGCGCCCACGGGCACCGGGTGCTGACCGTGACCCCGACCGGGCTGTCCGAGCGCGCGCACCTGCTGACCTCCACGGTCAACCTGGACACCCACGTCACCGACGTCCTCGCGCTGCTGGAGGCCGAGCGGGTCGACGACGCGGTCCTCGTCGGGCACAGCTACGGCGGGATGGTCGTCGGGTCGGTCGCCGACCGGGCGCCGGAGCGGGTCCGCGGCCTGGTGTACCTCGACGCCTTCGTCCCCCGCGACGGCGACTCGTGCTGGTCGCTGACGACCGACGAGCAGCGCGAGTGGTACCTCGGCGTCGACGACTCCGGGTTCGCCGTGCCCCCGCTGCCGTTCTTCGACCCGCGCGCCACCGCCCACCCGCTGGCGACGCTGCTGCAGCGCGCCCGGATCACCGGGCCGGGCCCGGACTGCCCGCGGACCTACGTCTACGCGACCCGGTGGCCGGGCCTGTCACCGTTCGCGGCGACCTACGAGCGGCTGCGCGAGGACCCGGCGTGGACGGTGCACGCTCTCGACTCCGCACACAACCTGATGCGCGACGCGCCGGCCGAGCTCGAGCGGATCCTGCTCGACGCGGGGTGAGGGCCCCTCAGCCCGCCGGCAGCCGGGACCGGGCCGTCGCGGCGAGGTCGGCCGCGGCCGTACACATCCGCTCGCGCGGGGCGCCTGCGACCTGCACCGTCGTGGTCACGAGCTCGACGCGGCCGTCGGGCAGCGGTGGGCGCAGGACGTTGAGCACACACCCCCCGCCCTCGGGCCGGGAGAACGCCGCGTCACCGCCGACCGGCGCCACCGGGTCCCCGACGACGCCCCGTTCGGTGGTCGTGACGCCGAACGCGACCGTCGCGTAGGTCTGCGCGGTCCCCCAGGAGCACGACCAGTTCGCGAAGCCGGGGAACGCCCGGGTGTCGACGCCCGCGCGCGCCAGGCCGGGCCCGTCGAGCGCCTGGCAGGCGTCGGCACCGGCGAGAACACTCCCGGCGTTGCGGGCCGGGTCGTAGGTGATGCCGTCGCGTTGCAGGCGTCCGGTCGCGGCGTCGAGGACGCGGTCGGCGACGGTGCAGGGCGCCACGCCGGGGTCGAAGGACTCGACGTCGAACCGGACCGCGTCGCCGTCCGGGAGACCGATGCCGTGCGAGCAGCTCAGGCCGCGCGAGTCGGCGTCGGTGGTCTGGGTGCCGCGCACCTCGGTCAGGTCCCCGACCTGCCGCGGGGCGCCTCCCTCGTCGGTGCCGCCGGTGAAGTAGGCCGACACCCGCACGACCTGCCCTCCCGGCGGGACCACGTCGGTGCGGCACCCCGGCAGCGAGGACGCGACGACCGGCATCGCCGCCCCGAAGCCCTGCAGGACGGCCTGGTCGAGCAGCGCACACGGGTCGGCCCGGCGCGGGTCCCCGGAGACGGCGCGCGGCGACACCGGTGCCGCGGCGGTGTCCTCCGGGGCGGAGGAGCCGGGCCCGAACACCACGAACGCGGCGACGAGCAGCACCGCGACCAGCGCGACCGCGCCGAGGACGAGCGGCCACCGTCGCCGCCGGACGCGGGTCGGCGCGGACCCGTCGGACGCGGCGGGACCGTCCGGTGTCGCGGGGCCGCCCGGAGTGACGGGGGCGCCCGGCGGGGCGGGACCCGGCCCGCCCCGCGGCCCCGGGGATCGAGGGCCCGCCGGACCCGGACCCGGCGGGAACGACGGCGGCGGACCGGGCGGACCGGGAACGGTCCCGCCCGGCGCCCCGGACGTCACCAGCGGGCGTCCGGCGAGGTCGTCGAGCCACCGCGCGACGGCGGCGGCGCCCGGGCGCTGCGACGGATCGTCGGCGAGCATCGCCATCAGCAGCGGCCCGAGCGGCCCGCTCACCTCCGGCGGCCGGACCGGCTCGTTCGCGACCCGGTAGACCATCGCCCGCGGGTTGGACTGCGGCCCGAACGGGCCCGTTCCCTCCACCGCGGCGTACAGCGTCGCGGCCAGGGAGAACACGTCGGACGCCGGGGTCGCGTCCTCGCCGCGGGCCACCTCGCGGGCCATGTAGGCGGGAGTGCCCGACACCTCGCCGGTCACGGTCAGCGTCGACTCGCCGTCGGCGTGCGAGATGCCGAAGTCGGTCAGCTTCGCCGTGCCGTCGGCGGTCGCGATGAGGATGTTGCCGGGCTTGACGTCACGGTGGACGACGCCACCGGCGTGCGCCGCGGCCAGCCCGCGGGCCACCGCCGCGCCGATCCGGGCCGCGGTCCGCACGTCGAGGCGGACACCCCCGGCGGTGACCTCGGCCAGGCTGCGCGAGGGGACATACTCCAGGACCAGCCACACGTCGTCGTCGGAGACCTGGACGTCGTAGATCGAGACCACGTGCGGGTCCCCGCGCAGCCGGGCGGCGGTGCGGGCCTCGCGCAGGGTCCGCGCCCGGGTGCCGTCGGCCTCGGGGTGCGAGGCGTAGCAGACCCGCTTGAGCGCCACCGGCTGGTCGAGCGCGAGGTCCCGGGCCTCGAAGACGGTACCCATCCCGCCGGACGCGATCCGCCGCACGACGCGGTACCGGTCGAACAGCACGTTCCCCGGCTCCACAGCGGACCCCCTCGGTCGTCGCGGCGATCCTATGATCGCCCGCGCACGACCTTCTCACCCGATCGGCGCACCGGTGACGACCGCCCGACGGAAACGGGACAGGGGCTCCCACCGACATCATCAGACGATCACGACCGAGGAGACGCCGATGCTGCCCGAGGACGTCCCGGCCGACCCCGGTGAGGACGGGACCCCGCCGGAGGAGTCACGCCTCAAGCGCTGGTGGCGGCGGCTGCGCCGGCACACGAGCGAGACACGCAAGGAGGCCCGGGAGGCCTCGGACCCGACCGACGGCGGTTGCGAATGGGGCTGCGACTGGATCGACGGGTGCGAGACCTGCGACGGCTGCGACGCCTGCAGCGGCTGCGACCTGATGCGACTGTCCACCGTGCTGCTCGCCGTGGCGGCGCTGACCCCGCCCGCCGCGAGCGGGTCGACGGCCGTCGCCGCGTTGCGCTTCTACCGCCGCCGGCTCACCCGCTGGACGCCCCGCTGCCCGTCGACGCCGAGCTGCAGCGCCTACGCGCTGGCCGCCGTCGAGGAGCTCGGGCCGCGGCGGGGCCTCGCCGCGGCCGCGCGCCGGGTACGCGACTGCGGCCGCTGACCGGCCGGGACTCAGCCCGCGTCGGGCACCGGGACGACGACCACGGCGCAGTGCCCGTGCTCGGTGAGGGTGCGCGCGACCGAGCCCAGTCGCAGGAAGTCCGCCACCCCGGAGTGCCCGCGGCGGCCGAGCACCAGCAGGTCGGTGCCGCGGGACTCCTCGACGAGCGTCTCCGACGGGTGTCCGCGCACGACGCGCTTCGTCACGGCGGGTCCCGGGTCCTCGCCGAGCACCGACAGGACGGTCTCGTCGAGCTCCTCGGTCATGGCCAGCTCGACCTGGCCCTCCTCCGGCATCTGCGGCAGGAAGCCGTAGTTCGTGGGGACGGCGTTCCACTCGCTCGGCGCCGGCGGGTAGCGCCAGGCCCGGACGACGTCGAGCTCCGCGCCGACGCGTCCGGCCAGGTCCGCGGCCCAGCGCAGCGCCTCCCTCGACGTCGGCGACCCGTCCACACCCACCGTGATCCTCTGCATCGTCCCCATCCTGGCCGCACCCTCCGCCGCGCCGCTCGCGCGGGAGTGCCCCGTCACACGGTGTGGTGAGTGGCCGCGCCCGGCCGACGACGACCGTCACACGGCGGGATCGTTCGAAGTGGACGCGAACGGGAACCCCGGTCCCATGACGCAGGAGCCTCTCGACCGCGCGGCCGCCACGGCCCGCCTGCGCGAGCTGGTCCCCGACGGTGCGGACCTGATCGTGCCGATCGGCCAGGGCGAACCGACGACGGTGATGGACCTGCTCGAGGAGATCGCCCCGCAGTGCAACGGCGTCCGGGTTCACCGGATGGACCCGTTCGTCGAACGCCGCTACATCCGCGGCGAGTTCGGCGACCGGCTCCGCCACGTCGACTACTACCTCGGACCGGGGTCCCGGCAGGCCTATCGGGACGGGCAGTGCGACCTCGTCCCGAACCACTTCAGCGAGATGCCGCTGCTGCTGCGCGACGCCACGAAACGGACCCTGGTGCTCGCCGCGGCCGCCGGACCGGACGAGTTCGGCCGGTTCAGCCTGGGCATGAACGCCGACTACGTCGCGTCGATGATCGGGGAGGTGCCGTTCCTGCTGGAGGTCAGCTCGGCGATGCCGTTCACCACCGGCGAGAACCTGGTCCCCGGCGACCAGGTCGCGGGGTGGATCCGCACCGACGCGCCGTTGCCGCAGGTGCGCCGCCGCCCGCCGAACGACCTCGACCGTGCGATCGCCGCACACGTCGCGGACCTCGTGCCCGACGGCGCGTGCCTGCAGGTCGGCGTCGGTGGCACCCCGGACGCGATGATGACCGCCCTGGAGGACCACCGTGACCTCGGTGTGCACACCGAGTGCCTGTCCACCGGCCTGATGCACCTGATCCGCAAGGGCGTCGTCACCGGCGCGCGCAAGCTGACCCACCCGGGGAAGCACGTCACCACGTTCTGCCTCGGCGACGCCGAGCTGGCCGGGTGGCTCGACCACAATCCGGACGTGCTGATGTTGCCGGTGGACAGGACCAACGACCCGCGCGTCGTCGCCCAGGAGCCGAACTTCGTCTCGATCAACGCCACCACCGAGGTGGACCTGATGGGGCAGGCGGCCAGCGAGACGATCGCCGGACGGTACTGGTCCTCCTCCGGCGGGCAGGCCGACTTCGCCCGCGGGGCCATGTACTCCCCCGGCGGGCGGGCGTTCCTGGTGCTGCACTCCGCGACCCGTTCGGGTCGCAGCCGGATCCGCGTCGCGCTGACCGAGGGCAGCGTCGTGACCACCCTGAAGAACACCGTCGACCACGTGGTGACCGAGTACGGTGTCGCCTCGCTGCGCGGACGCTCGATCGCCGAACGGGCCCGTGAACTGATCGCGATCGCCCACCCCGACCACCGCGAGGACCTGCGCCGCGACGCGCGCACCGCGGGCATGCTTCCCTGACCCGAGAGGACACACCCACCATGAGCACGACCGTCGCCGATCAGATGATCGAGCTGCTGCACCAGGCCGGGGTCGAGCGGATCTACGGCCTGGTCGGGGACAGCCTCAACCCCCTCGCCGACGCGATCCGCCGCGACGGACGCATCGCCTGGGTGCACGTCCACAACGAGGAGGCCGCCGCCCTCGCCGCGTCCTCGGAGGCCCAGCTCACCGGCCGTCTCGCCGTCTGCGCGGGCAGCTGCGGACCGGGCAACACGCACCTGATCCAGGGCCTCTACGACGCCAACCGCTCCGGCGCCCCGGTGCTCGCGATCGCCTCGCACATCCCGTCGGTGCAGATCGGCACCGGCTACTTCCAGGAGACGCACCCGGAACAGCTCTTCGGCGAGTGCTCGGTCTACTGCGAGCTGATCTCGCGCCCGGAGCAGATGCCCCGGATGCAGCGGATCGCGATGCAGGCCGCGCTGGCCCGCCGCGGCGTCGCGGTGCTGGTGCTGCCCGGCGACGTCAGCGCGGAGCCGGCCGCCGCCGCGACCGGGACGAGCGACCTCGTCGTCCCCACCGCGACCGTCGTCCCCGCGCAGGACCGCGTCGACGAGCTCGCGCGCCGGATCGACGCCGCGGGCTCGGTGACGCTGTTCGTCGGCGCCGGGATCCGCGACGCCCGCGACGAGGTGCTCCAGCTCGCCGCGAAGGTCAACTCCCCGATCGGGCACTCGCTCGGCGGCAAGGAGTGGATCCAGTACGACAACCCCTACGACGTCGGCATGAGCGGCCTGCTCGGCTACGGCGCCTGCTACGAGGCCACGCACGAGGCGGACCTGCTGGTCCTGCTCGGCACCGACTTCCCCTACGACTCGTTCCTGCCGCAGGCCCACACGGTGCAGGTCGACCGCGACCCCTCCCACCTCGGCCGGCGCACCGTGCTGGACCTGGGCGTGCACGGCGACGTCGGTGCCACCCTGGCGGCCCTCCTGCCGAAGATCGCGCAGAAGACCGACCGGTCGTTCCTGGACCGGATGCTGCGCAAGCACGCCGACGCGCTGGAGAAGGTCGTCTCGGCGTACACGACGAAAGTGGAGAACCTGCGCCCCGTGCACCCCGAGTACGTCGCCTCGGTGCTCGACGAGGAGATGGCCGACGACGCGATCGCCACCGTCGACACCGGGATGTGCAACGTGTGGGCCGCCCGGTACCTACAGCCCAACGGCCGCCGCCGGATCATCGGCTCGCACTGGCACGGGACGATGGCCAACGCCCTGCCGCACGCGATCGGCGCCGCCTGCTCGCACCCCGGGCGCCAGGTCGTCTCGCTGTCGGGTGACGGCGGCCTGACGATGCTGCTCGGCGAGCTCCTCACCGCGGCGGAGCACGACCTGGACCTGACCGTCGTCGCGTTCAACAACGGGTCGCTGGGCATGATCCGCCTGGAGATGATGGTCGCCGGCTACCCGTCGTTCCAGACCGACCACGGTCCCGCCGACCTCGCCGCCATCGCCCGCGGCGCCGGGATCGACGCGGTCGCCGTCGACGACCCGACCGAGGTGCGCGGCGCGATCCGGCACGCCCTCGACCACCGCGGCCCGTCGCTGGTCGACGTCCGCACCGACCCGAACGCGCTGTCCATCCCGCCGCACATCACCGCCACCCAGGTCCGCGGCTTCGCCCTGGCCGCGACCCGCACCGTCCTCGACGGCGGCGTCGGCAAGATGCTCGACCTGGCCCGGTCCAACCTGCGCTCCATCCCCCGCCCCTGACCCGCGCCCCGTTTCCGCGCGCCGTTTCCGCGCACCGGGCCGGTGTCCGCGCACCGGGGCCGGACCCGCGCGGTGCGCGCAGAGCGCGAGGCCGGTTCGGGTGCGCGTCGCCGGACCGGGTGCGCGGACCGGAGCGGGTCAGGACCGGCGGGCCAGGCCCGTGGGGGACGTCGCGTCGTCCAGGGCGATCGCGAGCGCGCCGCGCAGGGTGGCGTCGGGACCGTGGGCGGCGTCGCGGACCGGGGGCGGCGCGTCGCGGCGGAACGCCATCAGCCCGTCGGTGTAGGCCTCGTCGAACTCGGGCGCAGCGGCGGCGCGCAGGGCCGGACCGAGACCGCCGAGCACGGTGACGTCGGGGTCGTGCACGTTGACCAGGCCCGCGACGCCGCGGGCGAGCCGGGACGCGACGTGCGCGACGGCCTCCCGCGCGGCAGCGTCGCCGTCCGCGGCCCGGTCGAGCACCCGCAGGGCGTGGCTGAACGGGTCGGACGGTGACGGCTCGTTCATCCGGGCGGCCAGGGCGCGGCCGCCGATGTCCAGGTGCCAGCAGCCGCGGGCCCCGCAGTGGCAGCGCCGCCCGGGATCGCCGAACGGCAGGTGCCCGTACTCCCCCGCCGTGCCACGCGCACCGGAGAGCGGGCGCCCGTCCACCACGAGCGTGCCGCCGATCCCGACCTCCACGGTCAGGAACAGCGCGGTCCCGGCTCCGACGGCTGCGCCGTCACGCACCTCGGCCACCCCGGCCAGCGTCGCGTCGTTGCCGACGACGACCGGCACCCCGGTCCCCTCGGTGATCCGGCTCGGCTGCAGCGGGCTCCAGCCCTGGCCCGCGTCCTGCGCCAGGTGTTCGTCGACGACGGTGGCCGCGACCGCGATCCCGGCCCCGACGACCGGTCCCGGGCTGTCGCGCACCATCTCCGCCACCACGCCGCGCAGGGTGCCGACGACGGTGTCGGCGTCGCGGTGGGCGTGCCGGCCCGTCCGGACCGCGATCGGGACGCCGTCGAGACGGGCCAGTGCGGCACGCCAGTCCTCGTACCGGACGTCGACGGCGACGACGACCGGCCCGTCCGGCGCGACCGTGACCACCGTCGTCGGCCGCCCGCGCCCGGTGCTCGGTGCCCGCTCCTCGGCGATCCAACCCAGCTCGCGCAGGCGCCCGGTGATCTCGGTGGCCGACGCGCTGGCCAGGTTCAGCTCCCGGGCCAGCTCGACGCGCGTCAGCCCGGGCCGGCGACGGACCTCGGCCAGCACCTCGGCCGTCGTCCGCCAGCGCTCGACAGCGGCGCGGCCGGGCTCGGTGTCCCGGGCGTCACCACAGATCTCCGTTGACACGGGCGACCCTCCCCGTTTTATTCTCGTGGCGCGATGAAAACAGACCTCGCGCCGTCGCGCCACACTGCCACCACCCGTTCACCGGGCCTCGCCCTGGCCGCGCTCGCCCTGGGTGGGCTCGCCATCGGCACCACCGAGTTCGCCTCGATGGGCCTGCTCCCGCAGTTCGCGGCCGACCTCGGCGCGACCGTGCCGCAGGCCGGCTCCGCGATCAGCGCCTACGCGCTCGGCGTGGTCGTCGGCGCCCCGGCGCTGGCGATCGCGGGGGCCCGCTGGCCGCGCAAGCGGCTGGTGCTCGTCCTGGCCGCGGCGCTGGCGCTGACCAACGCCTCGTCCGCGTTCGCGCCGACGTTCGAGACGTTCCTGGCCACCCGTTTCCTCTCCGGACTCCCGCACGGCGCCTACTTCGGCACCGCCGCGGTGCTCGGCGCCTCCCTGCTGCCGCGCGCGCAACGGGCCCGGGCGGTCGCCGCGACGATGACCGGGCTGATGGTGGCCAACATCGTCGGCGTCCCGCTGGCGACGTGGCTCGGGCAGGCCCTCGGGTGGCCGGCCGCGTACCTCGCGGTGGCCGGGATCGCGCTGGTCACGATGGCCGCGGTTGCGCTGCTGGTGCCCGACGTCCGCGACGAGACCCCGCAGTCGATCCGCGGCGAGCTCTCCGCCCTCGGACGGCCGCAGGTGTGGCTGACCATGCTGGTGATCGCCGTCGGCTACGGCGGGACGTTCGCCGTCTACAGCTACATCACCCCGATCCTGACGACGCTGTCCGGCTTCACCGAGGCCTACGTGCCGCTGGCGCTCGCGTTGTTCGGCGTCGGGATGACGGTGGGCAACACCGTCGGCGGGCGGCTGGCCGAGCGCTGGCCGATGCGCACGATCGCGGGCGGGATGGCCGTCGCGTCGGTGGCGATGGGCGCGTTCACCGTCACCGCGTACTCGGTCGCCGGGGCCCTGATCACGCTGTTCGTGCTGGCCACGGCCACCACCGGGACCACTCCGGCGCTCAACACCCGGCTGATGGACGCCGCGCCGGACGGCCCGACCCTCGGCGCGGCGTGCCACCACTCGGCGTTCAACATCGCCAACGCGCTCGGCGCGGCACTCGGCGGGGCCGTGCTCGCGGCCGGCCTGGGCTGGACCGCCCCGGCCGCCGCCGGCGCGCTGCTCCCGCTGGCCGGTCTGATCGTCCTCGGCGGGTCCGCGGCCCTCGAACGTCGCGAACGGAGCCGCGCGCCGGTCCCGGCGGCCTGACCGGGGGTCGTGCGCGGATATCGCTGCCGGAGCGACGATATCCGCGCACGGGGGGGTGTCAGCTGGACGCCTCGGTGAGGGCGGCGAGCTCGTCGGGGGTCAGCAGCAGGGTCGCCGACGGCAGGATCTGCGCGAGCTGGTCGAGCGTGCGGGCGCTCGCGATCGGCGCGACGACGGTGGGCTGGGCGCCGAGCCAGGCCAGCGCCACCGACGCGACCGGCACGTCGTGCACGGCGGCCACCTCGTCCAGCACGCCGAGCACCCGCACGCCGCGCTCGTCGAGGTAGGCCTTCGCACCCTCGGCCCGGGCCATCCGCATCGGACCCTCGGACGCGCCGGTGTCGACCGGGCCGTCGTCGCCGGCCCGGTACTTGCCGGTCAGGAACCCCTTGGCCAGGCCGAAGTACGGGAAGCAGGACAGCCCCTCCTTCTCGACGAAGAACGCCTGCTCGCTCTCGTAGTCGCGCTCGACGAGGTTGTAGTGCGGCTGCACCGCCTCGAAGCGGGCGAGCCCCTCGCGCCCGGAGATCTCGAGCGCGGACAGCAGGCGCTCGGGCCCGAAGTTCGACGCGCCGAGCGCCCGCACCTTGCCCGCGCGGACGAGCCCGTCGAACGCGGTGAGGTACTCCTCCTGCGGGACGTCGGCGTCGTCGACGTGGGCGTAGTACAGGTCGATCCGGTCGGTCCGCAGGCGGCGCAGCGAGTCCTCGACGGCGGCGGTGATGGTCGACGCCGACAGCCCGGTCCGGCCGGGCAGCTGGCCGACCTTCGTCGCCACGACGATCTCGTCCCGGTTGCCGCGTGCGGCCATCCAGTCGCCGATGATCGTCTCCGACTCGCCGCCGGAGTTGCCCTCGGCGCGCGCCATGTAGGAGTCGGCCGAGTCCAGGAAGTTTCCGCCCGCCTCGACGTAGGCGTCGAGGAGCGCGAAAGACTGCTCGGCGTCGGCCGTCCAGCCGAACACGTTCGTGCCGAGACAGAGTCCGCTCACGTCCAGGTCGGTCTTGCCGATCATCGTCATGTCTCCGGTCTACCCCGTCCGGCGACGGGTGATGCGAGCGACCTCACCGCATGGAAGAGGATCAAGGCGGGTAATCGTTACCAATACTAAGAACATTCGGCGACGGAGGGATGATCATGTCGGGCACGGTGCACGCGGACGTCGAACAGGTCCTGGACGCGTTCGCGCAGGATCGCGGACGGGAGACGCTCGTGTACGGCGACCGGCGGCTCACCGCCGGCGACGTGCTCGACCAGGTCCACCGGCTCGCGCACACCCTCGACGGCCGGGTCGGACCCGGTGACGTCGTGGCCCTGCTCGGCGGCAACTCCCCCGAGATGCAGACGGCCCGCTGGGCGCTGAACCTGCTCGGCGCGGGCGTCACGCAGCCGCACGGCGGCCTGTCCGCGGAGGGCCAGGCGACGATCGTCGACGATGTCGAGGCCGCGCTCGTGCTCGTCGACCCGATCGCCGCCGACACCGCCGCGCAGGTGGTGGCCCTGGCCCGCCCGGTCACCACGCTCGGGCTCGGGACCACCGGGCCGGGCGACCAGCCGTGGCGGGACCTGCTCGTCGACGCCGCCGACGCCTCGACCGAGGCGCTGTCGAGCCGGGCGAACCTCTCCGACGTGCAGCAGATCCGGCACACCGGCGGCACCACCGGGCACCCGAAGGGCATCGCCTACACCTTCGCCCACCACCTGCGGATGGCGACGGTCCGCGGGACCTGGGCCGAGGAGGGCCCGGCCCGGATGCTGCTGTGCACCCCGTCCGCGCACGCCGGTGGCGGCGTCGCCGACCGGCTGCTCGCCCGAGGCGGCACCGTCGTGCTGCAGGAGGAGTTCGACGCCGGCGCCGTGCTCGCCGCGATCGAGCGCGAGGCGATCACCGACATGTGGCTGCTGCCGCCGCTGATCTACCGCCTGCTCGACCACCCCGACCTCGACCGCACCGACCTGTCCAGCCTGCAGAACGTGATCTACGGGGGCGCCCCGGCGAACCCGACCCGGATGGCCGAGGCGGTGCGCCGGATCGGCCCGGTGTTCATCCAGGTCTACGGCCAGACCGAGGCGGGCGGGATCAGCGCGCTGACCCGTGAGGAGCACCTGGACCCCGAGCTGCTCGGCACCGTCGGGCGCGTCATGCCGACCACCGACGTCGCCATCTGCGACGACGACGGCACCCGGGTCGCCGAGGGCGAGCGCGGTGAGCTGTGGGTGCGCACCGGCACCGAGATGGACGGGTACTGGCGCCGGCCCGAGCTCACCGCCGAGACGATCGTCGACGGCTGGGTCCGCACCGGCGACGTCGCCTACCTCGACGCCCGCGGCTACCTGCACCTCGTGGACCGGGTGAAGGACATGATCGTCGTGGTCGGCGGGCACGTGTACACCTCCGAGCTGGAGGACACGCTGATGGAGCACGCCGGGGTGCGTCAGGCCGCCGTCTTCGGTGCCCCGGACGACGACGGTTCCGAGGCCGTGCACGCCGCCGTCGTGGCCCGCGACGACTCGCTCACCGCCGCCGAGCTGGAGACGCTGGTCGAGCAGCACCGGGGTGCGATGTACGTGCCGAAGACGATCGCGTTCGTCGACGAGATGCCGCTGACCGACATCGGCAAGACCGACAAGAAGGCCCTGCGGGCGACGCTGGCCCCGGCCGCGGTGTGACCGCGACATGATCGGCGGTTCGGCGGCGGAACGCGACAGCCGTGTCGCGATCCGCCGCCGAAGTGCTGATCTCTCCCAAACCGCTCAGTGGCGCTGACGGTTCGCCTCGAACAGCGCGACGGCGCCGGCCGTGGCCGCGTTGAGCGAGTTGACCTTCCCGCGCATCGGGATCACCACCGTCTCGTCGGCGGCGTCGAGCCACAGGTCGGTGACCCCGGTGCTCTCCGCGCCGACGACGACCGCGACCGGGCCGTCCAGGCGGGCGTCGCCGAGCGCGGTGGTCCCGGCCGGGGTGGTGACGGCGATCCGGACGCCGTGCCCGCGCAGCCAGTCCAGCACCTCGGCGCTCGGGGCGGACGCCACCGGCACCGCGAACACCGTGCCCTTGCTGGCGCGCACCGCGTTCGGGTTGCCGAAGTCGGTGACGGTCGACGCCCCGATCACCGCGTCCACCCCGCACGCCTCGGCGGTGCGCAGCATCGCGCCGATGTTGCCCGGCTTCTCGATGCCCTCCGCGACGAGCACCAGGGGGCGCGGGCCGAGCACGATGTCAGCGATCGCGGACCCCGGGTCCGGCACCACGGCCAGCCAGCCGTCCGGGCCCTCGCGGTAGGCGATCCGGTCGAACACGTCCCGGCTCACCGAGGTGACCCGCGCCCCGGTCGCGCGGACGTCGTCGAGGAGTCCTCTGTGCTCGTCGCGGGCCAGCGACGGCGCCCAGTACAGCTCCGTGGGGCGTACCCCGGCCTGCAGCGCCAGCCGCAGCTCGTCGTGTCCCTCGACGAGAGTGGACCCCGCCTCGACCCGCGCGCGACGGTGGCTCCGCAGCCGGATCAGTGCCTTGACCCGCGGGTTCGCGGTGCTGGTCAGATCCGCGGGAACAGGTGCGCCGGCCACCGGGGCACCTTATCCGCGGCGCCGGCGGGAACCCCTGCGGGCGCCCGCCCCGTTGAGGCTGTGACCCACATCATCGGGGTCTCCGCGTGAGGATGACCCCTCCGAATGTGTCCTACATGTGTCGGCCCGGAACGAGAGTCCGCCGGAGCGAGCGTCGAGGAGATGCTCCCGGCCTGCTCACCTCAGGCCGGCCGCACACGGTTCACGGCCGGCCATCCCGGCCGCGACGTCTCACCAGAGGAGATCATCAGATGAGCACCCCCTCCGCCGCCTCCACCCCGGCCGCCCAGACCCCCTCCGCCCCGGTGTCCGCGTCCTCGTCGGCGCTGGCCTCCGACCACGGCAGCACCAAGATCGCCGAGGCGGTCGTGTCCAAGATCGCCGGCCTCGCCACCCGCGAGGTGAACGGCGTGCACGACCTCGGCGGCGGCGCGGCGCGGACCTTCGGCGCGATCCGCGAGCGCATCCCGGGCGCGACCACCAACGCCTCGCAGGGCGTCTCGGTCGAGGTCGGCGAGAAGCAGGCCGCGATCGACCTGAACATCGTCGTGGAGTACGGCGTCGCCATCGCCGACCTCGCGAAGGCCGTGCGCCGCAACGTCATCTCCGCCCTCGAGCGGATGACCGGCCTGCAGGTGGTCGAGGTCAACATCTCCGTCGACGACGTGCACCTGCCGTCCGAGGACGACGGCAAGAACGAGGTCGAGGCCCCGAAGCCGTCCTCGACGCCGCGGGTCTCCTGACCCGTTCCCCCGTTGATGTTCGGCCGGCCCGGAGTGCGACCCCGGGCCGGCCGTTCCGCGTTCCGGGCCCGGCTCAGGCCCCGGTGAACCGGGGCGCGCGGCGCTCGATCACGGCGGCGAGTCCCTCCCGGGAGTCCGCGGTGCCGGACAGCTCGGAGACCGTGCGGGCCTCCTCCGGCAGCGCCGCCTCGACCCGGCCGCCGAGCCCGGACCACACCAGACGCTTGGTGGCGCCCTGCGCCCGCGGCGCACCGGCGGCGAGCGTCGCGGCGACGGCGAGCGTCTCGTCGAGCAGGTCCGCGTCCGGGACGACGCGGGTGACGAGTCCGATGTCGAGCGCCTCGGCGGCACTCAGCGTCGGGTTGAGCAGGAAGATCTCCATCGCCTTCCGGGCCCCGACGATCTGCGGCAGCGTCACCGACGACCCGGCGTCCGGCGCCATCCCCGAGCGGGTCGCCCCGGACATGAACTTCGCCGACTCGGCCGCGATCACGATGTCGGACGCACACACCAGCCCGAACCCGCCGCCACCGGCGGCGAAGCCCTGCACCGCCGTCACCACCGGCGCGGAGAGCGCGAGCAGCCCCTGGGCGACGTTCTGCAGCCACGCCGTCGCCTCGCGCAGGTAGTCCGGCAGCGCCTCGCCCTTGCTCGCGAACGTCTTCACGTCGCCGCCGGCGCAGAAGTGCTTTCCTTCGCCGGTGAGCACCAGGCACCGCAGACCGGCCTGCCCGTGCGCGACCATCACGGCGTCGTAGAGCCCGCGCAGGAACGGCACGTCCATCCCGTTCGCCGCCTCGGGCCGGTTGAGCCGCAGGTGCGCGACCCCGGTGTCGTCGAGGTCCAGCAGCACCGGGCCGCTCTCGATCAGCTTCACTGCTCTCCCGTCCTGCCGGTGAACCGGCCGATGCCCGCGCCGGCGCGTTCCCCGGCGAGGTGGTCCAACGTCTCCCGCGTCTCCGCCGCCAGCCCGTCGGAGAGCTCGCCGCGCCGGCGCACCAGCCGCTTGATCCGGGCCAGCGCGTCGCCGTCCTTGGCCACCAGGTTCGCGACCAGCGCGTCGACGACGTCCTCGAACTCCTCCGCCGGGGCGCTGCGGTAGGCCAGCCCCCACTCGACGGCCCGGGCACCGGTCAGCCGGTCGCCGGTGAGGATGTGCCCGAGCGCGCGCGGCACCCCGACGATCCGCGGCAGCCGCTGCGAGCCCCCGCCGCCGGGGATCATGCCGAAGTTGGCGTGGTTGTCCGCCAGCACCGCGTCGTCGCGCACGACCGCGATGTCGACGGACTGGATCAGCTCGAAGCCACCGGCCATCGCGTAGCCCTCGACCGCCGCGACGACCGGCACCGGCAGCTCCGCGATCAGCTCGCAGGCGGAGATGAACGTCTCGAACAACGGCCGCAGCGCGTCGGGTCCCTCCTCGCGCAGCCGGGAGACCTCGTGGAAGTCCCCGCCCGCGCAGAAGTTCCCGCCCGCGCCCCGGATCACGATCACGTCCGCGCCTCCGGCCGCGTCGGCCAGAGCGTCGTGCAGTCCCCGCGCCAACGCGATCGTGACGGCGTTGCGCGCGTGCGGGCGGTTGAGCAGGACCGTCGCGACGCGGCCGTCCACCGTGGTCAGGACCGGGGGCCCGGTCTCGGTCGAGCTCACTCCCGGTCCTCCCGCCAGCGGTCGGCCGACGGGTCGAGCAGGCTCTGCAGCTTCCCCTCCGGGAGGTGCACGAGCGTCTCCAGCTCGAGCGCGTCGAGGAACCGGACCCGGCCGCTGCGCAGGTCCTCGATGCGCAGCCGCGGGCTGTTCGCGTCGGTGTCCACACTCACGGCGACCTGCGCGAACTCGTTCCCCACCACCTCGACCGGCACGGATCCCATCAGATCAGGAACGACATCGTCGGAACCACGCGGGCGTTGTCCACCAGCGCGACCTTCTTGTAGGCCATCCGCAGCTCGCCGTCGACCTCGCGCAGCCGGTAGGTGTAACGCCCGGCCCAGATCTCCTTGCCCCGCTCACGGGACTCGACGAGCACGAAGTTCGCCTCCACCGTCGTCTCGGCCCCCTCGGCCCCGAGTATCTCCACGTTGGACACCACGCGCCGCAGCCGCGACGCCGGGATCTGGGTGTGCCGCTTGCCGGTGTGGAACTGCTTGATCCGGGTGGAGATGCGGCGGCGGTTGTCGTAGACGATCGACATCCGGGTCGTCGGGTCGATGTCGTCGCCGCCGGCCGGGACCCAGTACAGGCCGTCGTCGGTCCAGAGCGACTCCCAGCCGTCGTAGTCGTGCTCGTCGGCCAGGCGCGCCTCGCGGTAGAGGAACTGCTCGATGCGGCGGATGTCCTGACCGTTCACCGCGGCGTCCCCGCCGCCGTGCCCGCCGCGACCCGGTCGGTCGTCATCAACCGCTTGTAGTGCCGCCAGAACCCGCGCATCGCGGTCTCGTCGGTGGCGCCGCCGATCGTCAGGCCGCGCTCGTCGACGCTCTCCCGGCCGACCCCACGGCGGATGTCGAGCCACTCCGGGCGCAGCTCGGCGACCCCGGCCTGGTTGCGCTCGTACATCTCGGTGTCGTCGGCGAGCAGCAGCCCGGCCGGGCCGACCGAGCCGATGCTCTGCTGCAGCATCCGGGTGTTCATCTCCGGCGCGCCCTTGAGCCCGATCGCCGTGACGTGCTGGACGGTCAGGTCGGCGGCCAGCGGCTGGATCGTGAACAGCTGGATCTCCGCGATGAACAGGTTCGGGAAGATCATCACGTGCGGGGCGCCCTCGACGAGGATCTCCTCGGCGGCGTCGCCGTGGCGCTCACGCATCGCGGCGACGTAGTGCGGCACCTTCTTCTCGGTGGTGCCGAACCACCCCATCGGGGCGGCGAGACGGCGGAACTCCGGGCGCAGGTCGTTCTCGCTGTGCCCTCCCCCGAGGTCGCGGGTGACGGCGGTCGACTTCTCGCCGTAGAGCGCGCCGATCCCGCTCTCGGCCACGCTGAAGATCGACTGGTGCACGAACTGCGGGTGGTAGCCGTCGGTCTCGTTCTCGGCGAGGAGCTTCCAGTTCGCCCGCGCGCGGTGCTTGAGGAAGCCCGCGGTGATCTCGACCTCGCCCTGCGGCGAGAGCCGGACGAGGCGGTCCAGCTCGCCCGCCGCCTCGCCGAGGTGCTCGGCCAGCGACGGCCCGTCGGGGGCGAAGCTGCCGAACACGAAGCCCTGGTACACCGCGACCCGCGGCACCCGGCCCAGGCCCAGCTCGTCGAGCTTCCCGCGCCCGCCGTAGCCCTGCGGGAAGGGGTATCCGACCAGGTCACCGGTGTTGCGGTAGGTCCAGCCGTGGTACGGGCAGCGGAACGAGCTGGAGTTGCCCGCGTCGGCCTCGCAGACCAGGTTCCCCCGGTGCGCGCAGCGGTTGAGCAGCAGGTGCACCTCGCCGTCGGCGCCGCGCGTCATGACGACGTCCTGCGGGCCGATCGTCTTGCGCACGTAGTCGTTCGGTTGCGCGATCTCGCTGACGTGTCCGACGTAGACCCACGTCCGGTACCAGATCTGCTCCAGCTCGTCGGCGAAGATCTCCGGGGAGGTGTAGAGCGAGCCGTGCACGCGCTCCGGTTCGATCAGCGCGTCGTAGCGTTCGGCGATCGTCGTCGTCACCGCGCTCCCCCTTCACCGAGTTGTCGAAATCAGATTAAAATCATCGCCGATACGGCGGGCGACCGCAAGCCGCCCCACCCCGGAGGGACACCATGGATCTCGGACTCGGCGGAGCGCGGGTGGTCGTGACCGGCGGCGGCGCGAACATCGGGCGCGGGATCGCGCACTGCTTCGCCGCGGAGGGCGCGCGGGTGCTCGTCGTCGACGTCGACGGAGAGCAGGCCGACTCGGTGGCCGCAGAACTGCGCGATCTCGGCGCCCCCGACTCCGACGCCGTCGCGATCGACCTCACCACCGACGGCGCGGGCGCGGCGGTGACGCGGCGGATCGTCGAGCGCTGGGGCGGGATCGACGTCCTGGTCAACAACGCCGGCTGGAGCGAGCCGGGCTGGTTCGCCCAGCAGACCGACCGCGCCCTGTGGGAGAAGACGATCGGGGTCAACCTGTTCGCCGCGATCGACTGCACGCAGGCCGCGCTGGGCCCGATGCGCGAGGCCGGGCGTGGCGCGGTGGTGTTCCTGTCCAGCGACTCCGCGTTCGGCGCGATCCGCCAGGGCATCTACGGCTCCACGAAGGCCGGGCTGATCTCGCTGGCCCGCACCGTCGCCCGCGAGCACGGACGACACGGCATCCGTTCCAACGTCGTCGCCCCCGGGCTGGTCGTCCCGCCGGACGACGCGCCGGTCGGCGCGAGCAGCGTGTGGGCCCGCGGGAAGGACGCGATGTTCACCCCCGAGCAGATCGACTCCGTGGTGCGGACGCAGGCGCTGCGCCGTCTCACCACTCCCACCGACGTCGGCAACGCCGTCGTCTGGGTGTCCTCCGACGTCGCCGCGCGGCAGGTCACCGGGCAGGTCGTGGCCGTCGGCGGGGGCTCGTCGATGCCGTGATCACGTGCGTTGACGACCGCTCCGCGCCGTGTCTATTCTTGATTAGAAACGAGGAGGCGTCATCGTGGACGGAACCGTCACCGCTGCTCCCGCCGAGCTGGCCCGGCGGCTCTACGACGCTCTCGCCGGCGGCGACGCCGAGACGCTGGACGCCCTGGTCGACCCTGCTTTCGTCGGCGTCCTGGCCGACGGGATGCCGGACGGTGCCGGGACCCACGACGGCGCGGAGGCGATGCGCCGCGACGGCTGGGGCGCGATCGGCCGCGGCTTCCGCGCCCGCGCCGAGCCGGAGCGGTTCCTCGAGCTGGCCGACGGACGGCTGCTGGTCACCGGCCGCTACACCGGCTCGGGACGCCGGGGCGGCACGACGCTGGACGCCGCGTTCGCCCACCTGCTGACGGTCGACGGCGGCCGGATCACCCACCTCGAGCAGTACACCGACACCGCCCGCTGGCGCGACGCCGCGTCCCCGTTCACCACGCTCACCCTCACGATCACCGACGGCGTCGCCGACCTGCGGCTGAACCGCCCCGACGACGGCAACGCGATCGACGTCGCGATGGCCCGCGACCTGCGCGAGGCCGCCACGCTGATCGCCGAGGACGACTCCGTGCGCGTCGTGCTGCTGCGCGGCAACGGGCCGATGCTCACCGCAGGCGGCGACATCGGCCTGATGTCCGGCACCGCCCACGCGGAGCTGCCGACGCTGCTGCGCCGCATGATCGACGACTACCACCTCGCCCTGGAGCGCTTCGCCGCGATCGACGCGCCGCTGGTCGTCGGAGTACGGGGCGCGGCCGCCGGCGGTGGGCTGGGCCTGGTCTGCACCGCCGACTACGCGGTCGCCGCGACCGACGCGGTGTTCGCCGTCGGGTACGGGCGGCTCGGCCTGACCGCGGACGGCGGCAACACCTGGTACCTGCCGCGGCTGGTCGGCATGCGCCGCGCGCAGGAGATGTTCCTGCTCAACCGCCGGCTCACCGCGGACGAGGCCCTCGAGTGGGGCCTGCTCAACCGCGTCGTGCCCGCCGACGACGTGGACACCGAGGCCGAGGCCGTCGCCCGGACGATCGCGGCCGGTCCGACCCGCGCCTTCGGCGGTATGCGCCGGCTGCTGCGCACCAGCTACGAGACACCGCTCGGCGAGCAGCTGCACGCCGAGAAGACCGCGATCGTCGACGTCGCCGCCACCGACGACGCCGCGGAGGGCATCGCCGCGTTCGCGCAGCGCCGCCGTCCCGGCTTCACCGGCCGCTGACCCACCCCGGGAGTAACAGATGAACAGCTCGCTGATCGTCGCCGACACCGAGGAGCGCGCCGCGCTGCGCGAGTCCGTCGGGAAGCTGGTCGGGAAGTACGGCCACGACTACTTCATGGACTGCTCCGAGCGTCACGTGGAGCCGACCGAGCTGTGGAAGGACCTCGGCGCGGCCGGGTTCCTCGGAGTGCACCTCGACGAGGCCTACGGCGGGGGCGGCGGCACGATGACCGACCTGGCCGTCGTCGTCGAGGAGGCGTCCACCCAGGGCTGCCCGCTGCTGATGATGGTCATCTCCCCCGCCATCTGCGGGACGATCATCGACGCGCACGGCAGCCACGAGCTCAAGTCGCGCTGGCTGCCCGGGATCGCCGACGGGACGCTCAAGATGGCGTTCGCGATCACCGAGCCCGACGCCGGCTCGAACAGCCACGAGATCACCACCACGGCGCGTCCGGACGGCGAGGGCTGGCAGATCTCGGGCACCAAGTACTGGACGTCCGGGATCGATGAGGCCGACGCCGTCCTGGTCGTGACGCGGATGCCGGACGCGGGCCCGAGCGGGCGGCACCCGTTGTCGCTGTTCGTCGTGCCCACCGACTCGGCCGGGCTGACGTTCCAGCCGATCAAGGCCGCGCTGCGCCAGCCCGAGCACCAGTTCACGGTGTTCCTCGACGACGTCCGGGTCGGCCCGGAGGCCCTGATCGGCGAGGTCGGCAAGGGGCTGACGCAGGTGTTCGCCGGGCTGAACCCGGAGCGCATCACCGCGGCGTGCATCAGCAACGGCATCGCCCGCTACGCGCTGGGCAAGGCGTCGCGCTACGCCAAGGAGCGCGCGGTCTGGAAGGGCGTCCCGATCGGTGCGCACCAGGGCGTCGCGCACCCGCTCGCCGAGTCCTACATCGGCACGCAGCTCTCCCGGCTGATGGCCTTCCGCGCCGCGGAGCTGTTCGACGCCGGGGCCGACGCCGCCGAGGCGTCGAACATCGCAAAGTTCGCCGCCGCCGACTCGTCGCTGAGGTCCCTGGACCAGGCCATGCAGACGCACGGCGGCAACGGGATGTCACTGGAGTACGGGCTCGCCGACCTGTGGTTCGTCGCCCGGATGCTCAAGACCGCTCCGGTGAGCCGGGAGATGGTGCTCAACTTCGTGGCCCAGCGGAGCCTGGGACTCCCCGCCTCGTACTGAGAGCCCATGACGTCGACCGGGCCGCCTCGCCGGGGCGGATCGGGCCGTGCGCCTCGCGACCGCCGGTTCGGGCCGACCCGAACGCACCGGTGGGTCGCAGTCGGAAGTGACCGTCACGTTGTGGCGGCGTGATCGACCACAACGTGACGCTCGACTGCATGCTTCCGGTCGAGTGTCACGTTCTGGCGTTCGGACAACCGTTTCGTGACGCTCGGTCGGCGATCCCACCGTCGCTCACCGACCTCTGTTCCGCGGCCCGGGCGTTGACCGGATCCGGACACAGGTTTTAACTTGTGTTCAATGGGTGAGCCACGTCACCTTCGTCCGGTTCCGGAGGCCGCCACATGAGCACCGAGTCGATCCAGCGCACGACGGTCACCCGCTCCGAGTGGCCGGAACGCGACGAGATCCCGCTGCTGGAGACGACGGTCGGCGGGCTCCTGCAGCTGCAGGCCGAGCAGAACCCGGACGTCACGGCGCTCGTCGGGACCACGCACGCCGGCGAGCCCGGTCGCTGGACCTACGCCGAGATGCTCGGCTCCGCGCGCCGGATCGCAGGCGCCCTGCTGGATCTGACCGGACCGGGCGGGCACGTCGCGCTTCTGGCGCCGAACGTCGCCGAGTGGATCCACGTGCAGTACGGGGCGGCGCTGGCCGGGGTGACGCTCGTGGCGCTGAACCCGGCACAGACACCGAACGAGCTGGAGTACGCGCTGCGGCTGTCCCGGGCGACCGTGCTGATCCACGCCGACACCGCGCGGGGGCACGACCTGACCGCGACCGTCGCGCAGGTGACCGCCGCCGTCGACGCCGTGGAGCACGTGATCAGCCTGTCGGACGAGTCCGCGCTGCGCGGCGAGCCGGTCGACCTCGCCGAGCGGAGCGGACCCGAGCGGCCGGCGATGATGCAGTTCACCTCCGGCACCACCGGGCGTCCGAAGGGCGTCCTGCTGGCACACCGGTCGCTGGTGAACAACGCCCAGCTCACGATGCGCACCGCCGACGTCGGTGAGGGCGTCGTCGCGATCGCGCCGCTGCCGTCGTTCCACACCGCGGGCTGCGTGATCTCGCACCTGGGCCCGGCGTTCCTCGGCGGGACGGTGGTGCTGATCGAGAAGTTCGACCCGGCCGCGGTGCTGGAGGCGATGGCGCGGGAGAAGGCCTCGGTGCTGATGAGCGTGCCCACCGTGCTCGGCGCGGTGCTGCACGCGGCCCGGCAGTCCGGCGGCGAGGCCCCACACCTGGACACCGTGCTGGTCGGGGCGTCGACGGTGCCGGGCAGCATGATCGAGGCCGTCACGGCGACGTTCGGGGCGTCGGTGCACAACCTCTACGGGCAGACCGAGCTCTCCCCCGTGCTCAGCCTGACCCGGCGCAGCGACACCCGCGAGGACCTGGTCACCAGCGTCGGACGGCCGCTTCCGCACACCGGCGCGCGGATCGTCGACCCGGTGACCGGTGACGTCGTCCCGCTGGGCGTCGCCGGCGAGGTCTGCGCCCGCGGCTACAACCAGATGATCGGTTACCACGACGACCCCGAGGCCACGGCCGCCACCGTCGACGCCGACGGCTACGTGCACACCGGCGACCTCGGCTCGATGGACGAACGCGGCATGATCACCCTGTCCGGGCGGCTCAAGGAGCTGATCATCCGCGGTGGCGAGAACATCTCCCCCGCCGAGATCGAGATCGCCCTCGCCGAGCACCCCGCCGTCGCCGAGTCGGCCGCGATCGGACTGCCGGACGAGACGTGGGGCGAGATCGTCGCCGTCGCGGTGACGACGCACGAGCCGCCGCCCGACACCCTGGAGCAGGAGCTGATCGACCACTGCCTCGCCCGGCTGACCGCGTTCAAAGTGCCGGTGCGCTGGTTCTTCCTCGACGAGCTGCCGCACACCGCGTCGGGGAAGGTCCAGAAGTTCGTCCTGCGCGAGCAGCTGTCCTGACGAGGTCGTGCGCGGATATCGCTGCCGGAGCAGCGATATCCGCGCACGGGCGGCGTCAGCCGCCCAGGACGTCCTTGGCGCGGGCGGCGAGGCGGAACTT
The DNA here is from genome assembly GCF_004217185.1 of Pseudonocardia sediminis. Taxonomy (NCBI): domain Bacteria; kingdom Bacillati; phylum Actinomycetota; class Actinomycetes; order Pseudonocardiales; family Pseudonocardiaceae; genus Pseudonocardia; species Pseudonocardia sediminis. Next base: position 1,106,040 of record NZ_SHKL01000001.1, on the reverse strand, counting down.
CTGCACCTTGCCGGTCGGCGTCGTCGGGAGCTCGTCGGCGGCGATGAGCAGGATGTGCTTGGGCACCTTGAACCGGGCGAGCTTCTCCTTGCACAGGGCGAGCAGCTCGGTGGTGTCCGGCGTGACGCCGGGTTCGGGCACGATCCACGCGCAGCCGACCTCGCCCCACCGGTCGTCCGGGACGCCGACGGCGTAAGCCTGGCTGACGCCCGGGTACCGGGTGAGCAGCTCCTCGACCTCCTTGGGCATGACGAGCTCGCCACCGCTCTTGTAGAGCTCCTTGCTGCGCCCGGTGATCTGCAGGTAGCCGTCGTCGGCGACGCGGCCGAGGTCGCCGGAGAACACCCATCCGTCGCGCAGCCCGGCCGCGGTCTCCTCGGGCTTCTCGAAGAACCCGAGCATGTGCGTCGGGCCGCGGGAGATCAGCTCGCCCTCCGCCCCCGCCGGCAGCTCGGTGCCGTCCAGGGGGTCGACGGCCCGGTAGTGGCACAGGTCGCCGCCGCGGTCGGGAAGGCCCGCGACGCCGGCGAGCTTGACCCGCCCGACCGTCGTCGAGTGCCGCTCCAGGGGGTCCTCGGGCAGCGTCATCGTCATCGCGCCGCCGCACTCGGTCATGCCGTAGCCGGTGGTGATCTCGGTGATCCCCAGCTCGGCCCGCACCTTCTCCCACAGCCACACCGGGGCCGGAGCCGCGCCGGAGAGGATCGCGAACACCGACGACAGGTCGCGGCCCGGCCGGTCCGGGGACTCCAGCAGCGCCACCGTCATGGTCGGCACGCAGAGGATCTCGGTGGCGCGGTGCCGCTCGATGCCGGCGAAGTAGTCGGACGGGGTGAACGAGGTGCGCGGGACGATCGCGCCGCCGACGATCATCGCCGCCAGCAGGCCCTCGACGTAGCCGAACATGTGGTAGCAGGGCAGCGAGAACAGGATCCGTCGTCCGTCCTCGAACGCCCTGGTCAGAGCCGAGGCGTAGCCGGTGCGCTGCACCGCGTCGTGGGTGACCATCACGCCCTTGGGCGACCCGGTCGTCCCGGAGGTGTAGAGGATGTCGCCGAGGTCGTCGGGTTCGGCGCGGGCGCCGTCGGAGGCTCCCGGGTGCTCGTCGCCGAGGACGCCCAGTTCGTCGACGGTGCGGACATGCTCGCGGGCGTCGAGGATCGTCGGGAGCTGCACGACGGTGTGCAGGTCGGGCAGCGCGTCGGTCGCACCGTTCTCCCATCCGGGCGCGATCTCGTCGAGCATGGCCGGGTAGTCGAGCCCGGCGAACCCGGTCATCGTGATCAGCACGGCGCACCGGGACTGGCGCAGGACGTAGGCCAGCTCGGCGGCCTGGTAGAGGTAGTTGAACGGGACGGCCACCGCCCCGGCCCGAGCGATCGCGAACTTCAGCGGCGTGAACTCGAGGTGGTTGGCCATCACCATGCCGACCCGGTCCCCGCGGCGGACCCCGAGTGCGGCGAGGCCGTCGGCGAGCCGGCGCGACCACGCCTGCGTCTCGGCGTAGGTCAGCGTCCGCTCGTCGGTCAGGACCAGCGGACGGTCGCCGAACTCGGCGGCGCAGCGGTCGAGGAACCCGTCGAGGGTCGTCGGCGACCACACCGGGAACCGCGCTTCCAGCGCCGCGCGCCTGCGCTCGATCGTCTCGGTCATCGATGGCCTCCTCGACATCCCCCGGAAATTTTAATCGAGATTAGTCACGTTTCGGAGGCCTGCGCAACGCCCGCTCCGGCGCCGGTCGTCGAGCCGAACATCGTCACCATCTGGTCCTCGCGCAGCTGGACGAACAGCGCGTCGGCCTCGGTCAGGACCACGTCCGGCTCCGCCTCGGCGCAGATCGTGCCGCGGACGGTCACCCGGCGGCCCTCGATCCCGACCAGCTCGCCGGTGATCACCAGCGGCGTGTGCAGCGGGACCGGCTTCCGATACCGCAGCTCGAGACCGGCGGTCATCGAGGGCGCGGTCGCGTGCGCGATCACGGTCCGGCCGAGGACGTCGTCGAGCAGCACCGCCAGGATGCCTCCGTGGGCGAGGGTGAAGTGCCCCTCGTGCGCCAGGCCGACCGTCGCCCGCCCGATGACGCGGCCGTCCACCATCCTCGCGACGACCGGCGGCGCCGTCGGGTTGGCGGGGCCGGAGCCGGCGTTGAACATCCGGATCCCGGCGTCGAAGTCGTCCACCGAGGGCACCTCGTGCAGACCGCGGGTCTTCGCGCCGAGCGTCCCGGTCAGTGCGCGGAGCGTCTCCGTCGCCTCGTCGAGCACGTCGGTCGGCATCTCGGTGGAGACCATGACGTGGGTGAGCTCGCGCAGCTGCTCACCGAGCCGGGTGATCGCCGCGCGGCGGGTCTCGATGTCGCCGTCGTCGGGGAGTTCGTGGTCGTCCACGGGCACGCTCCTTCTGTCGTCGACGCCCGACACTAGGTTCGCCGGGTGCGCGGTGATCGTCGGGTGTGTCCGGACCCACCGCGGGCGCCGTAGGATCGCCGGCGTGGCACGACGGGCGTCCGCGCAGGTGAGCGACGACGGCGCGCGGCCGGACTCGAAGTCGGCGCGTACGCGGGAGCGGATCCTCGACGCCGCCGCGGAGGTCCTCAATCGCAACGGCTACGCCGGCACCCGCCTGTCCGACATCGCCGAGATCGCGCAGCTGCAGGCTCCGGCGATCTACTACTACTTCCCGTCCCGCGACGACGTCATCCAGGAGGTCGTGCAGGTCGGGCTGCGCCGCACGATGGCCCACGTCGAGGTCTCGCTGGCCGCGATGCCCGCCGACGCCACCGGCATGGAACGGATCCTGACCGCGGTCGCCGCGCACCTCGAGGTGGTCCTGCAGGACTCGGCCTACTCCGCCGCCGCGATCCGCAACGCCGCCCAGCTGCCGACCGAGATCCGCGAGGTCCAGCTCGTCGACCAGCGCCGCTACGGCGACCTGTGGCGCTCCCTGATCGACGACGCCGTCGCCGCCGGCGAGATCGAGCCCCGCCTCGACCCGGGTGCGGCCCGGATGCTCGTCATCGGCGCCCTGAACTGGGCCCCGGAGTGGTGGCGCGAGGAGCGCGGCTCGCTGGCCGACACCGTCCGCACGGCGCAGCTCCTGGTCCGCCGCGGCCTGGGCACCGGCAGCGACTGAGCGCCCACCCTGGCCCCGGACCGGCCGCATATTCTATCTTCGTTTCAAAACACGAGGAGCTCTCATGCGGCGCACGCTCTACACCGACGACCACGAGCAGTACCGGGCCACGGTGCGGGAGTTCCTGGCCCGTGATGTCGCTCCCCGCTTCCTCGACTGGGAGGCCGAGCGGCGGATCGACCGCGAGGTCTTCCGCACCGCGGCGGAGCAGGGCGTCTACGCACTGTCCGTCCCCGAGGAGTACGGCGGCTCCGGCGAGACCGACTACCGCTACCGGATGGTCGTCAACGAAGAGGTCGCCCGAATCGGGGCGACGTCGTTCGGGATGACGCTGGGCCTGCAGGACGACTTGGTGCTCGCTTACCTGCTCGACCTCACGACCGAGGAGCAGCGCAAGCGCTGGCTCGTCCCGTTCACCCGCGGCGAGCTGCTCGGCGCGCTGGCGATGACCGAGCCCGGCACCGGCAGCGACCTGCAGGGCATCCGGACCGCCGCGCACCGTGACGTTCCGGGGGACGAGACCAGCGACTGGATCCTCACCGGCTCCAAGACGTTCATCTCCAGCGCGGCCACCGCCGACGTCGTGATCGTCGCGGTGCGCACCGACCCGGACGCCGGGTCACACGGCTTCAGCCTGCTCATGGTCGAGCGCGACATGCCCGGCTTCACCCGCGGGCGGACCCTGGAGAAGGTCGGACTGCACGGCCAGGACACCGGCGAGCTGTACTTCGACCGGGTCCGCGTCCCGGCCGAGAACCTGATCGGCACCGAGGGCCGCGGGATGGCACACCTGATGAGCCACCTCCCGCAGGAGCGGCTCGGCATCATCGCCTCGGCCTACACCGTCGCCCGGGAGGTCTACTCCGCGACGGTGCGCTACTGCTTCGACCGCACCGCGTTCGGCAAGGCCGTCGGGGACTTCCAGCACAGCCGCTTCGTCCTCGCCGAGATGGAGACCGAGCTCGACGTCGCCGAGGCCTACGTGGACCGGTGCGTGCACGCGTTCAACGCCGGCGAGCTCACCGCCGTCGACGCGGCCAAGGGCAAGTGGTACCTCTCCGAGCTGCAGAAACGCGTCACCGACCAGTGCGTGCAGCTGCACGGCGGGTACGGCTACATGCTGGAGTACCCGGTCGCCCGGGCGTTCGTCGACGGCCGGATCCAGACGATCTACGGCGGCACCACCGAGATCATGAAGGAGATCATCGGGCGCGACATCGCCGGACGAGCGCGTCCCTGAGCGCCCGGGGACGCCCGCGCCATACGATCGGCCGATGCCCCGCCGGACGCCGCGACACGAGACCGAGGGGCCGGGGTCGAAGTCGGCACAGACCCGCGGACGCCTGCTCGACGCGGCCGCCGCCGTCCTCGCCCGCAAGGGGTTCGCCGGCTCCCGGCTCGTCGACATCGCCGAGCAGGCCCAGGTGCAGGCCCCGGCGATCTACTACTACTTCCCCTCGCGCGAGGACCTCATCGAGGAGGTCATGTTCGTCGGCGCGGAGGCGATGCGCTCGCACCTCACCGACGCGCTCGCCGCCCTGCCGCCCGGCACTCCCCCGGCCGACCGGATCGCGGCCGCCGTCGAGTCGCACCTGCGCCACGAGCTGGAGATCTCCGACTACTCCCGCGCCATCATCCGCAACGGCAACCAGCTCCCGGAGCAGGTCGGCGCGCGGGCGATGGCCGAGGTCGCGGCCTACAACGAGATCTGGCGCGGACTCGTCGCCGACCTCGCCGCGGCCGGGCAGCTGCGCACCGGCCTCGACCCGGCGGTCGCGCGGATGATGGTGCTCGGGTCGCTGAACTGGGCCGCGGAGTGGTGGGACCCCGAGCGCGGCGGGATCGACGAGGTCATCGGCATCGCGCAGTCGATGGTCCTGCACGCGCTGCGGCCCTGACGGCATGGCCCCGAGAGCCCTTTGACGGCCCGGTCCACTTAATTTACTCTGAATTAAGTAGCCGATCAGAGGAGATCCCGGTGCCCGACCCCACGCCCGAGGCCACGTTCGACGCGCTCGTGGTGGGCGCCGGCGCCGGTGGCCTGTTCGCCGCCGCGCGGCTCGCGCACGCCGGCTACCGCACGCTCGTCGTGGAGAGCCTGGACAAGGTCGGCGGACGCGCCTCCACCACCGACATCGACGGCTTCCGCGTCAACGACGGCGCCATCGTGATCGAGGTCGGCGGCATCACCGAGGAGACGTTCGCCGAGGTCGGCGCCGAGTTCGACGTCCGTGCACCGGAGGTCCCGGTGCTCTACCGGGTCGGGTCGAAGGACCTCGACGTCACCCGCGGCGGCTGGGGCCTGCTGCTCTCCCAGATGACGCGGCAGGGCGCGAAGCTGCTCAGCGGCATCGGCGCCGCCCGCAAGGACGACGACGCGCTGCCCGGCGAGGAGCTCTCCACCGCCGACTGGGTGGCGAGGTACTCGACCAACGAGGCCGTCCAGGGCGTCTTCCGCAACATGTGCGCGGCGGTGTTCGCGGTCAGCTCCGAGGAGCTCCCGGCACGGGTGTTCCTCACCTACTTCACTCGCAAGTCCGCGTTCAAGCGCTTCGGCTTCTGCCCGGACGGAACGATCGGCGTCTGGGAGTCCCTCGCCGCGACCGTCTCCCGCCGCGGCGGCGAGATCTGGCTGTCGTCGCAGGTGGAGGCCCTGCACGTCGCCGACGGGCGGGTCACCGGCGCGACCGTGCTGCGCGACGGCGCGCAGGTCGAGGTCGCCTGCTCGGTCGCGGTCAGCGACGCCGGCCCGGCCGCGACCGTCGGCCTGGTAGGAGCCGAGCACCTGCCCGCGGACTACCTGGAGCAGGTCCGGCTCAAGGACCGCCCGTGCTCGATGCTGGCCCTGAACTTCGCCAGCCGCGACCGTCTCGTCGACGTGCCGGGGATGTTGCTGTTCTCGAAGTCCCGGCGGCTCTGCTACGTCGCGAACTTCACCGACACCTGCCCGGAGATGGCCCCGCCCGGCTGGAACCTCTACGTCGGCGGCTCGGTCCCGAAGCCCGCGGTCGGCGACTTCGACGAGGAGCAGGAGATCGAGCTGCTCAAGGCGGACCTGCGCGAGCAGGTCCCCGGCTTCGACGACGCCCGGATCCTGTCGGTCGCCGTCATGCGCGACGGCTGGCCGCCGCAACGCGCGGTCGCCGGCTACGACCTGACGCCCGAGACGCCGATCGCGAACCTGTGGAACGTCGGCGACGGGGTCAAGGAGTATGCCAACGGCGGCACGACGGCCTGCGCGGAGACGGCGAAGCTCGTCGTCGACAGGATCCTGGAACGCCACCCGCTGCGCGCGACGGTCTGAGTCTCCGGGACCGCGGCAGCCCCTGGACAGCGGGACGCCGCACCGCGTTCGCTGGTGACCATGGACCGGGAGGCGGAGGCATGACCGAACCGGCGCTGCACGACGTCCGCGTGCTGGACATGACCGAGGGCATCGCCGGGCCCTACGCCGCGTCCGTGCTCGGTGATCTCGGCGCGGACGTCGTCAAGATCGAACGTCCGCAGGGCGACTGGGGACGGACGTCCGGCGCGATCCTGCACGAGGGATTCGGCTCGGTGTTCGTGGCGATGAACCGCAACAAGCGCTGCCTCGGCCTCGACGTGCGCACCGACGGCGGGCAGCAGGTCGTCCGGGATCTCGTGCGGCGCAGCGACGTGATCGTGTCCAACTACCGCCCCGGCGCGATGGACCGCCTCGGGCTGGGCTTCGACGACGTCACGGCGCTGCGGCCGGGGATCGTCTACGCCACGGTCAGCGCGTTCGACCCCGGCGGTCCCTACGCGGAGCTGCCGGGCAACGACACCGGCCTGCAGGCCGCGAGCGGTCTGATGGACCTGATCGGCGAGCCGGACGGGCCGCCGCTGCGGGTCGCGGTGCCGGTCGTGGACTTCACCGCGGCGCTGTTCGCGGTGCAGGGCATCCTCGCCGCGCTGCACAATCCGGCGAGCGCGCGGCGCGTCGACGTCAGCCTGATCAACGCCGCCGCGGCGTTGCAGGGCCTGCCGCTGACCGAGTTCCTGCACACCGGCGAGCCCCCGCGACGGCAGGGCAACCAGAACGCGTTCCTCGCCCCGGCCGGCGCGTTCGCCACCGCCGACGGCCGGTACGTCACCGTCTCCTGCCTGCGTGAGAGCCACTGGTGCAACCTGTGCCGGGTGCTGGGCCGCGAGGACCTGACCAGCGATCCCCGTTACGTCGACAACGCCTCACGGGTCGAGCACCGCACCGCCCTCAACGCCGAGATCGCCCCCCTGCTGGCGCAGCGGACCCAGGCCGAGTGGCTCCCGCTGCTGCGCGACGCCGACGTGCTCACCGCCGCGGTCAACGACTTCGACGACGTCGTGTCCGACCCGGGCCTCGGCCCGACGCTGCCGGTGAACGACACCGGCCTGTCCGGCGACGGCGGGTCCCGCGCCGTCGGGTACCCGGTGCGGTTCGACGGGCGGTTCCCCGCCCATGAGCGCGGTCCGGCCCGCGCGGGCGAGCACTCGGCGGAGGTCCTGCGCGACCTCGGCTACGACGACGCCGCCGTCGACGACCTCGTCACCGCCGGCGCGGTCTTCCTCGCGTCCCCCTGACCCGCCGACCCACGGAGGCCCGCAGCAATGGTCCTGATCACCGACGTCGACGACGTCCGGTACGTGACGCTGAACCGCCCGGACAAGCTGAACGCCCTGACCCGTTCCGACGTCGACGAGGTCGCCACCGCCGTCCACGAGGGTGCCGCGACGGCGCGTGTGATCGTCTTCGGAGGCGCGGGCGATCGCGCGTTCTCCGCCGGGATGCACCTCGACACGTTCGCCGGGCTGGTGGCCGACCCGGACCGGACCCCCGACGTCATCGGCGCCGTCAAGCACATGCTCGACACCGTCCGTCAGGCGCAGGTCCCGACCATCTGCGCCGTGCGGGGGCACTGCCTGGGCGCGGCGTTCGAGCTGGCCCTGGCCTGCGACCTGCGGATCGCCACACCGGGCTCGCGCTTCGGGCTCCCGGAGATCGATATCGGCCTGCCGTGCATCATGGAGTCGGCCCTGCTCTCGCAGTACGTCGGCCTCGCCCGGGCCAAGCAGATCATGCTCACCGGCGACGTCCACGACGCGGCGACCATGTCGGACTGGGGCTTCCTCAACGAGATCGTCGACGACGTCGACGCGCGCGCCACCGAGCTGGCGTCGTCGCTGGCCGGGAAGTCCCGGGCCGGGCTCGCGTCGCAGAAGCGCCTGTTCGAGCTGTGGCAGAACGTCGGCTTCGCCGAGGGCAGCGCGCAGAGCATCCACGAGATCGACCGGGTCTTCCACGACCCGGAGACCCACGAGATCGTCCGGCGGGTGGCGGGCGGGCCCGGCTGAGCCCGCCCGCACCGGCGATCAGTTCAGCTTGCGGGTGTCGGCGGGCAGGCCGCCGCCGGCGTAGACGTCCTCGGCCAGCTTGGCCAGGGCGGTGAGCGCGACGTTCTGGCTCCACGGGCCGTAGGAGACGCGGGAGACGCCGAGCTCCTGCGCGCGGGCCAGCGGGATCGAGCCGGGGATGCCGATCAGGTTGACCTTGCGCTCCCCGAGCGCCTCGACCAGGCGCCCGACCTGGGTCTCGTCGAGCTTGCCGGGCACGAAGAAGTTCGACGCACCGGCGTCGAGGTAGGCCTTGCCGCGCGCGATCGCGTCGGTCAGGACCTCCTCCGGGTCCTTGTCGCCGGCCTTGAGGAACGCGTCGGTGCGGGCGTTGAGCACGAACGGCACGCCCTCCTTCTCCGCCGCGGCGACGGCGGCCTCGACGGCCTTCACCGCGTCGGCCAGCGGAGCGACCTTGTCCTCGAGGTTCGCCCCGACCGCGCCGACACCGATCGCGCGGGCGACCGTGCCGCCCGGGTCGCCGTATCCGGACTCCAGGTCGGCGGTGACGGGGAGGTCGCCCGCGGTGCGCACGATCAGGCCGATGGCCTCGATCATCTCGTCGCGCGGGATGTTCTCGCCGTCGTCGTAGCCGTGCGAGGCGGCGATGCCGTGGCTCGGGGTGGCGAGCGCCTTCGTCCCCTCGGTCTCCGCGACGACCTTCGCGGTGATCGCGTCCCAGACGTTGACGACGAGCAGCAGCTCGGAGTCGGAGTGCAGCTTCTGCAGTGTGGCGGCCTTGTCGGCGGTGGTGACCATGACGATCACCGTAGGCCCGGCGAGTGCGGTCGGCAGGGCACGGGCGGGTGGCACCGGTTACCCGGCCCACTCCTGCGCCTCGCCGACGTCGGCCGGCCGAACCTGCACGACGTGCGAAAGAGCACAGAACGCAAACTTGCATGGCATGCACGTTCCGAAGGTACAGTCGTCCGGTGACCTCGACAACCGCGCCGGTGCGTACCGCCGGATCCCCCGACCCGGACGCGGCCGGCGCGACCAGCAGGCGCAGCGTGCTCATCCCGCTGTCCGGGCTGCTGACCGCGCTGTTCGTCGGCGTCCTGTCCTCCACGATCGTCTCCAACGCCCTGCCCCGGATCCTGGGCGAGCTGGGCGGCAGCCAGGCGCAGTACACGTGGGTGGTGACGGCGTCGCTGCTGGCGATGACCGCCTCGACCCCGATCTGGGGCAAGCTCGCCGACCTGTTCAGCAAGAAGCTGCTGGTCCAGATCTCGATCCTGATCTTCATCGTCGGCTCGGTGCTCTGCGGGTTCTCCACCAGCACCTCGGAGCTGATCGGCTACCGGGTGCTGCAGGGCCTGGGCATGGGTGGCCTGACGGCCCTGGCGCAGGTCGTGATCGCAGCGATCATCCCGCCGCGCGAGCGGGGCCGGTACTCCGGCTACCTCGGCGCGATCATGTCCGTCGCGATCGTCGGCGGCCCGCTGCTGGGTGGCGTCATCGTGGACTCGGCGCTGGGCTGGCGCTGGTGCTTCTTCGTCGCGGTGCCACTGGCCGCGATCTCCCTGGTCGTCCTGCAACGCACCCTGAGCGTGCCGACGATCAAGCGTGAGGTGCACATCGACTACCTCGGTGCCCTGCTCATCGCGGGCGGTGTCTCGGCGGTCCTGCTGTGGACCTCGCTGGGCGGCAAGAACTTCCCGTGGGTCTCCTGGACCTCGCTGGCCGTCCTCGGCGCCGGGATCGTCGCACTCGCACTCGCGGTGCTCACCGAGTCGCGGGTCCGCGAGCCGATCATCCCGCTGTTCCTGTTCCGCCAGCGCACCGTGGTGCTGGCGATCGTGGCCGGGCTGTTCGTCGGCGTCGCGATGTTCGGCTCGACGGTTTTCCTGAGCCAGTACTTCCAACTCTCCCGCGGTGCGACCGCCACCCAGGCCGGGCTGATGACGCTACCGATGATCGCCGGGATGCTGATCGCCTCGACCGTCGCCGGGCAGCTGATCACCCGGTACGGCCGGTGGAAGCGCTACCTGGTGCTCGGCGCGGTGTCGTTGACGGCCGGTCTGACGCTCACGGCCCTGTTCCTCTCCGCCGAGGTCCCCTACTGGCAGCTGGCGATCTTCATGGCACTGGTCGGGATCGGCATCGGCATGACCCAGCAGAACCTGGTGCTGGCCGTGCAGAACACCGTGTCGATGCGGGACATGGGCTCGGCGAGCTCGACCGTCGCGTTCTTCCGCTCGCTGGGCGGCTCCGCCGGTGTCGCCGGGCTGGGCGCGGTGCTGGCCGGCTCGGTCGCCGGCAGTGTGAACAGCGGGCTGGCCGCGCTGGGGATCCCGGCCGGGTCGACGTCGGTCTCCGGCGGGACGATCCCGAACCTCGCCACACTGCCCGACCCCGTCCGCCAGATCGTGACCGAGGCCTACGGCGCCGCCACCGCGCACGTGTTCGCCTTCGCCGCGCCGCTGGCCGCACTCGCGCTGATCGCGATCCTGTTCATGCGGGAGACCCCGCTGCGCACCACGATCGACATCGAGCCCGACGGCCCCGTCGACGAGA